>JAKFCO010000014.1:0-29831 GCA_036676605.1 Algoriphagus sp.
CTGCGACTGAATACTGAGACTCTTTTCCTGAGACTGATCACTGTCAACCCCAACTTCAAGCTTGCTCAGCAGCAAGACTGCGACAGACCTCAGCACTGCAAACTGAATTCTGCGACGGAATACTGGTATTGCGAATACTGTTTACTGCGACTGAATACTGAGACTCTTTTCCTGAGACTGATCACTGATCGCTGTCAACCTCAACTTCAAGCTTGCTCAGCAGCAAGACTGCGACAGACCTCAGCACTGCAAACTGAATTCTGCGACGGAATACTGGTATTGCGACTGTGACTGAAAACTGAATACTGCGACTGAAGACTGTCACTGCGATCACTGTCAACTGACTACTGCGACTGAAAACTGTTCAATCAAACCTCTCAGCAGAATACCTCGGTGTTCCACCTTTTTGCGTCGCTACGAAGGCTCCAAGTTTACAAGCAAAATCAAGGATTTCTTCAGGGCTTTTATCGTCCAGGTAGGTTTTGACAAATCCGCTCAAAAAAGCATCACCTGCGCCGATGCTGTCTTCGACTTTTACTTTGTAGCCGGGATGCTCAGTGATCACTCCTTTTTGGTAAATCAAAGCACCTTTGGATCCGCGGGTCACGCAGATGATTTCCATCGGGAAGTGCTGATCAAGATGTGCGCAAAGACTTTCTACTGTTGGTTCGGTTTTGAAATAATCAGCAAAAATCACCAACTCATCTTCGTTGATTTTCAGAACGTCCGCATATCCAAGAAGTGTTTCAATCACTTCGAAATCATAAAAAGGTGGTCGAAGGTTCGCGTCAAAAACACGCAAAACAGAATGGCGCAGGAGGTGAAGAAGAGTTTTTAGGCTTTCTGTATTTCTCACTCCCAGTGAGCCAAAGACGAAAGCATCTGCGTCTTCTACAGCCTGATCCATCTCTTCATTCCATTGGATAAAGTCCCAGGCAACAGGAGATACAATCGTGTATTTGATATTTTCCGGGTCGGAATTATCTACCAAAACTCTGGAGGTCTCATACTCAAAGTTGGTTTGAATCAAGTCCGTCGGAATTTCAAAACTGTTCAGAAATTCAAGGAGATTTTGGCCATCGGTATCATTTCCGATTGCAGAAATTAGCCTGGAGTTCAGTCCCAACTGATGAAGATTGAGTGCTACGTTCATCGGCGCTCCACCGGCAACTGGTCCGGAAGGCAGGCAGTCCCAGAGCATTTCCCCGAAAATGACAACTTTATGCGACATGTTTTTGATGTAAGTCTTGTTGAATTTCTTCCAATGATCTGCCTTTGGTTTCAGGCATTTTGTATTTCACCCACCAGAGTTGCCAGACCATCATCAAAGCAAAGAATGCAAAGATATAGCCGGGACCGAATTGGTTGGCAAAGTATGGGAAGACATTGGCGATCAATGCTGCAAGAATCCAGTGTGTGAAGCATCCGATGGATTGGCCGTAAGCTCGAAGTTCATTTGGGAATATTTCGGAGATAAACACCCAGATCACCGAACCCTGCCCGATGGCATGTGAAGTGATGAAACCGAACACAAAGATTGGAAGCCAGAAGGAATCAATTCCCCCACCAAGGAAATTATAGGCCATCAGGGAAAGAGATATGATGTATCCGAATGAACCGATGTACATGAGTTTTTTCCTTCCCAATCGGTCAATCAGATAAAGACCAAGAAAAGTTCCGATCAGGTTGACCACGCCAATTCCAATCGTGGAAATCAGCGCATTTTCTGTAGAAATCCCCGCCATTTCGAATACTCTCGGAGCGAAATAGATGATGGCGTTAATACCTGAAACCTGATTAAAAAAGGCAATGAAAATCGCCAGCATGGTGGTGGAAATGAAGGCTTTGGTAAAAAGCGCCGGGAAACTTCCTTTTTGCTTCAGCAGCTTTTCTTCTTCGATCGCAAGACGAATAGCTTCATCCACACCTTCAGGATCTGTTCGGGTGAGAATGGCTCTTGCCTTTGGCTCATCATTAAATTTGGTTATGATCCATCTTGGGCTTTCAGGAATCATGAAAATAAGGGCACTGTAGATCAGCGCAGGAATTGCTTCAACACCCAGCATCCATCTCCAGTCTTCCGGGATTCCGGCAGTTCCGATCAGGTAATTGGAGAAGTAAGCCATCAAGATCCCGAAAACGATATTGAACTGGTAAAGAGCGACCAACAATCCTCTGTTTTTGGCCGGAGCAATTTCTGAAATATACATCGGAGCGACGACTGAAGATGCGCCTACGCCCAGTCCTCCAAGAAATCTGAAGAAAGTGAAAGATTCCACGTCCCAGGCAATACCCGAACCCAACGCAGACACGAAGTAAAAAACTCCAATCCACAAAAGGCTTTTCTTCCTGCCCAGTTTGTCTGCCGGAATCCCTCCGAACAAAGCACCTATCACTGTGCCATAAAGTGCAGATGCAATGGCAAGGCCATGAGTCAGATCACTGAGTTCCCAAACTTCCTGAATAGCCCGCTCAGCCCCGGAGATCACTGCTGTATCAAAACCAAATAAAAAGCCGCCCAAAGCGGCTGTAATTGAAAGGAAAAATGCATAGCTCTTTGAAGACATGGATGAATTGGGCTTATTAGATTTTATGTATGTACGCTTTTTTACCATTAACCAAATAAAACAAGGCTTGAAGTCCAAATGTACGTGCTCCACCGCGGCGGACAGGTGTGGACTGTCGACCGTCTTCCGATAGCTATCGGAATGTGGACGATTATCCGCTGCTTTAACAACCTATTTTGGTCCTACTGGCAAAGTTGCGGATAATCTATCAGATTTTACTAAACTAAATAGAACCCGAATAAATCAAAACTTATCGGGCTCTTTTCCTGTCAGATTACCTGAAAGGATAAATAAATCTTCCAAATCTCTCCATTATCGCTTTTTCCAATTCTTCATGGTGACTGGGATGGGAAATTCTCATCAGTTCATGGGCTCGCTGACGGAGGTTTTTTCCATATAAATTGGCCACTCCAAACTCAGTGACGACATATTGCAAATGCGCTCTGGTCGTCACCACCCCGGCTCCTTGTTTCAGATAAGGGACGATTTTGGAAGTTCCTTTTTTGGTGCATGCAGTCATTGCCATGATTGGTTTTCCTCCATCCGAAAGTGACGCGCCACGCATGAAGTCCATTTGTCCGCCTACCCCTGAATAGTGATAACTTCCGATTGAATCTGCACAAACCTGACCCGTCAGATCCATTTCCAGGCAACTGTTGATAGAGACTACTTTTGGGTTTTTCCGGATGACTGAGGTATCATTTACATAAGCAGCCTCGTGAAATGAATACTCAGGATTGTCGTGGATTTCTTTGTAAAGCGCGGCTGATCCTACTGTGAAAGAAGAGACTACTTTTCCCGGGTGTTTTTTCTTATAGGCATTGGTCACAGCCCCGGATTTCATCAGACCAAGTATTCCGTCTGAAAACATTTCAGTATGAATTCCAAGGTCTTTATGGCTATGAAGGGAATTGAGCACTGCGTCAGGAATGGCTCCGATACCCATTTGAAGGGTTGCCCGGTCTTCAATCAGATTGGCTATATGGTGCCCGATTTGCCGCTCGGTTTCCGTGATTTTTTCTGCATAATTCACCTCAGGAAGCGGTTCATCGACATAGATGACGGCTGCAAACTTCGAAAAATGGATATGTCCGTCTCCATGAGTTCTTGGCATTTGTTTATTGACCTGTGCGATGATGATTCTGGCAGTGTCAACTGCCGGTTTGGCGATATCAATTGAAGTTCCCAAAGAGCAATACCCGTGAATATCCGGTTCGGAAACATGAATTAAAGCAACATCAATTTTGAGAATATTTTGTCTGAAAAGATGCCCGATCTCACTCAGGAAAATAGGGACATATCCGCCCTGATCAGAATTGACCGCGGCTCGTACATTTTCTGAAACGAAAAGAGAATTCATGTAAAAACTGTCCTTGCAATCAGGTTCTACCAAAGGCATTGGCCCATAAGTAGAAATTGCAACCAGCTCGACATTTCGGAGTTCATCTTTTCTCGCTGCCAAAGCAAAAAGAAGCGTAGTAGGAGTAGCAGCGCTTCCATGAATAAAAACTCGCTGGTTGCTTTGAATTAGACTTACGGCGTTTTCCGGGGTGGTGTAACTGATCATAGCTCTAAAGCTTGTTGGATTTGGCTCAATATTAAGCCTTGTTCCCTGTAATTAAGTTGATATTAATCAGGTGGAGGGAGGAATCTCATCAATTTTAGCCAAATAATATTCTGTTTTGGTCGCGAGGAAAATCAAGAGCTCTTTGATTTTTGTTATATTCGCAGTCGCTTTTCATCCTTGACTTCGCCACTAAATAAGGCAATCAACTAAGCCAATGAAGTATTAAAACCCAACTCATGTCTATATCTCAGGAGATTTATAAACCAAAGAATCATATCCGGATCGTCACCGCTGCCTCACTTTTTGACGGTCACGATGCAGCTATCAATATTATGCGCCGGATTATTCAATCCACCGGTTGCGAAGTAATCCATTTGGGTCATAACAGGTCTGTCCAGGAAATCGTCGATTGCGCGATTCAGGAAGATGTGCAGGCAATTGCAATCACATCTTATCAGGGTGGACACGTGGAATTTTTCAAGTACATGTATGATCTCCTTCGGGAAAAAGGTGCCGGTCATGTTAAAATTTTTGGAGGAGGTGGAGGTACGATTCATCCTGAAGAAATCCGGGAACTCCATGAATATGGAATATCCAAAATCTACTCTCCGGATAATGGTAGAGCGATGGGCCTGCAAGGCATGATCAACGACTTGGTGATGCAATGCGATTTCCCGATCGGAAATAAATTGCCAAAGGAATTTACGTTGGTGAAAGAGCGAAAGGAATTCGTCGCGAGAGCGATTTCGGCTTTTGAAAACTTCCCGGAAAATTCAAAGGAAGTGCTCGATCAAATAAGACAGAAAAGCAAAGCATTGACTACCCCTGTGCTGGGAATCACCGGAACCGGTGGTGCAGGAAAATCTTCCTTGGTGGATGAATTGGTCCGCAGATTTTTGATGGATTTTGATGATAAGACACTGGCAATCATTTCAGTAGATCCTTCCAAACGAAAAACAGGTGGAGCTCTTTTAGGTGACAGAATCCGGATGAATGCCATTCATCACCCACGTGTCTTCATGCGTTCTTTGGCAACTCGTCAGTCCAATTTGGCGCTTTCCAAATACGTGCAGGATGCCGTTGATACCATGAAAGCGGCTGGTTTTGACATGGTGATTTTGGAGACTTCAGGAATTGGCCAATCGGATACTGAGATCATCGAGCATTCGGATATTTCACTTTATGTGATGACTCCGGAGTATGGTGCGGCTTCTCAGTTGGAGAAAATCGACATGCTTGACTTTGCAAATGTGATTGCGCTGAATAAGTTTGACAAGCGCGGAGCATTGGATGCGATCCGGGATGTGAAAAAACAATTCAAGCGAAACCATAACCTTTGGGATATTTCAGATGATGAAATTCCTGTTTTTGGCACCATCGCTTCCCAGTTTAACGATCCGGGAATGAACCAGCTTTACCGGGCTTTGATCCATAAGATCGGAGAAAAATATCCCGGCTGGGAAAGCACATTCGAACTCACTGCGGGCACTTCTGAAAAGATTTACATCATACCACCTGCCCGAACCCGCTATCTGAGCGAAATCACAGAAAACAACAGAAGCTACGACCGTTGGGTGGAGGAGCAGAAAGAAATTGCGCAGCAACTCTACAGCATCCAAAAATCCATCGAAGCAATCAAGGAAACTAAAATTGAAGACAAGGATAGGCTGATCAGGGAACTTCAGGAAGTCTATGTTCAGGTAGAACTGAATCTCGATCCGAAAAATAAAAAATGGCTTGAAGAATGGCCGGCAGAAGCCGCTCGTTACGGAGAGGATTACTATAGATTCAAAGTTCGTGACAAGGAATTGAAAGTAAAAACCTATCATTCCTCACTTTCTAATTCCCGAATTCCAAAAGTCTCCATGCCGAAATACGAGGCTTGGGGTGAATTGCTGAAGTGGGGGTTGAGAGAGAACCTGCCAGGATATTTTCCCTATACAGCAGGTGTTTTCCCTTTCAAAAGAGAAGGAGAGGACCCAACCCGAATGTTTGCCGGAGAAGGCGGACCGGAGCGAACCAACAAACGCTTCCATTATGTGTCCAAAGGAATGCCTGCAAAGCGACTTTCTACGGCTTTTGACTCGGTGACTTTGTATGGGGAAGACCCGGATTACAGACCGGATATTTATGGTAAAATCGGAAACTCAGGAGTGAATGTTTGCTGCCTTGACGATGCGAAGAAGTTGTATTCAGGCTTCAGTCTTGTTGACGCGATGACATCGGTTTCAATGACCATAAATGGTCCTGCTGCGACCATGACTGCATTTTTCATGAATGCAGCCATTGACCAGCAATGCGAGATTTTCATCAAAGCCAATGGTTTGGAAGTTGAAGTAAATCAGAAAATCAAAGGAATCTATAAATCCAAAAAACTTCCCGTCCCAACTTACAATGCTGGGATTCCGGAAGGAAATGATGGCCTGGGCTTGATGCTTTTAGGCGTAACCGGAGATCAGGTTTTGCCAGCTGAGGTTTATGCAAAAATCAAAGCTGATACACTTTCCAAGGTGAGAGGAACTGTTCAGGCAGATATTCTGAAAGAAGATCAGGCTCAGAATACCTGCATTTTCTCGACAGAGTTTTCACTTCGATTGATGGGCGATGTGCAGCAATATTTTATCGATCAGAAAGTGAGAAACTTCTATTCGGTTTCCATTTCGGGCTATCATATTGCTGAGGCCGGAGCTAATCCGATTACCCAATTGGCCTTGACACTTTCCAACGGATTCACTTATGTGGAATATTATGTCTCCCGAGGCATGAATATCAACGACTTTGCACCAAACTTGTCTTTCTTCTTTTCCAACGGAATAGATCCTGAGTATGCGGTGATCGGCCGGGTAGCGAGGAGAATCTGGGCAAAAGCCATGAAATTGAAATACGGTGCAAATGAAAGATCGCAGATGCTGAAGTATCATATTCAGACTTCCGGAAGATCGCTTCATGCTCAGGAGATTGATTTCAACGATATCCGTACGACACTTCAGGCGCTATACGCAATCTACGATAACTGTAATTCGCTACATACCAACGCATACGACGAGGCGATCACCACACCAACAGAAGGTTCGGTAAGACGGGCGATGGCGATTCAGTTGATCATCAACAAGGAATTGGGTCTGGCGAAAAATGAAAATCCGCTTCAAGGTGCATTCATCATCGAGGATCTGACTGATTTGGTGGAAGAAGCCGTTTATCTGGAATTTGATCGGATCACCGAGCGAGGAGGGGTATTGGGAGCGATGGAGACTATGTATCAGCGCGGTAAAATCCAGGAAGAAAGCCTTCATTACGAGATGCAGAAGCATACAGGAGAATACCCGATTATTGGCGTGAATACTTTCCTGTCATCCGATGGTTCACCGACGATCATTCCCGGCGAAGTCATCCGCGCAACTGAAGAGGAGAAAGAGGCTCAAATCCAAACTCTCCGAAACCTTCATTCCTTTAATCCGGAAAAGGTGAAAGCACATTTGGCAGCTTTGAAGAAGGCTTCTATTAAAAATGAAAACATCTTTTCGGAACTTATGGAGGCTGTTAAATATTGTTCTTTGGGAGAAATCACCCACGCACTTTACGAAGTGGGAGGACAGTATCGCCGAAATATGTAATCTGATTGAATTTCAAAAACTGATAACTCATTAACCCTTATACAACCATGGACCCTTGTCTATGGACTATTAACTAATACCATGTCTAAAAGAAATGTAACCGTCC
This sequence comes from Algoriphagus sp., assembly GCA_036676605.1. Lineage (GTDB taxonomy): Bacteria > Bacteroidota > Bacteroidia > Cytophagales > Cyclobacteriaceae > Algoriphagus. Next base: position 7,855 of record JAKFCO010000014.1, read on the forward strand.
GAATGAAAGCGGACTACGAATACGAGGCTACCAATGCTCAGGGCAACATCGTTCAAATCGATATGTACGACGCTCCAAACAAGAAAGCTCAATCTCCGATGGATTTGTTGCTTTCAGCTTTGGGAGGATGTGCTTCTGTGGATGCGGTTTTGATGATGAAGAAAAAGCGCAGAGAAATCGTGGATTTCTTTGTGGAACTGGAAGGTCAGCGAAATGACGGTGTCCCGGCATTCTACACTGACATTCACTTGAAATTCACTTTGATTTCACCGGATGCCACCAATGAAGAGTTTGCAAAAGTTGTAGCGCTTTCTGTTGAGAAATACTGCTCCGTTTCCTCTTCGCTGAAGTCCAAAGTGACTTTCTCTTCTGAAGTCAGAAAATCCTGATGCGGGTCATTAATGAATTTGTCCGGGAGGAAATACGAGTTAGTATTTTCTCCTGGAACAATAAATACATAGTTAAATTTGAATTGGGTCCGATGGAGCAGACTTTCAAGCTCAACGAGACAGATATTTTAGAAGAACAGGAACTGGAAAGTTTTTTTTCGGGAGATTTTTTTGAAAATGTGAAACTAAGGTTTGAAGAAATGGGAAAATCACTTCGTGCCCAACTCGAAAATTTATAATTTGGGGAGATTCTTTCTGCTTATGTCAAAATTTACGCTGATATTTTTTGCGCTGATACTTATCTCGGTATCCTGCTCAACTAAAAATGAGAACCAAAATACCGATGTGTCCCGGCTGAAAAACCTCATTTCCTCAATGGAAAGTGAGTTTTTGGAGTTCAATAAGGAAATAGGATTACTGAAGAGACATTATGATTTTCTGATCACTAAGCGGGGAAGCCAGCTTCCTTTGGCGGATAAAAAAAAATACGATTTCTCAGGCCGATTTTCTAAAAACCTTCCCGAAACGGATTCTACATTAAGCACCATTTTTATTTCCACAAACAATCGGGATTTTGAAAAGGCTAAAGAGGAAGTTGCCTTAACCAATGGTCTGGATTCTGTTTTTTCGAGGCTTTTTCATAAGCATGATCTGATCGCGCAGGTTTATTCAAATTCAGCCACTAATGTTTCCAGAGTATATCCGTCTTATGATGCACAAAATCTAATAGCACCGGATGTAGATATCACAAAGTTTAATTTTTACTATCAGGCAGATTTGAATAATAATCCTGATAAAGGCCCAATTTGGATACCTGAACCTTATGTAGATCCAGCCGGAAGTGGTTGGATTTTTTCTTTGATTCAGCCGGTTTATGATAAAGAGGAGCTATTTGCCGTTCTGGGGATTGATTTTTTGGTGGATGATTTTATTTACCATTACCTCGAAGAGGAGCAAGGTAAATTATTGATAATCAATGGTCACGGAGATATTGTAGGAGGTAAATCTTCTGCAATTGAGTCATTGAGCATGCCTCCTTTGAAAAACCATGTATATCGTGAAACTATCAAAATGGATAATTTCAGAATCTCAGACTTTAACCTTTTCAATAGTAAAAGCAAAGAAGTCAGGAGTATGGCCCAGTCGATTTTGTTTGAAAAAGCAGAACAATTCACTTTCACCAATGAAAAAGGATTGACAAAAGCTCGGGCAGTTCCTTTTCAGATCCTCGATTGGTATCTTTTAGAATTAAACTGAACCATGACTCCAAAAACAAAATACAACGATGACTTTTGGCTGACCCTGTTTATGGGAGGTCTGATGGTCGTTTTATTAGTTGCTTTGGGGATAAATTTCTTTAATGCGATTTTAAATACTCAGCTTGAATCGAGGAAAGATTTTTTAATTAAGCAAACTGAGTTGGCTGCACAAAGTCTTGAGATCGATATTGATCGTTTTGAGGAGGATGCCCAATTTTTGATTTATTATCTTGAAGAGGATGATTTAGATCCGGAGGATTTCAGAAATGAGTTTACTACCACAGTAAGAAGGGTTTTTAATAGCTATCCCGGACTTATTGATTCCGCCTGGGTTGACCTCAATGATTCATTAGTTTCATTCACCATGACCCCCAGAAATAATTTCATTAGAAGTTCATTCAAAGGTGATTTGGAGGAGAAAAAGAATAAAGATCAGACATTTTTCCTTCAGGGGGATTCAGGATTTAAAGTGCTGTTTTCTCTCGATTTGGTGAAATATTCAAGGAATTTGGCCACTAATTATTACCTGAACCCGAACGGAGGAAAATTTTTGTTTCTGAAAAATCAGCTTTGGGACATTGGACAAAATGAAGATCAGGAGGAAATTTCAATTGGAGATGAGGCTTTTGAGGCTATTCGAAATGACGTTGGGATTGGAGTGAAAGGTGTTTATGAGGTATATAGGCTTAACAATCAAAGAGAAATTAAAAGTGTTCTGGTTCAATATCCTTTTGATTTTGGGGAAATCGAAGAGGATGTGGCCTTAGTTTTTTTTGTAGAATCTGAAGATTTGACCTCTGGGGTCTACACTACCTATTTCTTGCTTTTTGTGGGTTTGGTGATCCTTTTGATTAGTACTTTCATCATATTCATTAGGTCTATCAACAGCAACCTGGAGTCACAACGCATTTTGCAGGGGAAAAATGAAGAAATATCTGACCTGTTTGAACACCAAAGTCTATTACTCAGAGAACTTCGAGGTTTCGTGTTTTTTTATGATCAAAAAGGGAAAATTACCCGATTGAGCGACGAGGTGGAAGAAATCCTCGGGTATTCAAAAGAGGCAATTTTAGAAGCTTTTGAAAAAAGATCCAATCATGAAGATGTCAACAGGCTTCGATCTAAAGTCATCAATTCGGTAAAGAAAAACCTCTCAATAATTGATTTTGAATACGATTTCACCAGGTCAGATGGAAAAAAAATCCGACTTAGATTTTTTGAAAAATTCATTTTTGATAAAGAGGGCAAATTCCTGGGAGGAACAGGAATATGCACAGACGTTTCAAAGCAATATCAGGGTCGGACAGAATTAGTGAGAAGCGAAAACAGGCTAAGGTCTGTCATCGATAACATTCCGGATATTATCATGATTTATGATAATCAGGGAAAAATCCTGGACTTTCATATGAAGGACCAATCCAATCTGTTTGAAGTAAGTGATTCCCTGATCGGGAAAAATCTGGCTGATGTAACCCCGAATGGTCAAAGAATTCAAGTGCTTGGAGCTTTTGAATTAGCAAGAAAGACAGGGGTTATTCAATCTGTTGAATTAAAGCTCAAAATAGGTTCCGGCATTAAATATTTTGAGGTCCGATATTTCCCTCTGGATAATAGACAAATCATGTCTTTGGCAAAAGAAATTACAGGCCAGAAGATATGGGAAAAGGGCCTTGTGGATGCCATGAATGCAGCGGATTATGCAAGTCGCGCCAAATCTGAATTCCTCGCCAACATGAGCCATGAAATAAGGACTCCGATGAATGGCTTGCTTGGAATCATTGAAATGCTTGAGAAATCTGATCTCAATACAGAGCAGAAACTGTACGTTGAGATTATTAAAAACTCAGGTAATTCCCTTCTGAGCATTATAAAGGATATCCTGGATTACTCAAAGATCGAATCTGGCAAAATTCAAATCAACGAAGAGGTATTTAGTCCTTCTGAAGAATTAGACAAGCAGATTCAGATTTTCATTGGTTTGGGGAAAAAGAAAGATCTTCATATTGCCACCCACTATGGGAATGATACCCACGAACTTGTGTTGGGGGATAAAGAGAAAATCAATCAGATTGTTTTGAATTTAGTTGGAAATGCTGTCAAATTTACTCCTCAAGGCGGAGAAGTTTCTGTTTATCTGGATACTGAAACATTGAGTGAGAATCTCCTTTACCTTAATTTCAGGGTGAAAGATACCGGCATCGGAATTCCAGATAGTTTTTTGGCGCAGCTAACTGATCCTTTCTTCCAGGTAGAAAGTTCAAACTCCCGATCATTTCAGGGTACAGGATTAGGGTTGGCGATTGCCAAAAAAATGATCGAATTATTGGGAGGGGAACTAAACATTAAGAGTGAACATGGGATTGGTTCTGAGTTTTCTTTTTCCGTTTTAGTGAAAAAGACAAAAGAACTTGCAATTCATACTATTCCTCCGGAATCGTCAGAAAGAAAGGATTGGTCAGGAATGTCGAAGGAATATCCGATGAGAATCCTTTTAGCTGAGGATAATGACCTCAATCTACAACTCATGACATTGATGCTTGACCAATTGGGATATCCATTGGAAATAGCAAGAAACGGAAAAGAAGTGCTTAAGAAGGTAAAAGAGCAGCAATTTGACCTTATCCTGATGGATGTGCAAATGCCTGTCATGAATGGACTGGAAGCCACAAAAAGGATACGAAGAGAACGCTCAAATGCAGATATATGGATTATTGGACTTTCTGCCAATGTGTTTGATGAAGATCGGAAGAAGGCGATCGAAAGCGGAATGGATGATTACCTGACAAAGCCGATCCGGATGGCGATATTGGCCAAAAAACTGGAGCAGTTTTACCTCAAGTCTCAGCAAAAAGTATAAAAAAAACGGGACCTAAACCCGTTCTTTTCATTTATAGTGTAGTGTGTAAATCAAATGCTTCCAGATAATCTGCAACTCTTCGCACAAACATCCCGCCCAAAGAACCATCCACGACTCGGTGGTCATAGGAATGAGACAGGAACATTTTATGGCGGATCGCAATCACATCACCTGTTGGAGTTTCGACTACTGCAGGCTTCTTCACAATAGCTCCTACAGCCATGATCGCGACTTGGGGTTGAAGAATTATTGGAGTTCCCATCAAGTTGCCAAACGAACCAACATTTGAAACGGTGTAAGTTCCGCCACTAACATCGTCAGCAGTCAATTTATTGTTTCTGGCTTTGTTTGCCAGTTCGTTCACTTTTTTGGAAATGCCCACAATATTAAGTTGGTCAGCATTTCTGATTACCGGCACGATCAGATTTCCAGAAGTCAATGCTACTGCCATTCCTACATTGATGTCTTTTTTGCGGATGATACTATCTCCATCCACCGAGATATTAATCATCGGAAAATCACGAATTGCTTTCGCTACCGCCTCAATAAAGAAAGGCGTATAGGTGATCCCTTCGCCATATTTTGCCCGATAAGCATCTTTATGTTTCTCTCTCCAAAGGACGATATTCGTCATGTCAGCTTCCACAAAGGAGGTGACGTGAGCGGAAATCCTTCTGGATTCGATCATTCGCTGAGCGATCATCTTGCGCATTCGATCCATCTCGATGATTTCATCCGATGCCGATATGCTTACATGAACTTTAGGCGCAGAAATAGATGGAGTTGCAGAAATCTGCGATTTTTCACCTCTTACTTTGAGGTAATTAAGCATGTCCTGCTTGGTGACACGGCCCTCTTTGCCGGTCCCCGGTATTTTTGAAAGTTCTGATTTTGAAATTCCTTCTTCTTTCGAAATGCTTAGAACCAACGGGGAATAGAAGCGTCCATCATATGAAAGAACTTCTTCCTTAGATTCAGGGATACTAATCAATGCGGAGGTATTTGCAGGTGCTACTGAAATCAACGCTTCCTTTGTGTTTTCAGTTTGGGAAGTTTTTGAGGTTGAATCATTGGATTCACCTTCCGTCTCAATTATTGCAATAGTTGCTCCAACTGCCACTACATCTCCTTCTTTCGCCAGGATCTTTTTGAGGATTCCTCCATGTGTAGCTGGTACCTCGGTATCTACCTTATCAGTGGCTACTTCCAAAACAGACTCATCCTGATCGATGCTGTCTCCTTCTTTTTTAAGCCAGGTAAGAATTGTTCCCTCCGTGATACTTTCACCCATTTTGGGCATCAGCATTTCTACAATTGCCATACTTGATTCGTTAATTATATTGGGTATATATTCGATTTTTAAAATTAAATTTTATCAAATTCTATCCCAAACCTTTGTGATAAAATATTATTCTTCTTTTTCCAAAATGCTGATTCGAAGCAAGTTTAAAACTGCCACCGCTGTAAGTTGGATATTCAGCATTCTGTCCTGAGTTAGTTGAAGTTTTTTTGCTTTCGCAAAGCCATCACCCACACAAGCAATCCAAATAGTTCCGACTGGTTTTTCTTCTGACCCGCCATCCGGACCGGCAATTCCGCTGCTCGCAAGTCCAAAATCCGAATGAAAACGATCTTTGACGCCGTTGGCCATCTGCAGGACTGTCTCCTCACTTACTGCGCCAACTGAAGCCAGCGTTTCTTCTTTTACTCCCAGCAATTCACTTTTGAATTGGTTCTGATATGGAATAATCGCACCCTGAAAATAAGTACTGCTACCGGGAACAGTCGTGATCAAATGCGTTACATATCCGCCCGAACAGCTCTCAGCCAAAGCTATGGTTTTATCAGCTTTCTTCAAAAGTTTGGCAATCGCCGTCTCCAGCGTCTCTTCATTGTAACCGTACACATATTTTTCAATTGTTGGAAGAACGGATTGGATCTGAGTCTGAATTTCAGCCTCGACCTTTTCTTTGGAATCCCCAAAACCTGTCAGTCTCAACTTTACATGACCCAGAGAGGGCAAATACGCCAGTTTGATATGGGAAGGCAATGCATTTTCCCAATCCTTAATCAAATCTGCCAACCAGCTTTCGCCGATTCCAACTGTCTTGATGACCTGATGGACAATTACGGGAAGGTCAAATATCTGAGGAAGCTTGGGAAGCACGAAGTCTTTCATGAGCTTCTTCATCTCATGGGGCACACCTGGCATGGACATCCAATAAATTCCGTTTCGCTCAAACCACATTCCGGGAGCCGTTCCCACTTCATTTGGGACATAGGTGCAGCAAGCCGGTAAATGTCCCTGAAGAATATTCAGAGGAGTCATTTCTCTTCCTCTCCGTTTGAAAAATGAGCTGACAGCCTCGACGGCTTCCTGCACTTCTACAATTGGACAATTGAAAAACTCTGCCAAAAGCGGCTTGGTCAGATCATCCTGAGTCGGACCCAGTCCTCCAGTGATCAGAATCAGATCAGCTCTTTTTTCTGCTTCTGCAAAAGAAGTCAATATATCCTCGCGATTGTCTCCTATGGTGGTTTTCCGAACAACCCGTACACCCAGAAGATCGAGTTCCTGGCTGATCCAATGGCTATTGGTGTCCACAATTTGTCCATAGAGTAACTCGTCTCCAATGGCTATGATTTCTGCTTTTACGACTTTCATCGATTTATTGGTTGTTGGGTTTACTATCTGACTTTTACTTTTCGGAGGATTTTTGAGAAAACAGACGGAAAAAATCGCTTGATATAAACTGCGAATATTTCTTTTCCGCCAATGTAGACTTCTTCTTTTTGCTTTCGCAAAGCTGAATAGATTTTGTCTGCGCATTTTTCGGCACTCATTCCGTTTGCCTGGGCATCATCCATGAAGTTCAGAGGCGTGCCATCTCCGGTAATGGCATTCACAGAAACCTGGGTTCGGATGAAGCCCGGGCAAATCAGAGTTACCGCAATATTTTCCTTGAATTCTTCAGCCCTGAGAGAGTCGAAAAATCCATGCAAGGCATGTTTTGAAGCAGCATAAGCGGATCGGTAGGGCGAGCCAAACTTTCCAACCAAGGAAGTGATGACTGCAAAATGTCCTGATCTTCGTTCGATGAAGTGGGGCAGGAGCGCTTTTGTCAAAGCCACAGTGCCAAAGAAATTCACTTCCATCAGTTTCCTATCCACTTCAAGTGCAGTTTCCCGCACGAGTGAACGCTGACTGATTCCTCCATTGTGAAACATGATATCGATCTGGCCAAAAAAGGAAATGGCCTGACTCACTTTTTCTTCAAAATGATCTGACTCCGCCAAATCCAATGGCAAAACAACGCAAAGCTCAGGGTTTGGGGCCTTCGCTTTTACAGATTCTAATGCTGCTTTGTTTCTGGCAGAAAGAATCACCCGATAGCCCTCTTGGGCAAATTTAAGAGCTGTAGCCTCGCCAATTCCGGAGGAAGCTCCGGTTACCCAAATAACAGGTTTGGACATGCGTTAAGATTTAATTTTTTCGTAATTGACAAATGAAAATCCGTATTGATGGTTTTCATCAGCAGGATGAAATTCGCGATAGGTTTCTTTCCAAACTGATTCATCGATTTCGGGGAAAAACGTATCTCCTTCGGGTTCGGCCTCGACTTCTGTAATGATCAATTCATCCGCGAGATCAATCGTCTGACTGTAAATCTCCCCGCCTCCGATAATGAAAAGCTTTTCAACCCCAATCTTGTTACAAAAAATAATAGCCTTTTCTACTGTTTCAAAAACATGATGTCCTTCCGGTACTTCAAAATTCTCATTTCTGGTGATTACGAGATGAGTTCTGTTTGGCAGCGGTTTCCCGAGGGATTCAAAGGTCTTTCGACCCATTAATATGTAGTTTCCACTGGTGAGGTTTTTAAATCGTCGGAAATCTGCCGGAAGCCTCCAAACCAAATCATTTTCTCTTCCAATGACGTTGTTTCGGGCTTTTGCAGCAATGAGGGAGATCTTCATGAAGCCAAATTAATTGCTTGAAGATAGCAGGCTTTCCTATGGGAAAAAATAAAAAAGGCAGATTAGCTCTGCCTTGATTCCATTTGATTACTTCTTTGTCCCGGCCATTAGATTCGGGTATTCCGACATATTGAAAGTCTTTGGCTTGGATGGTTCGATCTCAACTACCTTCATTTCTGAGACATTTCCATCAGTTGCTTTGAAAGTTAATTCCATGAAACTGCCAATAGGTGCATTTGAAAAATAGGAGCTGTATCGCTCAATTGTTTTGTCCGAAACCATAGGATTTCCGCTTGAGCTGAAAGCCGAATAACCGGTAATTGGTTTTTCTGTCACCCAATAGTAGCCTTCACCATCTGAGTTTTTTACAAAATATTCCACGCAGTCATAGCCAAGGATCATTTTTGTTTTTCCGGTTTTTTCCAATTTGTAATCCCCGCTTTCCAATTCCTTTTCGGACTTGACATCCATGCTATCCTTGAACTTATCATAATCGGCTTTGAATGCCATGCTGTTTTTTTCTCCATTGTCATCCATCAAGACTACCGAGGCTTTATTGTCGAGGTCCATGATCATGGTAGTTGTAAGAGTGGGATTCTCCGGATCAAAAAACTCCATTCCTGCAAAACTTGAAGATTCAGAAAGGTAAGTCTTGATTTTTGTGGGGTCGGAGGATTTTCCCTTCTCGTCAGTAGAGATCACTTCCATCACCATATAGCCGAAAAAGGAGTATTCTGATTCCAGCTTCTCAGGTGCCTCCAGGCCGGTCATCATACCTCCCAACCCCTCCAGTTTTTTTGCAGTTGCCTTTTCTGCTTCGGAAGAGGCTTTCTTTTCTAAAGCGTTTTGCGCCCCTTGGGCTGCAGCATTTTGGATTTTCTTGAGTATTTGTGATTCTGCTGCAGAATTGAAAACCATCGCGATCCCAAATGTCAGGATACATAAAATTGATTTTTTCATGATTTTAAAAATTTAAAAATGGACTCTAATTTGTTAAAAATGAGGCTAAACTGAAAGTTTACCGATAAAAAATTATGTATATCCGGTTGATTGCACGTGACAATATTAAAATCTGAATAAATTTCCCCTCGACTATGCTCGGGGACCGAATTTAAGTTTTGGGGCTGGGGAGAGGGAAGGAATGCGGCACCGCCGCATTCCTTCCCTCTCCCCTTAAACTATAAACCTCCGGAGGCCGAGCGCCCGCCTCCCGGAGGGCAGGAAGTCGAGGCCAGATTTAAAATTCGTGCATAACTTCGGATACACTCAACAAAAAACACAGAAATAATCTTCGATCTAAAACTTATATCCTCTTAGTAATTCGTCAATTTTCAGCCTTTTCTTTCCTTCAAGTTGCAACTCAAGGATTTTAAGAACTCCATCTCCGGTCTGAAATTTTAAATAGGTTTTGCCATCGGTTTCAAATTCCCCGATTGACTTTCCATGAAGATGTCCGGACGATATTTTGGTTTTGAAAATCTTACAGGTTTTATCATCCAGAGTAGTCCAGGCAGCCGGATAAGGAGAAAGGCCACGGACCAGATTATGAATGGATTCTGCGGATTTAGTCCAATCGATCTCGCAAGTTTCTTTGAAAATTTTCGGAGCATGATGAAGAGCATTGGATTCATCCTGATCGCTGGGTTTTACTTCGTTTTTGGCGATAGCTTCGACGGTTTTCAAAACCAATTCAGAACCCAGATTCATCAGTTTCTCATAAACTGAACCTAAGTCATCTTCTTCCAGAATCTGAATTTTCTCCTGGAAAATAATGCTTCCCGTATCGATCTCATGCTTTAGAAAAAATGTGGTGACTCCCGTTTCTTTTTCACCATTGATGACAGCCCAATTGATCGGTGCTGCTCCGCGATAATCAGGAAGAAGTGAGGCATGAAGATTGAATGTGCCCAACCGAGGCATATTCCAAACAGCCTCGGGAAGCATTCTAAAGGCAACCACGATTTGAAGATCAGCCTTTAAATCCTTCAATTCCTGCTGAAATTCCGGACTTTTAAGGTTTGTGGGTTGTAGGATGTGAAGTCCGAGCTTCTCAGCGGCTTGCTTGACAGGTGAACCTACCAATTTTTGTCCTCTGCCCTGAGGTTTGTCCGGTGCGGTGATGACTCCTACCACATTCCAACCAGCTTCCACCAATTTTTCCAGAGAAGGCACCGCAAATTCCGGTGTGCCCATGTAGACGATTCGTAAATCTTTCTTCAATTCCACTTCTCCATTCATCATTCGATGTTCGTTATTCGATATTCTTAATTTTTCCAGTTCAATCCTTCAGACCTAATCTCTCTATCTCCAATCTCCCAATCTCCCAATCCCCAATCTCTCTTTCTCCAATCTCTCTTTCAAATCAGTAAAAGTAAATCAAATACTTCTCTCTAACTTCCTTGTATTTGTCCAGATCTGCAGTCCAGGAAGCTTTGATTTCGGCTTCTGTTTTACCCTCCATAATCATCTTTTTCACTTGATCTGTGCCTGCAAGGGTATTGAAATAGTTATTGAAAAACTTCTCATTCATGCCCGATTTGTTGTATGCTTCGATCAAATATTGAAGCGTAAATTGGTGTGTCATTGATTCATTTCTCAAGTCACGACCGTAGCAAAGTTTGTCCTGAAGGGGAGGAGTTTTGGACATTCCGTCGATGCTCACCGGGGTAAATGTAAACTCACCAAATTTTGGATCAGGATATCCATAGACCTGAAACGGAAAAAGAGTGCCACGTCCCAAAGACACAACCGTGCCTTCAAAGAAGCAAGTGCTTGGATAGAGTCGGATCGAAAGGTCGTTTGGAAGGTTAGGAGATGGTTTTACAGGCAAGTTGTAAGATTTTGAATGATCCCAATTTCCAACAGGGATTACTTCCAGTTCGACCTGAAGATCATTTTTCAGCCATTTTTCTCCGTTGATCATTTTCGCCAGTTCGCCGACTGTCAATCCGTGGACAACAGGAATCGGATGCATTCCCACAAAGCTTTCGTAGCCGGTTTTCAAAACCGGGCCATCGATGTAGTTGCCATTTGGATTGGGTCTGTCAAAAATGATGACCTTTTTGCCATTTTCAGCGCATGCTTCCATGATGTAATGCATGGTGCTGATGTAGGTAAAGAAGCGAACTCCAACGTCCTGAAGATCAAAGATCACCACGTCAAGATCTTTGATTTGCTCTGCTGTCGGCTTTTTATTATTTCCATAGAGCGAGATGATGGGGAGACCTGTTTTTGAATCAATGCTGTTATCAACTTTTTCCCCGGCATCGGCAGTTCCTCTGAAACCATGTTCCGGAACAAATACCTTTTTGACCTGAATCCCTTTTTCCAGCAGGAAATCGACCACGTGCATATTTTTGCTATGTGTCAGGATACTGGTTTGATTGGAAACGACTCCCACTCTTTTACCCTGCAACTGGCTCAAATAGAGCTCAGGTCGCTCTGATCCCGTTAATACATCATTTTGAAAAGCCTGGCTTGAAATGATTCCCGAGAAAAAGGTCAGGATAATGGCCAAAATGTAGGACAAGGATGAAAGTTTCGTTTGGTTCATGCTATTTTGCGGTCAATTCAGACAAATTAAAGCAGTCCCTTGAACCTTTCCTATTTCATTGCCAAAAGAATCAGTTTTAAGCGAGCAAGCGGATTTTCTACCACAATTCATCGGATTGCCGTAGGAAGTCTCGCGATGGGATTAGCTGTTTCGCTTTTGGCATTTATGGTTTTGGGAGGCTTTCAGCGAAATGTTTCCGAGAAAGTTTACGGATTTACCGGGCATTTCCAGGTGCAGCGATTCACAATGAGCAATGCTTTTGAAGAGGCACCTTTTTCCCTAAAAAGTGATTTTGCCCAGAATTACTCCAAACTGCCTTATATCGAAAAGGTGCAGTCATTTGCTCACAAAGCAGCATTGATCAAGGGAGAAAGTGAAGTTGAAGGAATCCTGATGAAAGGTGTGGGGAAGGATTTTGACTCTTTGGCTTTTCAAAAATACATCGTCGAAGGACGGATGATTATTATTCCTGATTCGGGCACAAGCAATGAAGTCATGCTCAGCCGGGTGATTGCCAGCAAACTTTTGCTAAAAGTTGGGGACAAAATGACGCTTTATTTTGTCCAGGATCCTCCAAGATTCCGCCGTGTCGAGTTGGTCGGGATCTTTGAAACGTACCTGGAAAACTTTGATGATAAGATTGTAATCGGGGAACTTCAGACAATTCGAAATCTAAACGGATGGACAGAAGATCAGATCGGAGGCCTTGAAATATTTGTAGATGACTACAAAAAAATATCCTCTTACCTTCCTGATATAGAGAATTCTATGGACTTTGATCTGAAGCTTATTGACAGTAGAGATAAGTTCCTGGAAATCTTCGACTGGCTGACGCTGTTGGACACCAATGTCTATGTTTTCATAGGCCTGATTGGTTTTGTGGCGATCTTCAATATGGGAGCAATTCTCTTTATTTTGATCATGGAACGCACGCAAATGATCGGTTTGCTCAAGGCCCTCGGGGCTAGGAATAAGCAGATCAGAAGTATCTTTTTCTGGAATGGAATGAATATCCTTGGACGAGGGCTCCTGATTGGGAATGTGATCGGATTGGGTTTTGGCTTTCTGCAGGATCAGTTCAAATTGATTCCACTCGACGCTGCCAGTTACTACATGAATTATGTTCCGATTGATTGGAACTGGCCGGTTTTTATTGCGATCAATTTTGGAATCGCTATGTTGACAGCGATGGTTCTCTGGATCCCGGTATTGGTGATTTCCAGATTAGACCCGATCAAATCAATCAAATTTGATTGAGCTTGTAAGGCGAAATAATACTTTTGATTTTCATCCAGATTACCCCAATTACAGCCTCCTTGAAGATTCCTTTGCTCATTTTGGAAGTTCCCTTCGTTCGGTCAGTGAAGATAATCGGTACCTCAATTATTTTGAAGCCAAGCTTCCATGCCGTGAACTTCATTTCGATTTGGAAGGCATAACCGATAAATCGAACCTCATTCAATCGGATTCCTTCCAAAACGCTTCTGTGGTAGCATTTGAAACCTGCGGTTGCGTCTTTTACAGGTAAACCTGTGATAAAATGGACATAGACGCTCGCAAAGTAGGACATCAAAACTCTGCCTATTGGCCAGTTAACCACGTTTACACCGGTAATATACCGGGAGCCGATAGCCATATCGTATGAGCGGTCAGCGCAAGCCTCATAGAGTTTGATCAGGTCTCTTGGATCATGTGAAAAGTCACAGTCCATCTCAAAAATAAAGTCATATTCTCGCTCCAAAGCCCATTTGAAACCAATTATATAAGCTGTTCCAAGTCCAAGTTTGCCCTTTCGCTGGATAAGAAAAAGTTTTTCCGGGTAGGTTTCCAGTTTGTTTTTGACAACCTCAGCAGTACCGTCAGGTGACCCGTCATCGATTATCAAAAGTTTGAAATTTCCTGCAAGGCCCATCACCGTTTCAATCATCTCCGCGATATTTTCGATCTCGTTATACGTGGGAATGATTACTAACTTTTTTGAATTCATAGGGTGGGGCAAAATCAAAAGTACTATTTCAGGCCGATTTTTGAAGAATGGTCCTTGTAAATTTTGTTTAAACACTAGTTTTGCGCAAAAATTTACCCATGTCCCAGCACATTGCCATTGTCAGTTATTTCTCCACCGGAGCCTACGATACCAATACCATCGACGAGGACAAACTCCTTTCATCGGTTTTGAAGGAATTGGGGGTTTCTCATGAAATAATAGCCTGGTCCGATCCTGAGGTAGATTGGAGTAAGTTTACCACACTTCTTATCAAGTCTACCTGGGATTATTTTGATTTTTATCCGGAGTTTTTAAACTGGATTCAAAAAATTAAAAAACTGGGTATACCTGTTTTAAATGATCTGGATACAATTCTTTGGAATTCAGCTAAAAATTACCTGCTTGAAATAGAGGAAAAAGGTTTTCCTGTGATCTCAGGCCTGATCCTGAAAAAGGGGGAGGAGATTGATGCAAGTCAGATCAGCCAAAAGATAAAAAGCGATATCTGGGTTGTAAAGCCCTTGGTGAGCGGTGGTGCAAAAAATACGCTGAAAATAAAGGCTTCCGAGTGGGAAAGCTATGCTGATCAAGTTCGGGATTTGGTCCGGGAAGAAGATTTTTTGGCTCAGCCTTTCATTCAGGAAATTCAGTCGGTAGGTGAGTATTCCCTGATTTTTTTCAATCAAAAATTCTCTCATGCAGTTTTGAAAACTCCTGCAAAAGCTGATTTCAGAGTGCAGCATTACTTTGGAGGAACTATCCAAACGGTTGATCCATCGCAGGAAATGCTCAAATCCTGTCAGGCATTGATCAATGAATTTGCACAGACGAGCCTGTATGCCCGGGTAGACGGAGTGGAAATTGACGGAGTTTTCCATCTGATGGAACTGGAATTAATTGAGCCATATTTATTCCTTGGATTGGCAGATCAGGCGATTCCGAATTACAAAGAGGCGCTTAGAACGAGATTGTTGTAAGATAATTTTTGTCCACAGACGACGGTCTACGGACCACGGCAGGTGAACTTGGACTTCAAGCCTAATTCTATTTGGTTATTTGTAGGACTTTAGACTTATGTTGCTTTCCTGCATCGGCAGCAGAAGCAAAACTTCCATACAGAATCAATAAAAAATGCTACCTCGAGAGAAGCAGCATTTTTAATTGATTTTGTTATCCATCGGTCACCAAGCATCGGTCATCCGTCTTTTCCCTCAAAGAACCCCCTTCGTACTCGGCAGCTGATTGATGTTTCTTGGGTCGCGCATCACAGCCATTTTGATAGCCCGGGCCAAAGCCTTGAAGATTGCTTCGATTTTATGATGCTCATTTGCCCCTTCTGCTTTGATATTCAGGTTGCATTTGGCGGTATCTGAGAAGGACTTGAAAAAATGGTAAAACATTTCGGTTGGCATATCGCCTACTTTTTCACGCTTGAAATCTGCCTCCCAAACGATCCATGGCCGGCCTCCAAAGTCAATAGCGACCTGCGCCAGCACATCGTCCATCGGCAAAAGGAAACCATAGCGGTAAATCCCTTTTTTGTCTCCAAGTGCTTTCAAATAAGCTTCTCCGAGTGCCAAAGCAGTATCCTCTATCGTGTGGTGCTCATCGATGTGCAAATCTCCGTTTACTTTGATCTCCAGGTCTGTGCTGCCATGCTTGCCCAATTGCTCGAGCATATGATCGAAGAAATGGAGGCCTGTGGAAATCTTGCATTGTCCGCTTCCATCCAGATTCAATTTGATGTAAATCTCAGTCTCAGATGTTTTGCGATTGACCTCAGCTGCGCGCGGAGGCATTTGAAGGAAGGAAAAGATATCATCCCAATCCTTTGAACTGAAAGCTGAATCAGGTTGTGAATCACCGAAAAAGATGGTTTTTGAACCCATATTTTGCGCAAGCTGAACGTCAGTCAAACGGTCGCCGATCACGTAGCTATTTGCCAAATCGTATTCATCTGAGAAATATTGAGTAAGCATTGCGATTCCCGGCTTCCGGGTTGGAGCATTTTCATGTGGAAAAGATTTATCCACGTGAATAGCTTTAAAAAAGACATTTTCCTGTTCCAGCGTCTTCAGCATCTTGAATTGAGCCGGCCAAAAGTCTTTTTCAGGAAATGATTCTGTTCCCAAACCGTCCTGATTCGTCACCATGACAAGTTCGTAATCCAGTTCTTCGGAGATTTTCCGCAGGTTGGAGATGGCTTTAGGGATGAACTCCAGTTTCTCCAGGCTGTCAACCTGAAAGTCAGTAGGCGGCTCTTTGATAATCGTGCCGTCTCGATCTATGAAGAGTACTTTCTTTTTCATTTAATTCGATATTCAATTGACGAGGCGAAAAGCTTGTTTTGCCTCAATTTTTTAATCTTTCAACTTTTCAATTTTCCAACGGTAACACCTTTCAACTCCGTAAATTTCGAACATCGAATATCGAAGAAGTGATCCAACCTTCCACCTTCCACCTTTACCACTTTTCAATTTTCCCACCTTCCAACCCCACAACCTTTTTCAATGCAGTAAGAAAAGCCTCATTTTCAGCCCTTGTTCCAATAGTAATTCTAAGACAATCCTCGCAAAGAAGAACTTTGGAGCGGTTTCTTACGATCACTTTTTCTTCAATCAGGTCATCGTAAACTTGTACAGCATTCGGGATTTTAACGAGTAGGAAGTTCGCATGAGAAGGATGAATTTTCTGGACGAAAGGAAGTTTTTCCAATTCAGCCTGAAGGAATTCACGCTCTTCGAGAATCTCCCGAATCATGGTTTGAACCTTTTCCCTGTTCTTGATTGCTGCCAAAACAGTCTCCTGAGTAAGTCCGGAGATGTTATAGGGTGGTTTGATTTTATTGAGAATCCGAATGATCTCTTCTGAGGCGAAAGCCATTCCAAGCCGCAAAGAAGCCAATCCCCATGCTTTGGAGAATGTTTGCATGACCAGCAGATTTGGAAATTCTTTCAGACGTGTGGTAAAGCTGGGTTCATCGCTGAAGTCAATATAAGCTTCGTCTACCACCACCAATCCTTTGAAATTGCGGAGCAAAAAGAGGATATCTTCCCGCTTTACCTTGTTTGCTGAAGGGTTGTTGGGAGAGCAGATGAATAGGATTTTTGAGTTTTCGTCAGTCTTCGCCAGAATCTTCTCCGGTTGCAATTGGAAGTCCTCAGTCAAGGGGACTTTTCGGATTTCCACGTCATTGATGGAAGCACTCACTTCGTACATTCCGTAAGTCGGCGGAAGCAAAATCACGTTGTCTTTTCCGGGATTGCAAAAGGCGCGATACAGCAAATCGATCGCTTCATCCGAACCGTTGCCCAGAAAAATCTGAGTTGGCCGAACTTGCTTGATCTGCGAAATTTCAGCTTTCAAAGCAGATTGATAGGGGTCCGGATATCGGTTGAAATCCTGATCGGTAATTGATCCAAATGGGTTTTCATTCGCATCCAGGAACACTCCTTCGGTGCCGGTGTACTCGTCGCGAGCAGAAGTGTAGGGCTGCAATTTGGCAATATGAGGCCTAAGTAATGAATTCAGGTCAAAGCTCATTTCTTATTGCTTTTCAAGTATTTAAGACGAATCGTTACCGCGTTTTTGTGAGCGTCCAACAACTCATTTGCCGCCATGATTTCTACCGTTGGCCCAATGTTTTTCAATCCTTCCGGACTGATTTTCTGATAGGTCATTTTCTTGAGAAAACTATCCAAAGAAACGCCGCTGTAGTTTTTGGCGTAGCCGTATGTTGGCAGGGTGTGATTGGTACCGGAAGCGTAATCGCCAGCTGATTCGGGAGTGAAGTTTCCGATGAAAATCGAGCCCGCGTTATAGATCGCATCGACCACTTTGTCTTCATTTTCCACAGCGATGATGAGGTGCTCAGGAGCATATTGATTGATCAAAGCCAAGGCTTGTTTTTGATCCTTCATCACTACGATCCGGGAATTTTCGAGCACTTTTTTGGCGATGTCCTTGCGAGGCAATTCTTCCACCTGCTCGTTGATTTCCTTCAATACTTTTTTGGCAAACTTTTCCGAAGGAGTCACCAGCACAACCTGACTGTCTACTCCATGCTCTGCCTGCGAAAGTAAATCAGAGGCTACGAAAGCCGGGATCGCCGTCTCATCCGCATACACCAAAACCTCGGAGGGTCCGGCAGGCATGTCGATCGCCACGCCGTATTTAGTCGCCAATTGCTTTGCAGCAGTTACGTATTGATTTCCGGGTCCAAAGATTTTATCCACCTGCGGAATACTTTCAGTTCCGAAAGTGAGGGCACCAATTGCCTGAGCTCCGCCGACTTTCAGGATCTTGCGAATTCCAATCAAATCCGCTGTGTACAAAATTGCAGGATGGATTTTTCCTTCTCGGTTGGGAGGAGTGCAAAGCACGATTTCTGTGCAACCCGCGATTTTCGCAGGAACACCCAGCATCAAAACGGTGCTGAAAAGGGGAGCAGTTCCACCTGGTATATAGAGACCAACTTTCTGAATTGGGACGCTTTTTCTACGGCAAACGACTCCCGGCATTACTTCCTCAATCAGTTCGGGAGTGGCCTGTGCTGCATGGAATCGCTCAATATTAGCTTTGGCAACCTGAATAGCAGTTTTCAATTCCTGCGAAACAGCTTCCTTGGCAGCATTTATTTCTTTATCAGTTACGAAAAGGCTGTCCAAGTGCACATGATCGTATTCGAGTGCAAATTTCAGCAAAGCTTTGTCCCCGCTTCTTTGAACTTTGCGCAGGATTGGCTTTACTATTTTATTGATCTCCTTTGTTTTTTGAACCGGCCGGGCCAGTTCTTTTTGCCAAATGTCCGCTTCGGGATTGAGTAGGAATTTCATTTGTGCTTTTGTTAAAAAGGTGCGTAAGATTGATTAAATGACCATTTTCTCAATAGGAACAACCAGAATGCCTTCGGCTCCGGCAGCTCTGAGTTCCTCGATATTCTCCCAAAACTGATCCTCGCTCAATACTGAGTGAACAGACGACCAACCCGGCTGTGCAAGAGGCAAAATTGTAGGGCTTCGCATTCCGGGAATCAAGCTGATGATTTTTTCGAGCGATTCGTTTGGTGCGTTGAGGAGAACGTACTTATTGCTTTTTCCTTTTTGAACTGCGTTCATGCGGAAAAGGAGTTTGTCAACGATGATTTTTTTCCAATCAGCCAGGTGACTATTGGCGATCAGGACCGCTTCGGATTTGAAGATTTCTTCCACTTCCTTCAGACCATTCATCATCAGAGTGGAGCCGGAGCTTACGATGTCGCATATTCCTTCTGCCAGCCCGATGCTTGGAGCAATTTCTACCGAACCGCTGATTTCATGAATTGAAGCTTCGATTTTCTTGAGATTCAAATAATCGCCCAGGATTTTAGGGTAGGAGGTGGCGATGTTTTTTCCCTGGAAATATTCGATTCCCGGATATTCTTCACCTTTCGGAATGGCAAGAGAAAGCCTGCATTTGGAGAATCCAAGTTTCTTCAGGGTGAGAACTTCCTTGTCTTTTTCGACCAGTTCATTTTCACCGACAATGCCCAAGTCGGCAACGCCATCAGAGACATAACCGGGAATATCGTCGTCCCGAAGAAAAAGAAATTCAATCGGGAAATTGGTGGAAGTGGACTTGAGTTTTCCCGTTCCATTGTAAAATTTGATTCCGCACTCTTTGATTAAGCTGAGTGAATCCTCGGAAAGTCTGCCGCTTTTTTGCACGGCAATACGGATTATTTGTTCCATGATGGCAAGTTACGCTAAGAAGTAAAAGGCTTGTAATAAATTTTGGTGAACGGCCGAATCCCTGTCATCAGCATCACCGGGTGGGTGTATAAATGTCTTCCTCAGAAGGAATGATGGAAATGATGCAGCATGTGGCCATGCGGAGCATTTGCTAAAAATTCAATATTTCTATTGGTGTTTTCCATTATCGATGGCAAAGATAGGGATGGATTGAAAATATGCAAACCCGGGAAAGCGTTTTTTAAGGGAAAAAAGGAAATGAATAACGTTTTAGGGCTTTGCGTTCGGGCGGGTTTAGGAGCACAAAACTGTCAACCAGCACTGAACAAGAATAGAAGCACAAAGCTACAAGTTTGCACGTCACCCCGCCTGACTCAAAACCCGTGTTATAGGGCGTTTTTCTTAGAATACCTTCCACCATTTCTCTTTTTTCGTCAGCTGTTTGATAGTTAAAGTTTTTGTCGGTTTTGGTTTTGTTAATTCAGATTCAAATTGTCTTTCTGCTGCATTATTCATACTCCAACCTGCTGTATAGGAAGGCTTGAATAAATAGCCTTTTCCTACATAATTCTTTGTGTCATACTCTAAATCCACCGAAATTTTTCCAATATTTTCGTAAATGTCTGAATAGTCTTTATAAAATAAGTCAGGCATATACCAAGTTACATCTACTTTGTCTTGCCACTGTCCGAAATTACAAATTAGAACTTCTGCATTTTCAAAGTCTTTAAGTGTCGGTTTGTTGCTTTGATTTAGTCGAGTTGTTGCCAATAAATTGTATGCAGTCTCTGGATTATTGTCTGTCGCTAAAACAACTGCACCCCCATAATTTCCATTTGTCAATTTAAAAACCAAGCAGACGCCAGTAGCGAAAATTGGCGTTTTTAATTTTGCTCTTTTTCTTGGTTTAGCCTTTGGTCTGTCTGACTTTATTTTTTCATGGAACTTGTCAAGTGCAATTTTTCGCTTTTTAATATCTTGTTCACTTGCTCCAAGGTCGAGCCAAATTTTCAATTCAGCACCTGATGTAATTATGTCTTCAACTGTCGATAATACTTCTGGGTCAAGCGATTTTGTCTCCCATTGGGCTAAGGCAAGAGCAAACCACAAACTGTTTTTTTCTTCTTCTATTTCAAGAATTTCCCAATTGTCGTCTAAGATTTTTTTGGAAATGATGTCGGGTTGTCCGCCTTTATTATATAGGTCGAAAAATTCGCTGTAAATGTCAGCAAATGCGTCACTGTCTTTTATGGCTGTTCCCCAAGTTCCCATTTCTGTGTCGTCTTTTTAAAATGCCCTATAACGTTTGTGCTTGCACAACTCTTGCGCAATGCATCCAAATTGGCATGCCTTACGCAGTGGTTGCGGGTATATTTGAATTATCTTCCTTCGAATTTCCTGAAATTAATTATTTAGCTGAGATCTTCAATTTTTCAAAGAAGAAATCATTTCTTCCTTAGTCCAACTAAATCAAACTCTGAAATTGCCCGGTAACCGATATCCGACGGGTGAACCAAATCTTCGCTGAAAAAGCCGGGCAGTAAATTCAGGATCAATTCATCAAATACGATTTTCGAGTTTTCCCGGGCTAGTTGCTTCATTTCCTCTCGCAGAAACTCACTCTGTTTTGGATTTTAAATCCATTTTATCTGGCTTCGAAATTGCAAATTTCGAAGAGCACCGCTGTTCGGGATTACAAATCCCGAACTACAGATGTATCAGGAATTGCATTCCATAGGTTATAATTCTTCCAGTTCAAGATAGCTTTTACTCATACCATAAAACTCTCCATAACTGCTGTAATAGGATTTTAAATCCTTTTTTTCTGACTTCGAAATTGCAAATTTCGAAGAGCATCGCTGTTCGGGATTTGTAATCCCAAACTACAGATGTATCAGGAATTGCATTCCATAGGTTATAATTCTTCCAGTTCAAGATAGCTTTTTTCTTAAACCATAAAACTCTCTGCAACTGCTGTAATAGGATTTTAAATCCTTTTTATCTGGCTTCGAAATTGCAAATTTCGAAGAGCACCGCTGTTTGTGATTTGCAATCCCGAACTACAGATGTATCAGGAATTGCATTCCATAGGTTATACTTCTTCCAGTTCAAGATAGCTTTTTCTTAAACCATAAAACTCTCTGCAACTGCTGTTTTGGATTTTAAATCCTTTTTATCTGGCTTCGAAATTGCAAATTTCGAAGAGCACCGCTGTTCGGGATTTG
>JAKFCO010000015.1:0-3045 GCA_036676605.1 Algoriphagus sp.
GGCCAAATTTCCAATCGTTGGAATTGGGGCTTCTGCAGGGGGATTGGAAGCTCTGGAGCAATTTTTTAGCAATATGCCTTCTGATACGGGAATGGCTTTCGTGGTCATTCAGCATCTCGACCCCATCTGGGTGAAGAATGCGCGTCTGCCTAGGCGAATTTGCAATTACGTCTTCTATGATTTAGAATTTGCAATTTGGGCAAAAGCATTCAGGTTGTACATGTCTATTTTGATAACGCCTGGCTGAATGCGGATCGGGGGCGAATTTTAGGACACCTGTAACATAGTCCGACTGACAGGTTCCTGCGCACAGTTGTCTCCTTCCCCATTAATCTTTTCGTCTCCGTTAAGTTTTGTCCCGGCATAGTGCGTGTGTTGAGTCCAAAATTATGTCCCAATTCATGACCGAGGGTTGATACTTCAGAGGCCTTTAACTTAGATATATAAAGGCGTCTTCCAGGTCTCCTGGCACTTCCTGAGGATGGCGCATCATTTAGCAAATGGACACCGTTCATAGTCGTGTCCAAATGCTCAGGGGTCTTATTCTAACAAAAAGTGCTTTTTTTTTTCGACTGAGAGCCGTTTGAATCTTCAGCGGGGGGAGCAACTTCATTGTTTTTTGCAGGAAGGGCTAGAAAGTTTACTAAATGTAATATTAACGGCATTAGACGCCGTTAAAATGATTTTATATTAAATATTTTATTTACCTATCTTTGAATATGCGGCGAAAAAAGCCGTCTTGTTCAAATAATTTAAACCATGCATAAAAACCCAAACAGGCGTACACTGCTGGAGGAGAGCATGCCGGAAGGTATGATAGTCACCCGCAAGTGGCTCATAAGTGAGTTGGGTTTGGGTAGACATGCCATCGATAATTTGGTCAAAAGCGGGCAACTAAAATCGCTGTGGAAGGGTGTATATGCCAGGGGGAATGTGCAGATTTCTTGGCAGGGCATCGTGTATGCTTTGCAGGCTATAGAGGAAACCGATTTGATAGTGGGTGGCCTGAGTGCTTTGGAACTAAGGGGCTTTTCTCACTACCTGCCCGTTTCAGCCAGGAAGCAAACCATCCACCTGTACGGAAATGACAAGCTCCCAAAATGGGTGAATGAACTGTCTCCCAAAATTGACTTTGTTCGCCACACCAGAAATGAGATATTCTCGGATATGGGAGCTGAAGAGTCGATGAGGTACACTTCGCCATTTGCATGGAAGGAGGGATTGGGAGCATTGAATATTTCCAATCCGGAAAGAGCCTGTATGGAGATGTTGCAGGAAGTGCCAGATCATATCAGTTTCGAGCATGCAGACCAGCTGATCCAGGGGATGACCACCTTGTCGCCCCGAACCTTGCAAAAGCTGCTGGAAGCCGCTACCAGCATCAAGGTAAAACGGCTTTTGCTTTGGTTTGGCAAACGCCAAAATTACTCATGGTTCTCCAGGCTAAGTACCGAAACCGTAGAATTGGGTTCTGGCAACAGAGTGGTGGCAAAAGCTGGGAAATTGGACCGGGAATACAAAATCACCATACCCAAAAACCTTGAGGATTGATAAATGAACCGCCAAAGTATATATTATAAACAAGTGCAATTGTTGGTTAGGGTGCTTCCCTTGCTGGATACCGAAAGATGTTTTGCCCTAAAAGGCGGCACTGCCATCAATCTCTTCTACCGGGAACTTCCCAGGCTATCTGTCGATATTGACCTATTATTCCTGCCTTTCGAAAGCAGGGAGGAAGCGTTGGGAAACATCCGTGCCGCCTTGACCCGACTGAGTGGGTTGATCAGCAAAACAATTCCAGGCATAAGAATCCAAAATACCCACCTTTCGAGCAATGTACTGCGCCTGATTCTCCAGCAGGAAGAGGTAAGAATCAAAGTGGAGCTTTCTCCGGTAATTCGAGGAACGGTATTCCCCGCGAGACAAATGGAAGTTTCTGAGCTTGTTGAAAAAGAGTTTGGCTATGCGGAAATACAGGTGGCATCATTGCCCGATTTATTTGCAGGAAAAATATGCGCTGCTTTGGACAGACAGCACCCCAGAGATTTATTTGACGTGAAGTTTCTTTTCGATAACGAGGGGTTTACCGACGATCTGCGAAAAACATTTCTGGTATTCCTGGTAAGCCACCAGCGTCCGATGGCGGAGTTGTTGGCTCCCAGACGAAAGGAAATAAGGGGCATATACGAGTCTGAGTTTGCTGATATGGCAGAGGTAAATGTGCCGATTGAAGAACTTGAGCTAACTAGGGAGATTCTGATCGAGACAATAAATGCCCAACTCACAGTAGAAGAGCGAAACTTTCTCCTTTCCTTTAAAGAACGGTCTCCCCAATGGGATCTGTTGGGGCTTACTAATCTTGGCGAAATTTCGAGCTTGCCTTCCGTCCAATGGAAGATGTTAAATCTAGATCAAATGGAGGTAAAGAAGCATGAAGAAGCGGTATTGAAACTGAGGGAGGTGTTATTTCCTGAAAGAGGCTGACTTGGAATTGCAAATGCTCAATGATATTGAAATGACGGAATGTAAAAGTGAATGGAAAGCATAAAATTTCAACCCCCCCTTTTTTAGATCCAGATGAATTTTCCTAACTACGGGAAAAATGCTGTATTCTTCTAGTAACCAGGTTCATAAGGAGAGTTAAAAAATAGGTTAGTGTGCAATTCGGTGAACTCAGTTAAAATGACATAATTAATCAACTGAAAATCAGTTATATACAGAAGTAAGTTCAAATCCTGTCGCCCCGACATCTCATTCAAAAAGCCTTCAATTTAGAGAATTGAAGGCTTTTTCTTTTTAATGCATTTCCTTAAACAGCCAATTGGAGATTATAACTTACCTTCATATTATCACAGAAATGGCACACATAAAAAGTAGGTATGGAGAAAAAAAATAGTCAGAAGAAGATTGAGATTTCTGATCCTTCTGAGAAGAAAAAACCTTCTAAGGCCAAATTTCCAATCGTTGGAATTGGGGCTTCTGCAGGGGGATTGGAAGCTCTGGAGCAATTTTTTAGCAATATGCCTTCTGATACGGGAATGGCTT
>JAKFCO010000016.1:0-5416 GCA_036676605.1 Algoriphagus sp.
GCTTTCTTGCCACTAACCAAATAAAACAAGGCTTGAAGTCCAAATGTACGTGCTGTGGACTGTCGACCGTCTTCTGTGGTCGATTATCCGCTGCTTTAACAACCTATTTTGGTCCTACTGGCAAAGTTGCGGATAATCATATTAGAAATTAAAGAGTGCTTCCAAAATGCTCATTTAAGCGCTATTTTTCAGAATGAAAGTAATGCAGAAGTATTTTTTGGCAATAGTTCCTGAGGGTGCAATCCAGGACAATTGTACTGAAATCAAAAATGAAATCAGGGATCAATTCAACGTAAAGTATGCGCTAAAGTCTCCTGCACATGTGACTTTAAAGATGCCATTCAGTTACAATGAGGCAAAAGAAGAAAAGCTGATCCAGGTCCTCCGGAAATTTTTGATCCAATTTGAAAGTTTTCCGATTTCCATTGGAGGAGTTGACACGTTTGGGAAACGAGTGATTTTTTTGAAAATAAAAGCAGATGATCGGTTAACAAAATTGCAGGCAGAGTTGAAGGGTTTTTGTAAAAGAGGACTGAACCTTGTTGATGAATTGAGTGACCGGAATTTTCACCCACACATGACGATTGCCTTCAAGGATTTGAAAGAAATCCATTTTGATGAAATTCTTAATTTGGTAAAGAAAAGATCCATTCAGGAAGAATATTTTGTTTCGAATATCCATTTGTTAAAAAGAATAGAAGGCCGCTGGATTTCTTTGAAGGAGATACAATTAGGTGAAAAAATATGATCTGAATTTTGCTTCAATAGACAAAGCTAATAATCATGTCAGAGATTTTAAAACTCCAGAATTCCCTTTTCATTTCCTTTCCCCAGAAGCAGACCTTTCAGGTTTTTGCCGGGCTGATAGACATGAATGATGTTTTGCTGGTCGGAAAAACTTTCAATCAAAACTGCATTTCTGACTTCTATTTTGCTTTTCCAATTGACCGGTTCCGATTCGAAGTAAAACCAGGCAGCGTCTCCTTCCACTTCATAGCCAAGCATTTTAAAGCTTACTTTTTTGCCATCGAGCCAGATTTCATTGACTGAAAGCAAGTAGGCAGTAACTTGCGATTTTAGCTTTTCAGGATCTTTTGGATTGAGAAAGTCGATTTCAGCTTTGTGAAATTCTTTAAGCCCAATTTCCAGATCATCCCAAAAAATCTTCTGTGCGATCTCGAGTTTTTTGCTCTCCTGGTTTTGACGGATCTCGGTCAGACTGAGGTGGAATGGGTGAAAAATAACCATCCATCCCAGTGGAATCAAGTAAGTGTAAATGAGTTGCATTTGGTCAAAGTCCTTTGTCTTTTTTGCTGATAAACCTGTATTATTGCTCCAAATTACTTCTTTCGAAGTACTTCACCCTACTTATGAATTCCTTTCAATTGTATTTCCGTCTTGGGTGGCAGCATATCCTTGACATCCAGGGCTTCGATCATATCCTTTTCGTTCTGGCACTTTGTGCAGTTTTTATTCCAAGAGACTGGAAGAAAATTCTGATTCTCGTTACGGCCTTTACGTTGGGTCATTCCTTAACGTTGGCTCTTGCCACTTTCAATATTATCAATGTACGCACCGATGTGATCGAATTTCTGATTCCGGTTACCATCGCTATCACGGCTTTTGTCACGATTCTGAAACCCCGGCCGAGTACGGGTAGAGGTGTCCAGCTGAATTATGTGTTTGCGATATTTTTTGGATTGATTCACGGTTTGGGCTTTTCCAACTACCTGAGACAATTATTGGGCAAAGAGGCGAGCCTTTGGCAACCCTTGTTAGCTTTTAATATAGGATTGGAAGTTGGTCAGATTGCAATTGTGGGGGCGTTTTTATTGCTCACATCGATTTTCGTCGGGATAGCAGGAATCAGCCGAAAAGAATGGACTCTTGTGATATCCTCGACAGTTTTGGGAGTATCCCTGATGCTAATGTTGGAAGCTAAGTTTTGGTAAAATTAAGATTATAGAATGAGAAAAATCGGATTAATGCTTAGCCTGGTGCTTTTGGGAGCGGTTCAGGCTTTTTCGCAGCAGACAGAGCAAAATCATGCCGTGAGATTTGAGCAGTTGGGGCCGATGCTCCGAACTCCAAATGTCTATCGAACAGCCTCCGGAGCTCCCGGCCATCTTTATTGGCAGCAAAAAGCAAATTACGTGATCGAGGTGGAGCTCAATGATGACAATCGATCTGTCAAAGGATCGGAGACCGTCACTTACATCAACAATTCCCCGGATCAGCTTACCTACCTCTGGGTACAGCTCGACCAAAATCAGCGGAGCAAAGATTCCGATACTCCGAAAGTGACCGAAAGCACCATCGGTGAGGATATGTCTCTCAAAAAGCTGGAAGGGATTCTTTGGCACAATGACGACTACGGCTATCAGGTGCTGGATGTGAAGGATGCACAAGGAAATCCGCTTGCTGTGGCGGTGAACAAAACCATGATGCGTATAGATCTTCCTCAGCCTTTGAAGGCTGGTGAAAGCTTTACTTTCTCAGTTGGCTGGGCTTTCAACATACATGACAGAATCTACTTTTCAGGAGCCCGTTCCGGTTACGAGTTTTTCCCGGGTGATGGCAACTACCTCTACACGATGGCAGAGTGGTTTCCGAGAATGGCCGTTTATTCAGATTTCGATGGATGGCAAAACAAGCAATTCCTGGGTTCCAGTGAATTTGCCCTGACTTTTGGAGATTACGAAGTGAGAATCACTGTACCTGCTGACCACATGGTGGGAGCAACCGGCGTTCTTCAGAATCCTGAGCAAGTCCTTTCTTCAGTAGAATTGGAAAGATGGAACAAAGCAAAGCAGACATACGATAATCCGGTAGTCATCCGTACCCAGGCTGAAGCCGAGAAGCTTGAAAAAGGCAAATCAAAAGATAAAAAGACCTGGGTTTTCAAAGCTGAAAACGTACGTGACTTTGCCTGGACTTCTTCCCGAAAATTCATCTGGGACGCGATGGCGGTGAAGCAAGCAGGGAAAGATGTGATGGCGATGTCCTATTACGGAAAAGAAGGAAACCCGCTTTGGGAGCAATATTCCACCCGGGTAATAGCCCATACGCTCAAGTCCTATTCTGCCCATACATTTGACTATCCATACCCGACAGCCATCTCAGTGGAAGCAGCAAACGGAATGGAATATCCAATGATCTGCTTCAACAACGGACGCACGGCAGCAGACGGAACTTATTCCGAAGCGGTGAAAAACGGGATGATCTCCGTGATCATTCACGAAGTGGGACACAACTATTTCCCGATGATCGTCAACTCTGACGAAAGACAGTGGACCTGGATGGATGAGGGTTTGAATACCTTCCTTCAGTTCATGGCGCAGCAGGAGTGGGATCGGGATTTCCCTGCCCGTCGTGGTCCTGCCCACATGATCGTCCCTTACATGAGAAGCGAAAAAAATCTGTTGGAGCCGATCATGACCAATGGCGATAATGTAATCCAGTTTGGGCCAAATGCCTATGCAAAGCCTGCAACTGCCCTGAACATCCTGCGCGAGACTGTCATGGGCCGGGAGTTGTTTGATTATGCTTTCAAAGAGTATTCAAGAAGATGGATGTTTAAGCATCCTACGCCGGATGATTTTTTCAGAACGATGGAAGATGCCTCGGCAGTTGACCTGGATTGGTTCTGGAGAGGCTGGTTCTACGGCACAGATCCGGTAGATATTTCCATTGAGAATGTAGCCTGGTTCAAACTGGACAACAGACCTCCTGCGGAAAAGAAAAAAGAAGCGAAAGCAGCTTTTGAGCGTGACGATTCCTTCGTCTCCAAGGAGTACAATAAAGTAGATGTGCCCCTGACAGTCGTGGAAGCTGATCCTGCTACCCGAGATTTCTACACGACCTACGATCAATTTGCCGTGACTCCCGAAGATGAGGAAGCGTACAAGAAGTTCATGGCGAGCCTGACTCCGAAGGAAAAGGAATTAATGGACAGCAATCTGAACTTTTATGAAGTGACTTTCAAAAACGTGGGAGGACTCGTGATGCCGTTGATTATCGAATTCCACTATGCAGATGGTACATCAGAGATAGACCGAATCCAGGCTGAGATCTGGAGAAAGAATGAGTCTCAGGTGACCAAAGTCTTCCCAAAGAAAAAGGAACTCGTGAAGCTGGTACTCGATCCTCTGAGAGAGACAGCCGATATCGACGAATCCAGCAACTATTGGCCAAGACAATATATACCAACCCGTTTTGAGTTGTTCAAAGATTCAAGCGGTCCGAGAGGATCCTCAAGAGGACCCAATCCGATGCAAAAAACAATAAATAAGAAGTGAGCGAAAAGTCGGTGAAACCCGGCTTTTCCGTAAAGATTTAAGATCGAGGACTCAGATTTTAATTGAAAATAAGTGAACCTAAAAAAACCAGTAAAATGACATCCAAAAAATTATTCTCGGCCGCCTTTGGCATTCTATGCTTCTTTCTCGTGGTTGATCTCTTTGGACAAAGCGCCAAAAGAGACTTCTATGAATTGAGGATCTACCACATCGAAACTGCAAGTCAGGAAACTCAGCTTGATACCTATCTTGAAAAAGCACTTTTGCCGGCACTTCACAGAAATGGTGTTGCCAAGGTTGGCGTATTCAAGCCTATTGCTTCCCAAGCCGATGCCGGGAAAGCAGTCTATGTGTTTATTCCGTACAAGTCGATGAAGGTGTATTCAGGCATGGCGGCCAAGTTGAAGAAGGACGCTACTTACCTTTCCGCAGGTGCAGCGTATATCAATGCGCCACATGACAACCCTCCTTACAAGCGAATGGAAACTGCTTTTCTGCAGGCGTTCACCGGACAACCAAGATTCCAGGAATCAAAAGTGACAGGTCCAAAGAAAGACAGAGTGTATGAATTGAGAAGTTACGAGGGAGCGACAGAGCGCTTGTATGAACAGAAAGTAAAGATGTTCAACGAAGGTGAAATGGACATTTTCACCAAACTGGATTTTAATCCTGTGTTTTATGCCGAGACTATCGCCGGCGCCCACATGCCCAATCTGATGTACATGACCACGTTTACCAATATGGAATCGCGGGATGCACATTGGAAAGCATTTGGCACCGATCCTGATTGGGATAGAATGAAAGTGATGCCGGAATACCAGAATACAGTTTCCAAAAATGATCAGAGATTACTGTATCCTGTCGAATACTCAGATTTCTAACAAGCTAAGCCGGTGTAAGCCGGCTTTTTCGTTTCCCTTCATTCCGATTGTCCAGGTCATCACGAGGGTACGACCGAAGGGATCTCACAGGAGAAAGAAATTGACTTTTGGTTGCACACTTGCCCGCCGTGGCGGGGAGTTGCACTGAGTATTTTTCTCTCTGAATCTCCGTGTTACCTCCGTGAGTCTCCGTGTAATTGATTTTTGGTTTCACGGTGATTCACTGAGAAGTCACAG
>JAKFCO010000017.1:0-35407 GCA_036676605.1 Algoriphagus sp.
TTTTTCCCGCCTTCCATTTTCTCTTTCAATTCAGCCAAAGCATCCAAATCACCTAATGTTGATTTTTCAGACTGAGCTGGCATCTCTACAGAATCTTCTTTCTTCTTTCCTGCAGGAGCAGCTGCTGGCTTCTTAGCCTGCTTAGCCTCTTCTTTGAAAGTTGCAGTATGAGAAAGTACGATACGCTTGTCGTCTTTAGAGAATTCAGTCACTTTGAAATCCAAAGCATCTCCAACTTCTACCTGAGTACCGTCTTCTTTTTCAAGATTTTTCACAGTTGCGAAACCTTCCAAACCGTAAGGAAGCTCAAGAACAGCACCTTTGTCGTTCTTAGAGTTTACAGTACACTTATGGATTGAACCAATTGGGAACACTGTCTCGAAAGTATCCCAAGGATTCTCTTCCAATTGCTTATGACCAAGAGCCAATCTTCTGTTATCAACGTCAAGTTCCAAAACAGCAACAGCTAGTTCGTCACCAACTTTTACAAACTCAGATGGATGCTTGATTTTCTTAGTCCATGAAAGATCAGATACGTGTACCAACCCGTCGATACCTTCTTCCAGCTCAAGGAACAAACCGAAGTTTGTAAGGTTTCTCACCACTCCTTTATGCTTAGTACCTACAGCGTACTTAGTGCTCATGTCCTGCTTAGTCCATGGATCTTCAGTCAACTGCTTGATGCCAAGAGACATCTTTCTGTCGTCCTTATCCAAAGTCAATACAACTGCTTCGATTTCGTCTCCTACTTTCACGAAGTCAGCAGGGTTTCTCAAGTGCTGTGACCAGCTCATTTCAGAAACGTGAATCAAACCTTCTACACCAGGAGCAAGCTCAAGGAATGCACCGTAATCTGCAACGTTTACGATCTTACCTTTTACTCTTGAACCGATCTCCAGGCTTGAAGCCAATGAATCCCAAGGATGAGAAGTCAATTGCTTCATACCCAATGAAATTCTTCTCTTATCATCATCGAAGTCAAGAACAACAACCTGAACTTTCTGATCAAGCTGCAGTACTTCTTCCGGATGATTGATACGACCCCAAGAGATATCTGTAATGTGAAGCAATCCGTCTACACCACCCAAATCGATGAATACACCGAAGTTGGTCATGTTCTTGATTACACCTTCCAATACCTGACCTTTCTCAAGGTTGTTGAGGATCTCAGCTTTCTGCTTCTCGAGATCTTTCTCGATCAATATCTTATGAGAAACTACTACGTTATCATTTGCGTGGTTGATCTTTACCACTTTCACTTCCATCTTCTTACCTACATAGATATCGAAATCTCTGATCGGCTTCACGTCGATTTGGGAACCTGGCAAGAAGGCTTCTACACCGTAGATATCTACGATCAAACCACCTTTTGTTCTTCTTTTTACCAAACCTTCGATCACGCTGTCATTCTCGAGGGCTCCTTCGATGTCCTGCCATGCACGAACGATTTTCGCTTTCTTACGTGAAAGGATCAATTGACCCAAAGCATTTTCCTGCTCCTCGATGAATACTTCTACAGTATCACCAACTTTGATCTCAGCTACATCCCGGAATTCACTCAAAGGAACCAATCCATCAGATTTGAATCCGATATTGATGATTACATCCTTTTCAGTTATTCCTACAACCGTTCCTTTAATCACTTCTTTCTCAGTGATCTCAGTCAAGGTTCCGGTGTACATAGCTTCCATTTGAGCTTTCTGCTCTTTAGAGTAGCCTTCTCCGAAGCCTCTGGTCTCGAAGTCTTCCCAGTTAAAATCCTCTTTTTTTGACATATCGTTTACTAACTCTGAATTTCAACCGCCTTAGAGTCATCAGGCTGAGGTTTTTTAGTGTATGATATATGCTTTGGATGGGTCCAAAACACCCCGCTCAACCGAACGGACTGCAAAGGTACTGATTTTCTTATATTTCAAGAAAACTGAATCGAAAAATGCTTCAATACCTGTCGGTGCTCTTACGATTCAATTGGTTATTTGCAGCAATAGCTTTAAAATTGATTGCTGTATTTCTATATGCAAATAAAAAAGCCCCTAATTGCTCAGGGGCTTTTGCAAGCAAAGAGTGAAGAATAATTATACCCCAAAATTACCGATTCTTTCCGAGGATGAAAATCTTTAAGGCTATTTATACGCTCTATGCAGCAATACTTTTTATTGTTTTGATGCTGCTGTTTGGTTTGTTTATTGTGATTCCGCTAATCCTGAGTTCCAAAGGAGGAAAAATCTCTTTCTTCTTCATTCGGTTATGGGCAGGAATCTGGTCTTTTCTCTCAGGCATTCGCTATGAAGTCCACGGCAAAGAGTTCATAGATTTAACCAAGCCATATATCTACATCTTTAATCACCGTTCCTTTTTAGACGCACCTATCATCCCCTTGTCGATCCCTCAGGAAGTCCGGGCCATCGGCAAAAAAGAACTTAAGAAGATTCCGGTTTTTGGAGCCGTCGTGGGAAAACTGGCCGTATGGGTGGTTCGAAGCGATACCGAGTCGCGAAGGGCAAGTCTGGAAAAGCTGATGAAAATCCTGAACAGCGGAATATCTGTTGTGGTAGCTCCTGAAGGAACCCGAAATGATACTGAGGCCACTCTTCTTCCTTTTCAAAAAGGTGCATTCAGACTTTCCATCGAAACCGGAATTCCAATTTTGCCGATGGCAGTCATCGGCGCCGATAAAATCATAAAAAGAGGATCCTTATTGCTTTCCCCGGGGAAAGTCAGAATCTATTTTTCTTCTCCAATGAAACCACCTGCTGCTTCCAAAACCGCCATTGATGAGTTTGCTGAGAAAGTGAGATCAAGGCTGGAAGCAATGATTCTTACTCATGAGTAGATTCATCTTCGACTGTACTTAAAGCTTTCCGAGTTAACTCTTACTCAAGTGAAAATTCTTAAAAATTTAATAGTATAAAGTTGCATAGTTACCTAAAGCTTAATTATATTTCAACTATATCTTCTTTTTAACCAAAAACCGACAATTAAACGAAAAGCATTAACCTTTGCCTAGCGATTTTTTTCATTGGCTTTTTCACATCCTGTGAAATAGATGAATCAATTCAAAATCCTCAAAACGATTTATTAGGTCGTGTTGACCCTGAAAGCCTGATTGTATTGGGTGAAAAAAGAAACAATCCTTTTACTATTGAAAATGTAAGATTGGCGATGGACCAACTGGAAAGCCAATATCAAAAAGAAAATCGAAGAACTAACTGCACTAACTGCTCTTCAACCGTAAGCCCTACTCACCGCTATGTTAAATTTAAACCTCAAAATTACGATCAGCTTGCAGCACTTGACTTGACCAATTATGATTTGTGGGATTATCCTTTAGATCAGGACGTACAATTTATAGGGGATTATTATCATGACCCGGCAGTCGGCCAGGATGGAATCACATATTTTTACACCCTAGTACCCTTCCAATATCCAATCACGGTGAATGTTCCATATGACGTAATTTCCGATGTTTATTTATACCATGAGGATGATGG
The DNA here is from genome assembly GCA_036676605.1 of Algoriphagus sp. Classification (GTDB taxonomy): domain Bacteria; phylum Bacteroidota; class Bacteroidia; order Cytophagales; family Cyclobacteriaceae; genus Algoriphagus. The sequence continues at coordinate 3,492 of JAKFCO010000017.1, forward strand.
AGATATTCAGGACCAAGACCCTTGGAATCCGGTGCCCCCTGGTTGTTATGACCCATCGAATACTGATCCTGGATGTCCTGTGGCAAGAGAAAATTTAGTAAACAATACGCTTGAGGCTACCCGCCATTTGGATGAGATGGGTATTAACCGAGTAGAACTGTATAATCTGATGATGAAACAGTCGGGCAATCAGGATGAAATCATAGAGGATTATAAAAGTAATTCCAGATTAAATACGATAAATACAGTGGCAGGCACAATCAAAGTCCAAGATAATTCTATAAATGTGGATGTTCCCTTGGGTAGTGTTTTGGTTAAAACAAGAAGATGGTTTAAACTTCGCAGAGCACTGACCCAGGCTAACGGGCAATATTCCATTTCGGTCAATTATCGAAAAAAAGCAATTGTTTCCGTCCATTTTACCAACGGCTCATCCAAAATTCGTGGGATAAATGACGTGTGGAAATTCTGGCAATTTGCAATTCCAGTCAGTAAGACCTTAGGAGAATTTACCACAGCACAATTGGAGAATGTTTCTTACACCTTCCCTTACAACTCAAACCCTAATAGTAATGCTGCTACGCAATGGGTTGCAGGGCACACTTGGAACACAATCCGAGACGCAAAATTGAAAAATGGACAATTAGGAATTAACTATTCCGCAAGTGCACTTAATATTTGGATATCTTCTCGTATCACACAAGGTGCCTCAGCTCCGATGCTCCGCACTTTGTTCAATACTTCGCTTATCTCCCTGGGATTAGATTTTTACCTGGCCGGAGTATCGGGTCCGTTGGGTGTGGCGGCAAAACAAATTTTGCAAAATCTACTTCCTGACATCACACTACGATATGGTAAAAGCGGCGGAACTACCCAGTCTACAGCGGATATAGTAGAAACCATTTATCATGAAATGGCACATGCCACACATAATACTTTGGTCGGTAATGGATACTGGACTGATTACATCAGCTACATCGTAACCAATGGAGGCTATGGCAGTAAGAACACCACCGGGAGCGGAAGGATAGCAGTAGCCGAAGCCTGGGGAGCCTATATAGGCGGGCTTTATGGAAGTATGTACTACAGTGGATTTTCAGGTGGCGCAGGTCAGGGAATTTCTGATAATCTTATCCTGAATCTTGAATACCAAAAGCCTTCCGATACTTCAATTTCAAACTATTGGATACCCCGTGGGATGTATTATGACCTCACGGATACTGGGGAACCTGGAACAACCGGAGTCATCGATAATGCAAATCTCTATACTCCTGCCATGATATTCCAAAGCCTAAATAGTGGAGTACTTTCAGTAGGGCAATTCAATGCTGATCTTTTAGGCAGGAATAATAATTTGCAATCCACTCAGGTAAACCAACTTGTACAAAGCTATGGGTACTAGGAAAATAAAAAAAAGGGCTGGGCTAGTTGCCCAGCTTCTTTTCTCATTCACGCTTTTTTCATTTTCATGTACCGATGATGACACCTTGTACATGAGCAAGGAGTTTAATTTACCTGTAAAAATAACTCCTGCTAATGAAGTATTTAAAGTCGGAGATACCTTAAAAATTGAAATACTTATTCCCGAAATAATGTATGATCGGCAGAATACCGTTCAATATCTGTTTAAGGATTTTGATTTTGACCCGTTTCTAAGTATACGTGAACTAAAGGATAAATCAAAAGACCTCGTTTATCAACCAGGTGCTAACGAAAAGGTAAGAATTTTAAATGAAGAAGGCGAAATTGTTCCCTTTAGTGCAGCAGGAAGCAAATTGTTTTTAAATTACAATGGATCAGAATATAAACTATCAAGTAAATTTATTCTTCTAAACAAAGGAATATTTAACTTGTTATTTAGTACAGGGAGAATTACGGGGACTGCTAAACTCATTAATCCACCGCCCGGATACAAAAAAATAATTTCCGGTGTTGGCCCATCATACTTTTTGGTTAATTCTGGTATTGATATCAATCAATACTTAATTAGTGAAAATACAAACACGAATTTGGGTTTACCAGACAGTATTGATTGGGCTAGACCCTTTTTTTCTTTCCGTGTTGTAGAATAGAGTAAAATATGATCCTAAAACACCAGGAACCTAAAGAGAAAAAGCTAACCAATATCTTCAAATCAGGCGATTGGATTCTTTCGGGAATGAATTATGACCTCACAAACACTGGGGAACCTGGCTAAACCGGAGTCATCGATAATGTAAATCTCTATACTCCTGCCATGATATTCCAAAGCCTAAATAGTGGAGTACTTTCAGTAGGGCAATTCAATGCTGATCTTTTAGGCAGGAATAATAATTTACAATCAATTCAGGTAAACCAACTTGTACAAAGCTATGGATATTAAACAAATGATAGTTAAATATAAAGCTTGTGTAGTTATTTTATCTCTTTTTACATTGGGATCATGTACAAAGGAAAAATTATACCTTTCAAAGGAATTCCAGTTTCCAGTCAAATTGGCACCAGCTAAAGAAATATTTAAAACAGGCGATACGATTAATATAAATATTCAGTTTGAAAAAATTTTAAATGACCGAGAGAACGAAGTAAAATACCTCTTTGAGGATTATAATTTTGAAACAAGTGTAAGAATTATTGAGCTTACTGAAAAATCTGAACCCCTTGCAGGACAACCGGGAGCAATTCAATCCTTTCAGTTTATTAATCAAATTGGAGGAATTTCTCCATTTGGGTCAGGAGGAGGAGAATTGGATTTAGTTTATTATGGGGAAAGTTATTTACTGTCTTCCAAGATGATAGTAAGGAAACCGGGGATTTATTTAATTTCATTTAATATTAGCGCGAGAGAGCCAGCCAAATTAATTGACCCTCCGGGAGGATATGATCAAATTATTGCAGGTGTTGGAGCCACTTTTTTTATTGTCAATTCAGGAGAAAGATTAAATTATCACCTGATTACCCAAAACACAGCTTCAAACTTTGAAAATCCAAGCAACGAGGATTGGGCTAGACCTTTTTTTGCATTTAAAGTCGAAGAATGGTAGTGAATATGCGTGTTTTCAATTGATCAATTCAAAACTGATCTTTTTGAAAGGAATAGTAATTTACAATCCCTTCAGGTAAACCAACTTGTACAAAGCTATGGGTACTAGGATAATAAAAAAAAGGGCTGGGTTAATTGCACAGCTTCTTTTCTCATTCACGCTTTTTTCATTTTCATGTACCGATGATGACACCTTGTACATGAGCAAGGAGTTTCAATGGCCTGTAGAAGTTACTCCCAAAAAGGAAGTATTTAAAGTCGGAGATACCTTAAAAATTGAAATACTTATTCCCGAGATAATGTATGATCGGCAGAATACCGTTCAATATTTGTTTGAGGATTTTGATTTTGACCCGTTTCTAAGTATACGTGAACTAAGGGATAAGTCGAAAGACCTTGCTGATCAACCGGGTGCTACTAATAAGGTAAGAATTTTAAATGAAGAAGGCGAAATTGTTCCCTTTAGTGCAGCAGGAAGCAAATTGTTTTTAAATTACAATGGATTAGAATATAAACTATCAAGTAAATTAATTCTTCTAAATGAAGGAATATTTAACTTGTTATTTAGTACGGGGAAAATTACGGGGACTGCTAAACTCATTAATCCACCGCTCGGATACAAAAAAATAATTTCCGGTATTGGGCCAAGTTTCTTTTGGGTAAATTCAGGTATTGAAATTAATAATCACTTAATTTCAAAATATACAGCCTCCAATTTTGATTTATCAGATAGCTCCAATTCTAGGTCTAGATCTTTTTTTGCTTTCCGTGTAGAGGAATAGAGTAAAATATGATCCTAAAACACCTTGAATCTGAAAAGAAAAAGCTAACCAATACCTTCAAATCAGGCGATTGGATTCTTTCTGGAATGAATTATAACCTCACAGACACAGGGGGACCTGGCTAAACCGGAGTCGTAGATAATGCAAATCTTTATACTCCTACTATGATCTTCCAAAGTCTCAATAGTGGAGTACTTTCAGTAGGGCAATTCAAAACTGATCTTTTGGGAAGAAACAGCAATTTGCAATCAATTCAGGTAAAACAATTTGCACAAAGTGATAGGTATTTAAAAAATATAATACTATTCTTAATCAATAGTTAGTAGCATCAGATTCATCTTCGTCTGTACTTAAAGCCTCTTTGGTCAGCTCTTCAAAAACCACATAAATGACCAAAAAGGTCATCGGAAGGGATATACAAATAGCCACTATAAACAAGATCGCTGCAACTGGATTGATCAAAACAAAGACTGCTCCGATCAGATTCATGACTACTAAAATCACGAAGAACTGGAAGAATTTCCACCAGTTTCGCGTCACCAGCTTTCTGCTGTATTCCAGAGAAGTCCAGAAATCAAATCCTCCGAAAATCCCGAACAGCACTGCGAACATGTAGGAAACTGCCAGATAAATCCCCGGAATCACCAACGCAAACAAACCGATAACAACGAGAATCTGGGCGATCAGCCAAATGCTGATCATCAAAAACCAGTACCCGAATCCACCAAAAAAATCCATGTATCTCACAGGCTGGCCCTGACTGCTTTTATTGGCTACCAAAAAGAATCCGGTATAAAGTGGCGGGGCAAGGAAAAGGCTGTACAAAGCAATGTAATCCGTCAGATAGATTACGAACAGTCCCTGTATCGAAAACAACAAAATCATAAAGGTCAAATGCAGTAAAGCCTGGGATTTATACAGTTCCCAGGCTTTTGCAAATGAAGCTTTGATATCAAAATCTATTTCTGTGGAAAGAAGTTTTTCCAGTTTTGGATGGGTCATTTAAGGAATTCCTTATTTAGTAAAGGCTTCAAGAATATCATGCTTGGTGATGATGTGAATCTGATTTTGAACATCACGAACCAACACAGCCTTTTCTTTTTCAACCATTGATGAAAGCACATCAAGCGTACTGTCCATCGCGACAAACTTCATCGAAGCTTCCATCACATCCGCCACCTGAGCATCTTTCAAAGATGGATTTTCAATGATTCGAGCCAAAAGTTTATTGTCGGTTAAGCTTCCTACCACTTCCCCATTTTCCATCACCGGAATTTGAGAAACACTCTTACTGTTCATCAGACCAATAGCCTCCCGAACTGAATCAGTTTTGGAAGTTGCAACCAGGGTATAATTGCTTCGAAGAGCGATGATGTCTCTGGCGGTGGAGAAAGTCCTGTCCTCCAGGAAACCATGATTTCTCATCCACTCGTCGTTGTACACTTTACCCAGATAACGCGTGCCGTGATCAGGAAGTATAATCACCATGCGATCCCCTTCTTTGAGGTTTTCTTTGGCGTACTCAAGTGCTCCGTGAACAGCAGATCCGCAAGACCATCCCACAAAAAGTCCTTCTTCTTTCGCCAGTCTCCGCGTCATCACCGCAGCGTCTTTATCCGTCACTTTGATGAAATGATCAATCAGGCTGAAATCCACGTTTTTTGGAAGAATATCCTCTCCGATTCCCTCTGTCAGGTACGGGTAGATCTCCTTTTCGTCAAAGATCCCTGTCTCTTTATATTTCTTGAAAACTGACCCGTAGGTATCAATTCCTACTGTGATTACATTTGGATTTTGCTCTTTCAAATACTTCGCAGTTCCGCACATCGAACCGCCGGTACCCACTCCAGCTGCGTAATGAGTGATTTTACCTTCCGTATCTTTCCAAATCTCAGGTCCGGTCGTCTCGTAATGAGCAATGGAATTGGATAAGTTGTCGTACTGATTTGGGTAATATGAATTAGGGATATCCCTGTTTAATTTCTGTGCGACAGAATAATAGGATCTCGGATCGTCCGGAGTCACGTTGGTCGGGCATACGACCACTTCAGCACCCACTGCTCTCAGAATATCGATTTTTTCTTTCGACTGCTTGTCAGCCATGGTGAAAATACAGCGGTACCCTTTTGCAACAGCGACAAGGGCCAAACCCATACCGGTGTTTCCGCTTGTTCCTTCGATGAGCGTTCCTCCCGGTTTCAGCAAACCGGCTTTTTCGGCATCCTCCACCATTTTCACGGCTATTCGGTCTTTCATGGAGTTGCCGGGATTGAAGTATTCCACCTTGACCAAAATTTCACCTTTGATGTCTTTGGATAGTTTATTCAGGCGGATCATCGGAGTGTTTCCGATAGTATCGATGATGGAATTATAGATCATGCGTAGTCATATTTGGTATTCAAAATTACAGGAATTTTTCTGCAGGCAGCGAATCTACGTCTTTTAAACAAAATAATATTTTGCGGACTTTGCATCGACGCTGAACCCTGAGACTGATAACTATCACCGACTACTTTTTACATTTCCTTAAACTCCAATCGCTTCAAAACATCCAATGAAACGTGAAGCAAAATCGCAGCGATAATGCTCATCCCAAAAGCACTGGTGACCATTGCCCAGACAAATTGCTCCGTGAAGGCAAAAACGATTATGCTCAAAATCAAAGTCGGAATAATTCCAAAGATGAAAATCCCGCCAATCATGACTGGTTTGATCAGCTTCTTATCCCATGTCTCCTCCAACGCAACCTGCGGAATCAAATTGATCGCAAATCCTGTGAGATAGAATGCGATGATAGAAATCAAAAAGGCTGGTATCAATCCCGGACTTAAACCTGCAATCAGGACCGAAGGCACGATCAAAGCCAAGGCGAATAGAACCATCTGAAGGATATCCAGCTTGATCATATTCCAAAACTTAGAAGTCCAGCTCGCAGGGATCAAAATGAAAAATGGCTTTTTCAGATCTCCGATAGAAGTCCTTCCGATTCCGGCCATGAAGTAAATCCCGAGAATTAAAATCAGATATACATTCAAAATCTTATGCGAAAACCAATCAAAATGAGATAATCCGGCAAACAAAATTCCCAAACCTGCCATACCTAAACTATAGATCCCAAACAATGGATGAAAGTCCTGCCTGGAACTGTGGACATAATTTCTCCAATAAAAGGCTTTTGCCCCTACCCCGAAATCAGGAAGTGCTAATTGCTTTTTGGCGTTGAGACTGTAACCTCCTTCCTCCACTTCTTTTTTACCTCTTGCCTTTTCGAGTTTTTCTTCATTTGTGTTGGTAGCCTCCAATACATCCTCGTAATAATATCCGGCAAATTGAATCACCAGTTTTACTACCACGAAATAAGCCAAGCCATACAAAGCGATGAATGCAAAAGAGAGAATGAGATTTTGATGTGATAAATAGCTTGCAATTCCTCTGCTCCAGCCCACCAAAGGAAAGAAATCAAACCAGGGAGAAGCAATCCAGGAAAACATCCCCTGCCAAAATTTTTCAGCCATCAATCCCGGAATGAGAATCATCGCACCCAGCGCAATTCCCAAAACAATCACTCCGGTTCGGATGTATTCCATCACTCCGTATTTGGTATGCAGAGTATAGACCAGAAACCGGATCGGTGAAATCATGAAGAAGAATAAGGCCATTGCCAAAATCAGGAAGGCCATATTCCCAACCGTGAGGTCAAATGATTTTGCCATCTGGCTCGCTGTGTAGGCTATGAAAAGTATACTCCCTCCCAATGCCGGCAAAATTGAACGCGCCATGTAATAAATCAGAATATTTGAAGGCTTGACCGGGGCAGTAAAAAGCAAATTCACGTCTGCCATTTTGAAAAAGCTGACGTTCCTTTTGGTGGAACTGTAAAGCTGAAAGATCATAATTCCCAGTGCTGCCAAAGTCAGGGCACCCACGATATTCTGCATTCCAAAATCTACCTGCTCCAATCCGCTGGAATCTATATTCTGCAAATCGCTACTCTCAGGCTCCCCGCCGGAACTCATCCGCCGGGAATAGATGAAAAAGAAATAAGCTACAAAAGCCCCATAAGGAATTAACCTGAGCGGATTTCTAAGAATAAGTTTGATGTTATTGATCAGGATAAAAATATCCTTCCTGAACAAAAGACGGATTTCATTCATCTTTTGTCAATTCTAAAAACAGATCCTCCAGAGTCGTCCCCTCATCCTGTACAAACTGTTGCTTCAGGTTGGCAATCGTATCGTTTCCGAGGATTCTTCCATCTTTCAGGATCATTATCCGGTCCGCGATAGACTCCACGCTGTCGATCATGTGTGTACTTACCAAGATCGTCTTTCCCGCCTCTTTCAATTCCTTGAAAATTTTCTTGGTGTTTTTGATCGCTTTTGGATCCAAACCGATCATGGGTTCGTCAAAAAACAGCAATTGAGGATCCGGCAAAAGTGCACAGCAAATCGAAACCTTCTGCCTCATTCCCTTTGACAAATCTCTTCCAAGCTTATCCCGCTTATCATCCAGCTCAAACATCTCCAAAAGCTCATTTGCTTTGATTTTCCATTCCTTTACACCATACGCCTGAGCGATAAACTGCAAGTGCTCCTGAACTGTGAGCAAATCATATACATAAGGTGTCTCCGGGATATAGCTGAAAAATCGCTTTGCCTCCACGCTCAGATGATCGAATCCGCCAATTGTAATCTCTCCGGATGTTTTTCGAAGTAATCCGACAATGCACTTAATCGTTGTGCTTTTACCCGCACCATTTGGCCCCAAAAGGCCTACCACCTCGCCTCCCTGAAGCTCAAAAGAAATATCATCGACGGCATTTTGCTTCCCATACCGCTTGACCAAATTATTAACAACTAGCATAAAAGTGATTTTGTGATTAAAACTACAGCTAAGACTATTAGGTTACGAAGAATTGGAATCTTTTTTGAGCAAAAAATCCCATATAAAAAATTAACCCCAAAACTTATCCAATGAAAAAACTTTTGATAGTCATTTTATTTTTGGCAGGAAGCCAAATTACGGTAGCGCAGCAAGCCGGAAGATTCAGAATGGGAATGGATGTGGGACCAGCAATTCCGAAAGGAGGGGGAATTGGAGCTCTTTTCAGTCTTGAGCCTAAGATTAATATCGCAAACAATATGAGTGTCGGTCTCAGGCTAGGAACCGCTGTTTTGGCAAAAGAAGTTACCTACTATGATATCTCCGAAGATTATGAAGGTGAAGTTTCCGGAAATGCTTCAGTGACAGCAACCTTCGATTATTACTTCAACAATGGAAAGAGCAATGTTGCCCCATTTATTGGTGGTGGTTTTGGATACTATGCGCTAAGCAACATAGACATTGGAAACAGTGATTTTGATAATCCTGATGGACCAGGAAATCTTGAAGCAAATTTCAAATGGGCGCCCATGCTAAGAGCGGGTGTGGAGTTGGGGAAATTCCGAATGGCGGCTGAATATAATTTTGTTCCCCCAAGTGATCTTCAAAATATCAGCGGAGACGTAATTGGTGAGGCTGTCAACCAGTATTTTGGTTTCACTCTCGGCTTCTACGTCGGTGGTGGCAGATGGAGAAATTACTCAGGTGAATAATAAGAATAAAAGCTCCGGAATCATCCGGAGCTTTTATTTTAACCTTTTTGTCCTGCCAGAAGGTAGAGAACAGCCATCCTAACGGCGACACCGTTTTCTACCTGATTCAGGATAATCGAATGTTCGGAATCAGCCACGTCTGAGTTCAATTCCACTCCTCTGTTGATCGGTCCCGGGTGCATGATTACAATTTCTTTGTTCAGCTGCTGAAGTAATCTCTTATTTATTCCATAATAAAGTGAGTATTCTCTCAGGCTTGGGAAATATTTGATTTGCTGGCGCTCCAGTTGAATTCGAAGGACGTTAGCCACATCGCACCATTCCAGAGCTTTTTTCACATCCAATTCTACTTTTACTCCAAGGCTGCTGATGTACTTTGGAATCAAGGTAATCGGACCGCAGACCATTACTTCAGCTCCCAGCATTTTCAGGCAAAAAATATTGGAGAGGGCAACTCGCGAATGTAGGATATCTCCGATGATCGCTATTTTCTTTCCGGCGATTTCTCCGAGTTTTTCTTTGATCGAAAACGCATCGAGCAGCGCCTGTGTCGGATGCTCATGAGTGCCATCACCGGCATTGATGACATTTGCTTTTACATTTCTGCTCAGAAAATGTGGCGCTCCAGGACTTGAATGTCTCATCACAACCATGTCAACTTTCATGGAGAGGATGTTATTGACGGTATCGACCAGAGATTCTCCTTTTTTCACCGAACTGCTGCCAGAGGAGAAATTGACTACGTCCGCACTAAGTCTTTTTTCTGCGAGTTCGAAGGAAAGCTTGGTACGGGTAGAGTTTTCGAAAAAAACATTGGCGATCGTAATGTCTCTCAGAGAAGGGACTTTCTTAATCGGCCGGTTGATCACTTCTTTGAAATTGGATGCCGTATCAAGGATAAGCTGAACATCATCCAGCGTTAGGTTTTTAATTCCGAGGAGGTGCTTTGTACTGAGTTGAGACATGATTAGCTTTTAACTTTCTCTGTGATCCAAATTGCATCTTTTTCAAAACCCTGATCCGCCCATTCCACCACCACATGCTGACTTTCGAGGGTATTCACTTTAATCCCAAAATAGTCCGGCATGATAGGGAAATCTCTGGTCAGAATGCGATCCACCAGCACCATCAATTCTACTTTTTGTGGTCTGCCAAAGGCAATCATCGCATCCATTGCGGCTCTTACCGATCTGCCTTTGTAGAGCACATCGTCCACAAGAATCACCTTTTTTCCTTCAACCAGAAAATCGATTTTGGTTTCATTCGCTTTGAGCGGAAAATCTCTTCTGCGAAAATCGTCCCGATGAAAAGTAGCATCCAGGTATCCTGATGGCACTTTCACTCCGGAAATCTCCTCCAAAAGGGCTACGATCTTATCCAGCAAAATCGTCCCGCGGGGCTGCAAACCTAAAAGTACTGTGTTTTCGAAATCATCGTGATTTTCGATCAGTTGGTGACAGAACCTCCTGAGAATGATCCCAATCTGTCCTTGGTCTAGTATTAGCCTTTTTTGCATGGGTGAGATTTGGGGGTAAATATAAAAATAAATCTAGTCCTTCAGGTCCTTTGGCTGGTACAAATCCCCATCCACGAGGACTTTGGTGATAAAAAACACCTCTTTGGTCTCTTCCCTGCCGGACTCATTGAGGAAGCGGATTTTCTGGGTTCCGCTCAGCAAAAAATACCGATCGTACCAATACGCTATTTTCAGACTTTCGGGATTTGTTTCCCGTATCCGCTCATTCTCATCCGTCAGTCCCAACTCAAAATCCAGGTGCTCGAATACCTTTTCCCCATTTTTGAAATAACTCATTCTGATCGTCTGATTCTCTACATAAAGATGGTAAAGGTCATCTCCTACCACTGCGATTTCCCCAAAAGCATTTGGGGAAGTGGTAGTCAATTCATCGTAGGTACTCGAATTATCCCAGATCACCTGACCTTCCTTCCCGACCTTGATAAAGTGGGCAGAAATGTACTGGTACTCAGGAATAACCTGATAGGTTGAAGCCACAGGGTATCGATTGAAATAAAAAGGGTCGTTGAAACTGGGATTGTAACCCATTCTGGTGAGTCGGTCATACCGATAGGCACTGGTCGGAGAATACAACCCGGAATTTATACTGCCTTTGGAATCCATAATATTTACGTGATCAAAGTAAACGTAATAGGCATCTTCAGTCTCTCTGACATCCCGAATCGAATAGACATTTTTGATCCCCGGAATCTTTCCTTTTTCGATCTCTTTGAGCGTTTCAGCATCCTTTTTCTGCTTTGACTTCTCATCCAGATAGTTGTAAAAGTTGGGGAAATCATCGAGGGTATAGAGCTTAAATTGATGTTCCCCAAACTCATTAATTTCCATCAGATACATTCCCTGATAGGCACCTCTCCTTTCAAGTCCAAAAGATCCGATCATCATTTGCTGATAGTCTTCCTCTCCATGAAGAAGTAAGGCATCCAAAATTTCTTGTCCCGGATCTCCAAACTGGTCAACTTTGACTTCTCTGATCAAATTCCCCAACATGTCATAGGTATTGACCAGGAGTTCGCGATTCCGGAACTGGCCTTTCCTGCTCAAAACCACATCAATTGCATCAATTTCTGACATTTTTCTGATTTGAAGAATCTGGGTATCTTCGGCAAAAATCCCCTGAACCGTATGGATGCTTTTTTCCTTCATATCAAAAATCTGCATGACTGGTCGTGAATCGGAAGTTCCCATGAAAACTGCTTTGCCATCGACGACTAAAAACTCCACCAACTCAATGCTAAGCAGATTATTAGCATCAAACTCAAACCCATTTTTGGATGGTAAATCAATAGTCAGAATGTATTTTTCTACCTTCTCGAAATTTCCTTTTTGGAACAAAACATACAACTGGGTTCCCTCCGTATCAAACCCGATCATATCAAACCCTTCTCGTACCGGAAATTCGACTAACCCTTTGGTATTGAGATCAGAATCTGTGACGAAATACTGGAAATTTTTCTTGAAACTGATTGATTTCTCAGGTATGACCCGGAAGGAAACCAAGGAATTATCTGCCCGCACCATTTCGAAAACCGGGCCATATAACTCTGCGTCAACCTCAAATCTGGCTACGAATTTTACCTGAGCAAAAACCCGAAAACTCAAAATCAAAAATGCGGTAAGTATCAAAAGCTTTTTCATGTGTCTATAATTGATTTTTAATGGCCACACCTGACTGCCGTCAGGCAGGTGGAATCTCGCATAGCTGATGATCATCACTCTGTGTGTCGCTTGAGTCATGCTCGATTTCATGAGCCCATTTTCAATAATAAATCAAACTCTTCCTTTCCAACCGGCAAGACGGAAAGTCTCGATTGCTTCAGCATTGGGAGTTCCGAAAGCCGATACTCACTTTTGATCATTTCCAACGTCACCGGAGATTTTAAAGGTCTCTTTGCCTTCAATTTAACCGCAATCCAGGCAGAATCTTTTGGGTCGGGGAATGCTTCCTGAGAAACTTCAGCGATTCCAACAACCGCTTTATCTTTTCCGCTGTGGTAAAACAATACTGCATCACCCAACCGCATGTCCCGCAAAGAATTTCGCGCCTGATAATTTCGCACGCCATCCCAGACCTCCTCTTGCTTTGCTGAGAAATCATCCCAGGAATAGGACACAGGCTCCGATTTAACCATCCAATAGTTCATTTTTCGTTATTTGGGTTCAAAATTTTAAGTTAAGTCTTAGACCTTTAAATTGAAACAATATTGAAGACATTTGTCTCAGTTTCTTAACGCAAATACTAAGATTTTGGATCATAAGACAATTCTGAAGAAACTCAAGTTGAGTATTCAGCTCATGGAACTCCATGAGGAAAATCCATTTAAAATCAGAGGCTATCAGGGAGCGCTCAATTCGTTTGATCGCGGAGATCAGGATCTGATGAGCATCAGTGACGAAGACCTGGCGAAAATCCCGGGGGTAGGAAAAAGTGTATTGGAAGCCATTCAGGAATTGAAAACCACTGAATCCTTTCCACTCTTAGATCAATTAATTGAGAAAACTCCAGCCGGAGTTCTGGAGATACTTCAGATAAAAGGACTGGGGCCAAAAAAAGTAAAGATACTTTGGGAGGAATTGGGCATTACTTCAACGCACGAGTTGATGGAGGCTTGCCAATCCGGAAAAGTGGCCAAAATCAAAGGATTCGGCGAAAAAACCCAGGAGACGATTATTCAAAACCTGGAATTCAAGGCTTCGAATGCAGGAAAATGGCTTTACGCAGACATTGAAGAAGTGATCGAAAACCTGACTGAAGAGCTTAAATCTATTTTGCCTGATTCTGAAATTTCGATTGTCGGAGATTTTGCCAGAAAGATGGAAATCATCTCTGAAGCAGAATGGCTGATCGGTCTTGCTTCTCTTTTTGGAGGAAAAGAAAAATTGAAAACCTGGAGCAGAATTGAATGGGACCTTTCCCAATCAAGCCCATTTTCCTGGAGAGGAAAAGTGAATGAACTTGATTTGAATGTTCAGGTTCATTTCTGCGCAAAACCCGATTTCATCCAAAATAAATTGGCATTGACTGCTTCCAAATCTCATTTGGCTTTGTTGGTGGACGAAAAAGAATCCATCGCAGAAAAACTCAAAAAGAAGGATTATAAGACTGAGGAAGAGTTTTTCTCAAAAAATGGCTTGCAATTTATTCCTGTCGAAATGCGGGAAGGTTTCGACGAAGTCTCTCTCGCCAAGGAAAACAAAATCCCTGTTTTGCTGGAAGAAAAGGACCTTCGGGGAATCCTGCACAATCACTCTACCTATAGTGATGGCAAGCATACGTTGAGACAAATGGCCGAATACTGCAAGGAATTGGGTTACGATTACCTTGGAATCTCAGATCACAGTCGCACGGCTTTTTACGCAGGAGGACTGGAAATCGAGCGCATAGAAAAGCAACATAAAGAAATTGATCAACTGAATACCGAATTAGCTCCTTTCCGCATTTTCAAAGGGATCGAAAGTGATATCCTGAGTGACGGAAGTTTGGATTACCCGGAGGATGTGCTGGCGAGCTTTGACTTTATTGTTGCTTCCGTCCATTCGATTCTCAATATGGACATCAAGCGTGCCACTGAGCGATTGCTTCGGGCGATTGAAAATCCATATACAACCATTTTGGGTCACCCGACTGGCAGGCTTTTACTCCGAAGAGAAGGCTATCCGATAGATCATAAAACAATCATTGATGCATGCGCAAAAAATAATGTCGTGATCGAAATCAACGCAAATCCCTGGAGACTCGACCTCGATTGGAGATGGGTTCGCTATGCGATGGAGCAAGGAGTGAAACTTTCGATCAATCCGGATGCCCATGAAATGGATGGCTATGCCGATATGAAATATGGTGTTTTGGTCGGAAGAAAAGGAGGTTTAACCAAAGAAATGACATTAAATTGCCTGTCCGGTGAAGAAATAGCTGCTTACTTTGCGCAGCGAAAAGGTATGATTGGAAAGTAGGGCTGGAAGTGTTTTCTGTCCGATATTCCAAACTCTCTATACTCAATCAATTCCTCATTTTACATTCTTAAATTTTCAATTCAATGAAGTGGACCGACCAACCTGAAAGAGTTTTGCTGCAGCGCTCATTTCTCTTCGGAATTACAGGAATCATACTGGGTGCACTTTCTCTTCTGAACACGAATTTCCAGTTGGTTCAAGCCCCGATGGGTCCTTTGAACGGAGTGAGTCTGCTACTCCAAATCCTGGGATTAAGCCTCGCTGTATTGGTATTGCGAAGAAAAAAACTGACCGCGGAAGACAAGCAAAAAGCTCAAAAAATGGTCCTGGTTCTTGGGGTTGCTTTGTTGTTTTTTATCCTTTCCCTTTAAAAGAAACTTAATTGAAATACTGTTGAAATAAAATCCGCAAGCGGATTGAAATATTGCTAACCATTCATGTTTAAAACAGAAAAACCCCGAGTTCATCACCCGGGGTTTTTCTGTTTTTATCGCTTTTGAAATTAATCAGCTTTCTCTTTTTTCTTCACCGAGATCGTTAACTCAGTTCCTTCTCCCAAATAATCAGCTGTAATTACATCTCCTTCGGAAAGATCACCTTTCAGGATTTCCTCAGCGATCGCATCTTCCAGATATTTCTGAATTGCCCGATTCAAAGGACGAGCACCGTATTGCTGGTCGTACCCTTTTTCCGCAAGGAATTCTTTCGCTTTCTCTGTCAATTCAATCTGATATCCAAGATCCGTGATTCTGTGGAAGAGTTTCTTCAAACTGATATCGATGATCTTGTAGATATGCTCTCTGGTAAGTGAATTGAATACAACGACATCATCCAAACGATTCAGGAATTCAGGACTGAACGCCTTCTTCAATGCTGACTGAATGGTAGACTTCATCACTTCATCCTGATTATCCTGCTTTGCTTTGCTGGAAAACCCGATTCCTGCACCGAAATCTTTCAAGTCACGAACTCCAATATTGGAAGTCATGATGATGATAGTATTTCTGAAATCAACTCTTCTGCCCAGTCCATCAGTCAGGGTACCGTCGTCCAGTACCTGAAGAAGGATATTGAATACATCCGGGTGAGCTTTTTCGATCTCATCAAGTAAGATCACAGAATAGGGTTTTCTTCTGATTTTCTCAGTCAGCTGTCCGCCTTCTTCATAACCCACGTAGCCCGGAGGCGCTCCAACCAGTCTGGATACGGAGAATTTCTCCATGTACTCAGACATATCGATTCTTACCAGAGCGTCATCCTTATCGAAGAGATAGGAAGCGAGCATTTTGGCAAGTTCCGTCTTTCCTACACCGGTTGGTCCGAGGAAAATAAAGGAACCGATTGGCTTTTTAGGATCTTTCAACCCAACTCGGGTTCTCTGGATAGCCTTGGTCAATTTCTTGATCGCCTCTTCCTGTCCAATCACTTTACCACTCAATTCTTCCATCATGTTAAGAAGCTTAGCTCCTTCATTCTGTGCGATACGTTTGGCAGGAATTCCGGTCATCATCCCTATTACTTCAGCGACATTCTCCTCCTCAACAGTAAATCTCTTGGACTTGCTGTCTTCTTCCCATCTGATTTTGGCAGTTTCCAGCTGCTCCAGAAGTTTTTTCTCCTTATCTCTCAGTTGAGCAGCTTCTTCATACTTCTGAGATTTCACCACTCTGTTTTTCTCAGTTTTGATGTTTTCTACTTCAGCTTCCAGTTTAAGGATATCTTCAGGAACGTGGATATTATTGATGTGAACACGTGCTCCGGCTTCATCCAGGACATCAATTGCTTTATCCGGAAGGAAACGATCTGAAATATATCTGTCCGAAAGTTTCACACAAGCCTCAATAGCAGCATCCGTGTAGATCACGTTATGGTGATCTTCATATTTATCCTTGATGTTTTGCAAAATCTGAATGGTTTCCTCCGGGGAAGTGGCATCCACCATCACCATTTGGAATCTTCTTGCTAACGCACCATCTTTTTCAATGTATTGTCTGTATTCGTCTAAGGTAGTTGCACCGATACACTGGATTTCTCCACGGGACAAAGCAGGCTTAAACATGTTGGAAGCATCCAAAGAACCGCTTGCGCCACCGGCACCTACAATTGTATGAAGCTCGTCAATAAACAGAATCACGTTTGGAGATTTCTCAAGCTCGTTCATCACGGCCTTCATTCTTTCCTCAAACTGACCTCTGTATTTCGTACCTGCAACCAAAGAAGCAAGATCCAGCGTCACCACCCGCTTATTGAAAAGAACCCGGGATACTTTTTTCTGGACAATTCTCAGGGCCAAACCTTCAGCAATGGCTGTTTTACCTACGCCAGGCTCGCCGATCAGAATTGGGTTGTTCTTCTTTCTTCTGGAAAGAATCTGAGCTACCCGCTCAATTTCTTTATCACGACCGATGATCGGATCAAGCTTATCATCTTCAGCCATTTTGGTAAGGTCACGACCGAAATTATCCAAAACCGGAGTTCGGGACTTTTCCGCTCCTGGCTTTGCAGCAGTACCGCTTCCTGAAGAACCAAAAAGCTTAGATCCATCATCGTCTCCATCTTCGGCCTCAGCTTTTGCCCGAGGAGTTGGCGAATCAGATGACATTTCAAGCATTTCTTTTACGGAGTCATAGTTAACCTCAAATTTGTTTAGAATCTGGGTTGCGATATTGTCTTCGTCTCTCAGAATAGAAAGCAGCAAATGCTCCGTTCCGATCAATTGACTTTTAAAGATTTTAGCTTCCAGATACGTAATTTTCAACACTTTCTCTGACTGTCTGGTCAAAGGTATGTTTGCCATATTTTTCACATTGTGGTTTGCGGTGCCTTTCACAGCCCGCTCAATTGCGCTGCGCAACTCGTCGAGTGGCACACCCAATTTTTTAAGAATGGAAACAGCTACACCCTCCCCCTCACGAATCATCCCCAGTAAGAGGTGCTCTGTGCCAATGTAATCATGTCCCAGACGAAGAGCCTCTTCGCGACTGAGAGAGATCACCTCTTTGACTCTGTTCGAAAATTTTGCTTCCATTTTATTCTTTCTGAATGTTTAATAATCCTGTACGTATGTTACCGAATTTGTTTTAAAAACACAATCCTTTTAGCGATTGTTCATTGTTTTTTTACAGACTTTAAGATTATGTTTTTCGCTGCAGGTCCTTCGCAGAATAACAAATCGAGAACACTAAGATCAGGCTCAAAGTCTAAGCCAAAAAGTTGGCCGTAAACTACCGGATTGTAGTAGTTTCTGGTCGAAAAACTAGTCTTGGGCTCTATTTGAGCCCTTATATCCGTCACTTCGGTCAGATCTGTATCTCTTTTGCTCTTGACAAGTTTGACAGGCGACTGAAGGATCTTAAGACAGATTGTCAGCATCTCCCAATTTAAATCCCAAAGTCTCTCCGGTTTCCGGGAAATGATGCTTTCGAAATACGGGAAAAAATATTCGAAAAACGGCGCTTTCCCGTAAGCGCTTTGAATTCCTCTGAGGTGAATTGCTTGCCATTTCTGGCTGTAATCAATCAACACGTCCTCCATTGGGATTTTAGGCCTTCGCCCCTGAACGGGAACACTCAGCGTTTCCACCTTATTTGCGAGGCGGATTTGAGTGCGATTCAGGAAGGATTGCCTTTGATACAGATCCTCCGGAAAAACCAACAACTCATCAGCTCCGGATATGGCTGCGAAAAATTCCAGATTGGGTAAATAATGCAGGTCTACTGCGAGTCTTTTCATTGATTGGGTTACTTGGTTAATGGGTGAGTAGTGAGTTGTGGGAGGTAGGAAGGTGGAAGTTGGAGGTTCTGCTGCGGTCAAGAGTTGTTTTTAAGTTTTCAGTAGCAGTGGTCAGTCTCAGTGGTTAGTATCAGTGTTCAGTCTCAGTGGTCATTCTCAATGAAAAGTCTCAGGGATCAGTAATCATTGGTCAGTAATCATTGGTCAGTCTCAGTGTTCAGTCTCAGTGTTCAGTCTCAGTGTTCAGTCATCAGTTTGTTGGAGGTAGGAGGTTGGAGGAGGTTTCAGTCTTAAATCTTATGTCTTATGTCTTAAATCTCTCCCCTCTTGATTCTTGACTCTTGGTTCTTGGTTCTTCTCAAATAATCTCTTCCAGCTGACCCAAGCCCTGGCGGACAATCTCCACTTCGTCACCTGTACAATCCAGGATAGTCGAGGCGACGTTTTGCCCGTAACCTCCGTCAATTACCAGATCCACCTGGTGCTGGTATTTTTCAAAGATCAATTCAGGATCGGTACTGTATTCTACCACATCATCCTCATCACGGATAGAAGTCGTCAAAATCGGATGACCCAATTCCTCCACCAATATCCTGGGGATATTATGCGCAGGAACCCGGATTCCTATTGTTTTCTTATTGCTGTGCAAAATCTTTGGCACCACATTACTTGCCTCCAAAATGAAGGTGAAAGGACCCGGAAGCCCCTTCTTCATCATCTTGAAAACTGGTTTGGTGATCACCCTTGTGTACTGAGCTATGTTTCCAAGATCAGCGCAGATGATTGAGAAATTATGCTTCTTGGGATTAATCCCCTTGATTTTGCAAATCTTTTCAACCGCTCTCTGATTCGTGATATCACAACCCATCCCGTAAACTGTATCCGTCGGATAGATGACTACTCCGCCATTTCTCAGGATATCTACGGCTTGCCTGACCTTTTTCGGATCAGGGTTTTCTTCATAAAGACGTATAAATTCAGCTGGCATTTTTTTGAGGTTGAGTATCCTTAAGTATTAATTTCCGGACAGGGGCCCAAAATCTATCCAATTCCTGCACGATCGGCAAATCGGCCGGTGCCCAATTGACTGAAAACAACTCATCTTTGGTCAGCCATCGAATTTCTTCATGCTCCAAAAGTTGAATTAATCCGGATTCCCAGGTACAGAGAAATGGCAATAATCTGATTGTCTTTTCAGAAGAATAAGAAAATTCGCTCGGACTCATGGCAATTACGATCCTGATCGAAATATTCAATTCCTCCAGAATTTCCCGAATCAGGCAATCTTCAGGCAATTCACCTTTTTCAACTTTCCCTCCGGGAAACTCCCAAAGTCCTGGCTGACTCATCATTGAAGATCGCTTTGCGCAAAGGATTTTCCCTTCGAAAGAAATAACTGCACAGGTGACCGGGATTGATTTCATGGTACAATGTACCAAGTACCCTGTACAAAGTATATGGAAAGAGTTAAGAAAAGGGGTGAAAATAATTAGGCCTGTAGTTCAGAAATTGGCTTCCCTCAAGAGGAATGCAAATATCAATTCCCTCCTTTCTTCCATTTCAAAATATTTTTATCACTGTACCCTACTACCACATCTTCAATTTTCCCATTTTCATCAATCAGAAAAAATGTGGGATACCCATTCACTCCATATGCTTTCCCAAGTTCTTGGGCATCTATTAATACAGGAAACGGAATTTCGATCCGTGACATATATTTCTCCATTTTTTCTTTGGAATCAACAGGGTTGATGTAAAGTGGAACCAAGTTTTCTACAAACTCAAAATTGGGTTTATTGAACTGATCCAGGGCGATTTTGCACCAGCCACAATTGATCATTGAAAAGTCAAGAAGAACTTTTTTCCCTCGGAAATCCGAAAGCCTGACCTGATTCCCTTCTTCATCTTTGAGATCAAAATCCAGAGCTTTGGCACCAACAGCTAGTAAGTTGGATTCTTGCTTGGGACCTTCTACTCCTTCTACCTTTGAAATGTATCCCTGAGGCACTTCCGGAGATAATGATTTACCAGGCACAGAAAACTTGTAATTGCTAAAGAAAGAATCAATGACCTGGTTTTTCTTACCATCATGGAATAGTCTCCTGGAATAAAATTCGGGAAATAAATTGGCCGGATTGATAAACAGGTGGTTTTCCAGATATACTCTCTTTTCCATAATTACAGTATCCAACTCCACCCAGAGGAAATCCATGTAATTCTTTCCCTGATAGCTGGTGTCGCCCAGGTAAGTCCAAGGATTCTGAATCAGCAGATTCATAGGGCCGAAACTTCGAAATGAATTATTTCGGATCCGATCAGAATGGTTCCCTTCCAAAATAAATACCGTGCTATCCTTGTGATCTACGCGATATTGTACTCCTTCATAGTACCAGAATTCTGAATCATTATTCTTCCCCCAAAAATCATAACCAAACTCCGCCTCGGGATTTTCCTGAAAGATTAGCTCGTAACGAAAAGTATCGATTTCTCCCAAACTTGGATTTTCCCAAAAGGTCAATTGCGAATAATGAACTTCTCCGGAATCTAAAAATTTCGACTTGACCTCCAAAAACAATGTTTTGGGAGTTTTTGGACTATTACATGAAATCATGAAAAGCACGACAACTAAACCCTGAATTAATTTCATGTCTATTTTTTTTATTAATAATAAGGTTGAATTTAGTTATAGCTTTGGTATTTATTCTCATCAGATTAGAAATCTTGTGAATGCCTGTCTTGTCAATATCAAGGACCTGATTTCACCTTGAAAAAAATCAGAGACCTTTTTTACAGCGTTTATTTAGCGAAGCATTTGCTATTTTTGACCCCCGTATGCTAAGCGAAAAAAGAAAAAAACAATTTATGGTCGTCATGATCGCCACTTCGGTCCTGACTATCACACTCACTTTCTATTTCTATCAGGTGTTCTTCAGCCCCAACACCCTGATTGATTTGGAAACCAACTATATGCTCAAAATCAAAAGCAATGATACCTACAAGAACGTTGCAGATGAGCTTTTTGAAAAGGCCGTGATCAATGACGCTCTCAGCTTTGGATTTGTCGCTAAAATCCTGGGCTATCAGGAAGCGGTTAAGCCGGGTCTTTATACCGTCACTCCCCGAATGAGTAACCTGGATTTGGTCCGGATGCTCAGATCCGGAAGGCAAACTCCGGTTCGGATTACCTTCAATAACGTCCGGACTAAAGAGGATTTGGCTGAGAAAATCACCGCCAACCTGGAAGTTTCAGAGACTCAGTTTCTCGAAATGATCAAGGACTCGGTTTACATCCGAAAGTTTGACTTTGAAGAAGAGACCATCATGAGCATGTTTATCCCAAACACCTATGAGGTTTGGTGGAATATTGCCCCGGATGCGCTTTTTGACAGGATGTATAAAGAATATCAATCCTTCTGGACTGACGAAAGAAAAGCTAAAGCAGCCAAAATTGGTCTCAGTCCTAAAGAAGTCAGCGCACTTGCTTCCATTGTGCAGGCTGAATCTCAGAAATCTGACGAGCGCTCAAGAATCGCGGGAGTCTATCTCAATCGCCTTCGGATCGGAATGCCGCTGCAGGCAGACCCGACATTGGTATTTGCTGCGGGAGACTTCAGTATCAAGCGACTTACAATAGCACATATGGCGATAGACAGTCCATACAATACTTATAAATATGCCGGTCTTCCTCCCGGTCCGATCAATCTTCCCGATATTAATTCGCTGGAAGCAGTGCTCAATGCAGAAGATCACAAGTTCATTTATTTCTGCGCTAAGGAAGATTTTTCGGGTTATCATGCTTTCGCAGAAAACTACAATGACCATATGGCAAATGCCCGTCGATATCAACGCGCATTAAATACTGCCAAAATCTTCTGATCATGTACACTGCCGAAACTCAGATCCGCGTACGCTATGCCGAAACTGATCAGATGAGCTATGTCTACTACGGCAACTATGCGATGTATTTTGAGGTGGCGAGAGTCGAAGCGATGCGGAGTATTAATTTTTCTTATAAGCAAATGGAGGAAGAGGGCGTGATGATGCCCGTGCTGGAAAGCTACTTCAAGTACCATAAGCCCGGAAAATACGATGAGCTTCTGACTATCAAAACTAAAATTCCGGTGATGCCGGGGGTACGAATCCGGTTCGAATATGAGGTGTTTAATGAGCAATCAGAGTTGATAACTGAAGGCTGGACTACCCTTGCTTTTCTCAAAAAAGACACACATCAACCCACCAGACCACCACAGAATTTGTTAGCTTTATTGAAACCATTTTTTTAATCAAATAAGCCAAAGTGGTAAGGAAAAGCATAAAATTTCTAAAGGATTTACTAAGGACTCAAGCTAAACGGCTTCAAAAATTCCACTTCGGAGACCCGGACAAAAACCTATATGAGGTAGGGAAGGTATTTATTTTCCAGCTTCAGAAAGACGATATCAGCGAGCGTGCCGGTTCGATGGCATTTAGTTTCACACTTGCACTTTTCCCTCTCCTCCTTTTTGTTCTGAACATGATTCCCTATCTGCAGGACTTCTTCCCTTATATTACCACCGATAATATTTTACTTTTTGTTCAGGAGGTCCTCCCGGGAGAAATCTATTCCCAACTGGAAAACACCATCCTCGATATTATCTCCAAGCCGAGGCAAAGCTTGCTGTCCATTGGATTTTTCTTTGCCCTGTTTTCTTCCTCACAGGGAGTGATTTCGATGATGGACTCCTTCAACTCGGTTTACCAGACAAGAGATGACCGAAGTTTCCTCAGAGCAAGGTTGATTTCTGTAGCAATCTTATCTGTGCTGGTTGTGGCGATTTGCACGGCAAGCAGTATTATGATTTTTGGGAATATTTTGATCGGAGGCTTGGAGAGTCTTCAGCTTTTCAACTCAAACTTTATGATTTTTTTAGTTAGCACACTTAAGTTTCTGGTCCTTTTGAGCGTGTTTTATTTCACAACCGCTTTTATTTTTCGCTTTGCGCCTGCTGTCCACGACCGCTGGCATTTCTTCTCCATCGGCTCACAGGTTGCCGGATTGCTGATTACCATCGGATTTTACATGTTCAGTTATTATCTCAATAATTTCGCCAGCTACAATAAGCTTTATGGGTCTATCGGTACCCTGATCGGTTTAATGCTTTGGCTTTGGGTCACTTCTCTGATTATCCTGATTTCGTTTGAGGTCAATGTCACTATGGATCTGTTAGATGTGAGAAAGAAAGGTGAGCCAGTCGAAAAATTAAAGACCTCCAGACTGATCAATCCAGAACATAAGAGCTGAAAATATGATTATCCGCTACTTTGCCAGTAGGGCTAAAATATATGTTTGACAGTTGTCGGTTGTGGGTTGTCGGTTGTGAGTTGTCGGTTGTGGGTTGTCAGTTGTGTGTTGTCGGTTGTCGGTTGTGGGTTGTCAGTTGTGGGTTGTCAGTTGGGCTGTCAATCAGTAGCAGTAGGCAGTCGCAGTAATCAGACGAAGGGATTAGTCGCAGTGATCAGTCTCGGTAGGCAGTCGCACTAAGCGGTTATCGGTTGTCGGTGTTCCGCCACGGCCAGATGTCGGTTGTTGGTTACTTCAATGTTGGATAGAAAATGGTTAATTGATGTGTATTGAAAAATCACCAGAAGCAGATTGGGATAGCTGATAAAAATTAAAGGGTAAAAATCAGAGACTTAGGAGAAATAGAGGGAAATGGTTTTGTATAAAATCAGAATTGGGTTACTTTTGCACACTCGAAAAGAGGATCACAGCACAGAGGAGTGGCAGAGTGGTCGATCGCGGCGGTCTTGAAAACCGTTGTACCGTGAGGTACCGGGGGTTCGAATCCCTCCTCCTCTGCTTTTAGTCAATCAAATGTTTCGAAAAGCCCCAAATTTTAGCGATTTGGGGCTTTTTGTGTTTTAACCCCACCCAAAACCCAGTAGATTATTCTGATTTTCTGCGACTAAATCGAGACCTATTCAGTTCCTCCAATACCCACTCATCCCCTTTCTCATAGGCACTACGTATTGCCAGATTCCCGTAACGATTTCGGATTTCATCTAGGTACAAGCTGGTAGGTTCCCGCCGATTATCGGCCAGGAGATGGATTGCTTGCTCTGCAATCACCCGCTTCTGACTTCCTTCAAAAGTAAATGGCATCGTTGCGAGCCATTTCATTTGTTGTAAATGGCTGTGATAGTGAAGTCTGATGGACTGGAAAAGCAACGTTGATGTGGCACTTCCTAAACCTGCGTAAAAAACCAACTCTCCTTTCAAGCCTCTAAGACGAGTGTCAATTTCTGGGGATAAAGGAAGTATAGGCAAAGGTTCTTTTTTGAGAATCCTCAAATGCTCGATCTGCTCATATAGTAACTCTGGCGGAGTGAACTTGATAAACATGGCCGAAACGGCTGGTGAAAGTGGCGATTCCCGATCAATCAAGGTAAATGTTTCAAAGTCCAGGTTCTTGCCATGGTTTGCCACCATCCGGGAAGCTGCAGTACCTTAATGCGATCAGGTGACGCGGATGGATTTGGGACCGTGCTTGAACTGCAGATAACGCCAATGGTGCGGCAGCGAATATAGGAAGGGTTTTAAGGAAGGATCTTCTTTTCAGGGTATACTTGAGTTATTCAGTGATTAGATTAAACTTCCAGCCTCCAGTGAAATCCAGTTCAACTTGCTCAGGATTCAAACCCACTTTTTGAGTCATTCTCGGAAAATGCCGGAAAACGGGAAGGAAAAAGTCCCAAGCCTCACGATGGAGTTGGGGATAGCTCAGCTTCTTAAAAAAAACATATTCCAGAAAATAATCCATGGCATTGAAGGTCAGCTTTTCTACCATGGCAGCCGCGGCAATTGTCTATTTGGCTGGAGGCAATTTGAACCAAAGTATTTCTGTTGCTTCCATGGCTTTGCAAAGCTCATTGGGAAAGATCTGCGGTCCTAATGGAAATCGAGTGGAGGCTCCTTGCCTGAATAGAAATGTGATGGCTGCTTCCAATGCGCTTTCCTGCGCGAACATGGCCATGGCGGATTATGACCATTTAATTCCGCTCGATCAGGTGATAGAAACCATGTACGAGGTAGGAAAAAGCATTCCCAACACCTTGAGATGCACCAATCCGGGAGGATTGCATTACAAAGGCTGCCAAAGAAATCGAAGCCAGGCTTACAGAGAAGCATTTTTATAGGAGCTGTTGAAATGCGCGCGTAACCATATTTGCTCTTTGTCAATGCTGCACCGTCATCCGGCGCCAAACAATATCTCCGTAGTTATATTTGTTTTCTTTCAATGCTTTAGAACTTCCTTTCAACTCCCCTTCCGAGTTCAGGGTCGATTTGAGTTCCGTCAGGGAATACTCATCATGCACATAGTCATAGCTGATTCCGTCATCATTGTATAGTAAATAGGAATTTTCCATTGTACCGTAATGTCTGACTTCTAAAGTTTGATCAGACTTTTTGTCTATTGTTGACAACATCGGGATGATTCCACCATCTTTCACAAAAAGCGGTATTTCTTCGAGTTTAGTTTTAATGGTAATAGTCTCACCATTGCCTGCATATTCCCCGGTATAGAAATCGAACCAATTTCCTTTTGGTAGAACAACTGTACGTTCCTCTTGCCCGGTAAATACCGGGGCTACCAATATGGAAGGTCCCATCATGTACTGATCGGTGACTTCCAGTCTTTTTTGCTCAGGGTATGGATTTTTCGCATGATCAAGTTCACTTCCAGACAATGTTTCCTGAGAGTCGTATCCGCTCTCCAATACCATAGCCCGGAAAGGGGGTATGCCCTTTTGATTGTATTCATAAAAGGCGGTATAGAGGTAGGGGAGCAATTTCAATCTAAGATCAATAGTATTTCTGACCATGTCTGTTACTTCAGGGTAGCTCCATGGTTTTTTACCAGAAGACCATGCATTGAGCATCATGAGCGGAGAAAAACTAACCGTTTGAAATCGGCGAATCCATTCCTCTGCGGAATCCGCGCTTCGAATTTCAGGAGTCCATAAAAGTCCTGACAAGGAAGCATTGGCCAATGCAGTCACATAGCCTTGATGATCATAATAATCGCTGTACAGCACAAAATTATGATTACTGGCTCCTATATAAGCGGATCTGATCAGATTGTAAGTCCGCTGATTTTGTTCCTTGAAATGACGGTCAAACATGTTCATCATCATCATGCCATAAAGTTGTCTGATTTCTACCGCATCCTTACCTGAAGGGAAGGTGGCATGATCGGGCCATAACCAAACATCGTAGCCATCAACCTCATCAAATTTATAACCACTCACACCGATGTTTAAATGGTTCTTTTGGTGGTGTTTCAAGAACACTTCCCGGGCTTCGGGAATAGTAAAATCAGGAACTTCCCCTAGCCAGACCGTATGACTTCCCGTAAAGGGACTGATGTCTTTATACATGGTTGAAACTGGTGCTACATACGGATTCTCCCAGAGATTTACTTTTATCCCTTTTTCATTTAAAGTCTGGACAAAGTTTTTGGGATCAGGAAAGCGTGTACTGTCCCAATCGAAGGAGCAAGGGTAGGCAAAACTTTGCCATCCCGGTTCAAGACCTATTACATCCAAAGGGAACTTGTTTTCTTCAAAATCCTTTATCTCTTTCAACACATCCTCATCCGTACTTTCGGTGTGCATTCTATGCCAGAATCCTAAGCCCCATTTAGGGGGGATGATTCCGCCTCCAAAAAACAGATTATAGCGCTGCACTACTTCGAGAGTTGTTTGTCCGGAAAAAACAAATATTTCCATTCCGCCGCCTTCGACACTTGCTTCAACTGCATCAGACAACGGGCGTGCAGCCCAATTTTCCCCTGTTGTCCGGTCTATGCGTTCAGGAAGGTTACTGTCTTTTCTGTTACCAACCCCAACATGTATTTTTACACGCTTGGACGAATTAATTAAAACACCATACCCCCCACTTGAAATATAGAAGGGAACCGGTGCATGAGTGTATCCTTTTATCCCTCCATAATGGTCCACTTTTAGAGAATAAACATTATTGCGTCTGTTTATCCCTTCAAACTCCAATCCTAAGCCATAGATTTGTTCTGTTTCATTCAGTGGCAATCTTATACTTGCTCGATTTGGAGTAAGAAGGCTTCGACTGGCATCTTGAGCAAAGGGAAATGGAGCATCTCCCAACTCCTTGATAGCATCTGTTTTGGGGGCATTGGCATAATCCATGGGATTTAATCCCATTTCGCCTAAACTTGCTTTCCAAATGCCAGGCATAATCTTTTCCCATTTCAAATCATCCATCTCTGAAATCAGGGTATTTTGTGCATGTACCTTCGAACAAAATGGGATTAGCACCACCAGAAGCAAATAGGTCTTAAAAAGACTCCTTTCCGATTTCCTTTTCATCTGATTATAATTTGTTTTTTAGAGGTCAGATAGCCAGTCCCGAAATTGTTTCGGGAGAATCTCGCATTTCGGATAATCATCCCAGGGTGTGACGTACTTGTCATGCTCGATTTCATATTCAGGGATTAGTAATTTTTAAATTATCTGCCATAATTGAATTTCATTTTCAATATAAAATAATTGCTTCATTTATGAGGCTGCCCAATTTATAATGCCGAAAGGTAAGTAGGTTGAGGGTGAAAATATCCTTTGATAAGTTGTTTTCAAAAAGGAGTGATAACCGGATTTTTCTTAAATACCCCCCCGCTAGGCGCGTAGTCTATTCAATTTAAGTACTAAAGTTCCGGTGGACGCTGGGTGTTGTAACTACACCCTAATATCCTTACTATCCCAACAATTGTCAGGAGTAATTGGCATTTTATTCCTATTCACCAATAATCTACCTCTATCAATCCCTTCAAACCGGAATAGTTTCTTGCACTTGAATACAGGTAATCTTCCTCCTTCCCAACTATTCTTGCCCGAACCGGATTTTCGTGAAGATACTTCATTCGGCTTTCGATCATCTCTGGACGGTACAATTCAATGGCATGATTTTCATGGGTCCAAAATTGCAAATCTCCCGACCGCTTGTTGGACTCTGCATGGTATTCAAAGATCATTTTCAGCCATTCCCGCCTACTTTCCTGAGGGTTTTCAAGAATCATCTTCAACAATTTCTTACTCGTGTATTTCTTAAAATCTCTTACCCAATCCGATAATTTTCCATCTTTTTGCTGCACTACCAAGTGAAGATGGTTTGTCATCATCACATACCCATACAAATACAAGCCCTTTTCTTTTCTGGAACAGGTCAGGTTTTCAAGAATCAAATCCCGATAATCTTTTCTGGTAAAAACATCTGCCCAACCTACTACTTGAATGGTTAAGAAATAGGGCATTTCTTGGTCTCCCCCGATAGCTATCGGGGTGATAGGCTTCTCCCATTGATTTAAGATAATTCCCATTGATCGAATTGCAAATTCATCTTGATGGAAGGGTATAGTTGAAAACTACACCTAGTCCATCGCATAATCCTTCTACACCCAGGTGGGGTCACCCATCTGTGCTGCTGGGCCCATGCCCGCCGTGAATTTTTTGATGCCAGGGCAAATGATGTGACACGTGCTGATCTGGCACTGGTCTTTATCGGAAAACTCTACCAGATCGAAGCCCATTGCAGGGAGAACCGCTTCAGTCCCACAGACCGGAAAGAATACCGGCTGGACCATGCGCTTCCTGTTTTGGACGCATTCTCCAAATGGCTGAGGGAAAACTATGCCCAAGTACTGCCTAAAAGTGCCATCGGGAAAGCCATGGCTTATACCATGACCCGCTGGGAACAGCTCTCCAACTACCTCTTGGATGGGGTACTTCAATTGGACTACAATGCCATCGAAAACAAAATCAGAGCAATTGCCCTGGGTCGCAAAAACTACCTGTTCGCCGGATCACATGATGCCGCCCAGCGTGCGGCCATGATCTATTCCTTCTTTGCCATCCCGCTGCACGGGACAGGTAGTGCAAATACGAAGAGGTAAATCCCCAGCAGTGGCTCAAACACGTTTTCGACCATATAATGGGCACCAACATTCGGAAAATTGAGAAACTTCTGCCGAAAAATTATAAACTAACCCTAGTAGAAAATCAGTCTAAGTAAAGGCGTACTTAGCGAAGAGGATACAACAGGCTGTCTATCGTATCATCGATGGGATGCTCACCAAATCCAAGTTCAAAGACTTCTTTAATAAGAATGTAGCTATGCTATAAATGACAAAAGCCCCGTTGTGGGGCTTTTGAGATTAATACTTCTCTAAATATTCTTGCCAAGTTTTAGGATATTCTTCTTAGGCTTTTTTCTTGATATAATCTGGTATTAATGCAGTTCAATAAGCAATACCTTTGCTTTTCAGAAACTCAATTATCCGCTTCTTGTATTTGAATTCGTCTGTATCAATATCCGATACATCTTCTTTCAATACATCGGCCAAATACATCGGCTTTCCTTTATCATTTGGATCTTGACGTTCTGAAGGAACTGAATAATCTGGCCTGTAAAAAATAGGCCGTTTGTAATCCGCTCCGTTTTGAAGCAGATAATAAGAGACTTCATACCTGTTTGCCATTATGGATTTACTCAGTGCCGATTGACCAAATTCATTCTGATAATTAATATCTGCTCCTTTTGAGATTAAAAATTTAACCAGGTCTAATTTGCCTGTTTGGGCTGCTGCTATCAAAGGGGTTTCTCTTGTGCTATTTCCTTTTTTCCTTTTTCCTGCCTCAACATCATTTACATTTGCACCATATTCAACTAACATTTGAGCAAAACCAATATCATAATATTTAGAGCCGCAAGCTTCTATAAGAGCAGAAGTTCCATCAAAAGTATTATGTATGCTAACGTCCGCCTTTCTTTCCAATAATGCTTTAAATGATTTCATCTGCTGGTTCATTACCGTAAGCTTTAAAAGGGTATTTCCATACTTAGGCTCCTGATAATTGATTAACCCAGAGTTTTCGGAAACTATCTTGTCAATCTTGTTTACATCTTCATCTTGTACTGCTTTGGCTAACTCCCAAGCTGGTGTTTTTTGAAAAAGGCGATAATCTCGACCTGTTAAATCTTTATTGTCCACTGGTTTATCTCTATTTGAACAAGAAAGTAACAGACAAGAAAGGACTATTTGGAATATCATTACTTTCATCATTTCTTGTATTTATCTGGGTCTGTTATTCCAAAATTCTTAATGATATTATCGATACTGTGTCCGTTGTAAGTAGAAGGCAGATCTTTAGGAAATAAATAGTTTCTATTGCCATTCACATCAGGCATTACAGGTCTATTATTTTGTAAGAGATTAAGTGGGTCTGTTCTAAGAATATAGGCATCTATTTTACTTTCCGATTTAAAAGGTGTTTTCCAAGTACCTTCCGAAAATTTGGTAATGTCGCCTACACCTGCTGCATTAAACGTAAATGCTTTTCTGCCAATTAATTTTTCATCACTTGTAACTAAAGAATTTAGAGCTGCTTCTCCACCACCTAATGAGTGGCCAACAAAATTAAGCTCCGTATTATCAAGTGCTTTTGAAAGTATCTTAGCATTATCGGCTGCTTGTTCATATTGTGCAGATAAGCCCAAAGGTTGCTTGCCGTTTTCCTTCCAATCTTTCCCGTTTTCTGTACCCGCTGTAGCATAAGTATATTCGGTAACTTTACCATTCACAACCCTTTCATATACTAAAGATTTTAAACCTGCATCGGTTTGGAGTTGAATACCAAAGTTTCTACTTGATACTTGCCATCCACCTGTTAAGATACTATTTTTCTTATCTCCATAAACATGAGCAGCCATTCTTGCAGCCTCTGCAGGTGTGGGTTCTTGTCCATCAGGATCTATAAAATAAATAGGATTGTTAAAGCCAAAAGAATAGGGCGACCAAGCTGGCATCTTGGCTGCTTTAGGGTCAACAACTCCCCACCTTCCAATATCAGCCATATACATCCTGGCCCCATAATCATCCCAGCCAGTAAGTTCCTGCCTTTCCTTCCCGTTATATAAGTATTTGTTGCTTAAAGAATTCTCCCTGAGTGACGAGTTAAAAGTAAGCCCAAATGGGTAGTAATCATCCTTCTGAACAATATCAGTATGTGTATGGGTTACTTCAAAGTCATCAAAGAATACTTCCACCGGAGTTGCATTTTCATTGGACAGATAAATATACACATATCCAGGTTCTGTTATTGTGACCGGATTGATCGAAATGTATTCATGGCTTATATCCGATCCATCCTCCTGAGCTGCCGTTGAAATCTGCCTGAATAAGGTATTCCCAACCTGATGAAAGTTCAAATCGAACACCATCAGA
>JAKFCO010000018.1:0-16354 GCA_036676605.1 Algoriphagus sp.
AAAAAAAGAGGTTACCGGAGCAATAGACGGTCTTAATGCCGAGGGGCTTTCACGAAAGTGCCTGACCGATCCGGACAGTAAAACGATGAAGGGAAGGTACGGCCACTATCTTGGCTTCAACTTCCGGATATCAGTGGACACGGAACAGATGACAACCGACAACCGACAACTCACAACCGATGGCCCGGCAACTCTATTTAGGACGAGTCAAACAATAGATTAATTGCAGATTTTACCATTAGCCTAAGCATTGCTCAGACTAATTTTTTTTCCCCAAGTGCTTTTTTCTGATTATCTACGGGATTGGCATACATGGCAAGAAAATTCTTCACCATCAGTTCATTTTTAGGGTCCACTCTTTCAAGCAGTCGTTTCTCAAAAGCCTTTTTTTCTTCTGTGGTGTAGTTATTTGCATATTCCTGATTTTTGTGTAGCAAGTCATGGGCAATGTAATTGCTTGGCCAAAGCTTGTACCCGGACCAGATTTTCTGATCAATGACTGAGGTAAGTTTGCTTAGCTTTTCCCCCACATTCAGGTCCAAGTCCGCTATTTTTTTGACTTCTTCGGTAAGAATTCCATTGACCTGAATATGGATTCTCTTTTTGGTACCCATGATTCCTCTAAGCAAATTGAGGAAGTCCTCATTTTCACTTTTCACATATTTTTCGTCTCTCGATTTGGCCAGGAGTTCAGGCATCTTCAGGACATCCGTCGGATCGTATTCGTAGGAAATGGAAATAGGAACGATTTTGATTTTTTCGAAATATCTGAAAGGGTCTGAGCCTTCTTCAGAGAGCGTCAGCATTTTGAGGACGCCTTTGTGTGTTGCGTCATTTCCGTCTTTGGTTCTGCCTTCCCGCTGTGCTGTCCAAACAGAGCGGTTTTCCTGCAAAAGTGATTTCCGGATATAAGCAGAGGCCAGCTGAGAACTTTCGAAAAGTGCCCGACCCTGAAGTCCGCGCTTGATCGCAAAACTCCTGTTTAATTTGGATAATATGCGTAAAAATGGCTTTTGGATCAGGTTATCGCCAATTGCAGAAGTTGTCATAATCAAGCCATTTTCATAAAGACAAGCATTCAAGAGCGAAGTATCCAGAATAATGTCCCTGTGGTTGGAAATGAAAAGGTATGCCGTATTCGGCTCAAGGACCTCAAAACCTCCGGTAGTAAGTCCGTCAGAGCTTTTTTCTAACACTTTCCGAACCGCATGATAGATGAAATTAACCTGAAAATCCCTCAATGAATGCGTGTGAAGCATGAGATCCTTCCAATGCCCAGTGTTGTCCGAAGGAAAAGTGAATCCCATCATAGCCGCCAGCATTGGATCGTCTACAATCTTGCGGATTGCGGCGTTGGCTTCTGCATCGTAAAAAGGCCTGATTGAATCAAAATTTGGCATCATATGAACTGGTTGAGCCTGCAAAAAGCAAAATTTACCTCAAATTCAGAAGTTAAATCACCTTTTGTAGACTCATTAAAATGGATCTAATTCCTTTTTAGGTACTTATCGAAAAATAACAGATGTACAGGCAAAGCCTCTGTCCAATATGGCCAGGTATGTGCTCCGGGACGCTCAATGTACTCATGGGCTGTGCCGTTTTCCAGCAAAAGCTGATGCATTTGCCGGTTGGTATCGATCAGAAAATCATCTACTCCGCAATCCAAAATAAGGGCAAGGCCGTTCGCTTTAATTTTATCCGTCAAGCCTACTGCAGTATACTCACTGAATGGCACATCATATTGTACATCTCCCAACATGACCTTTTGCCCTTCTTGTCTCAGATTTCTGAACTCGGCAGGTACTTTCCACATCCTCGTATCTATGTTCATCACTCCGCTCATACTTCCGGCTGCGATGAATAATTCAGGATGTTTTGCACTCAAAGTAACCGCCCCATGTCCTCCCATGGAAAGACCTGTGATTGCTCTTGATTCCTTTTGAGCCAGGGTTCTGTAGGTTTTATCGATATGGGGGATCAATTCTTCGATCATATAAGTTTCATACTGGACTGAGTCCAATTTTGGGCTATCGTAGTAATAACTCGCCGGTCCGACTCCCGGGGTTACGATGATCAGGTCATATTCATTTGCCATTCGATTGACGAGACCCTGCTCGGTTACACTTTTGTGCCAATCTCTGAATGCCCCGCTGCCACCATGCAGCAAATAAAGTGTCGGGTATTTTTTATCGCTTTTTCCATAAGAATCAGGAGTTGTCACGGCTGCCTTCAGATTCTTTTTCATGACGGTACTGTATACTTCAATGGTGTCAACTTTCGCTTGCGCCAGTACTAAGCCTGGAAGAAAGAAGAGAAGGATTAATAGGTTTTTCATGTTTAGATTAGTTGATTGTAATGTTGCCTGCAGATTTTAAGGTATTTATTGATTCTGAAGGGAGCTTCCAGTTTGTGTCAAAATACCCATCGATAACGGGAGTTTCAACAGAGTTTTTGAAAAGGATAAAGTCTTTGAAAGTTGGAAGATTTCTATGAACGACTGAGACAAAGGGATAACCCTGTTCAGGAATATTCGCCCACCAACTTAGGCCAGAATTGATGACTACATAATTATCTCCTTTTGGATAAATGTAAAGAAGGCCATGGTCCTTATCAGCTGCACTTAAATGAATCGGTAGTTCGGAAGCCAGGTCTGCTATGATTTGATTGGTTTCTTTTGTTCCAAAAAGGATCAGGTTAGCATCTTTCAAATCGCTTGGACGAACCTCTTTATCAGAG
This sequence comes from Algoriphagus sp., assembly GCA_036676605.1. GTDB lineage: Bacteria > Bacteroidota > Bacteroidia > Cytophagales > Cyclobacteriaceae > Algoriphagus. The sequence goes on from JAKFCO010000018.1 coordinate 2,737, forward strand.
ATTACCCGAGGAAAAAACATCATTCTGCCGAGGAATTCCCCTCTGTAAGCGGACCAGTTTGCACCAGCTAATGCCTGAGCTCTGCGCTTTGCAAGTTCTTCTTCGGAAGGATTTCCTCCAGTTCCATATACATAAACATGTCGCTGGGAAAAGGCATCAAACACAGGTCCTTCCAGACTGGATTTCTTCATTTTGGCGGATTGGCTCATTTCCCCAACTTCCCATTTCATATTCTTTTTCACGAAATGAAAAGTAGTGCCAGGGGCCATGTCCATCTTTTTACCATCCAGCAGGATTTTCAGCTTTTTGGTCGCATCCAAAGTGGGATGATCTTTCAGATTCAGGGTAAATGCTTCCAGCTTTTTTGTATTGATTGTCAGGCTTTGATTATCTGTAAACGTAGCATCGATCTCAGCCAGATTTCCCGGGTTGATAGCATCAAAATTTACCCAATAAGCCTTTCCGTATTTTAATTGGGTTGCTGCAAAAAGTATTCTTTCCGGAAAAGGATTTCTTTTGAACTTATCAAACCACTCAAAAATATATTCGTCGGCATAGGCATTGACCCAGCTATCGTGAAGGACACCGGGATATTCTTCGTAAGTGACAGTCGCCCCGAGGTAGTCCATGTCTTTTGCCAATTTGCGAACTCCCTCTGCCGGAACTACGGGATCATCAGCTCCCTGAAAAAAATGAACAGGAATATTCAAAGCATTTCCAATCAGCTTGGTTGCTTCAGCGGGCGGAGCCGGGCAAACGGGAGCGATGGCAGCCCAAATATCCGGTCTGGTGAGACCGATCCAGAGAGTTCCTCCTCCTCCCATTGACAGGCCGGTCAGATAGATTCTGTTTTCATCAATTTTAAACCTGCTTTTGACATCCTCCAATACCTGTAATACATCATTTTCAACCACCCCTTGATAACCTGCCGTACCTCTTGCGTAGGGTGCTATCACGATGTAATTCACGTCTTTCCACTCCGGAAAATATCTGCTTGCTTCCACGTCATTTTCTCCGGGAGCGTTACTTTTTCCAAATACTCTTCTCAAAGCAAGCCGATGATTGGAGCCGGCTCCATGAAGCATAACTACGAGCGGATAGGATGCATTTTCATCGAAATTAGGCGGAATGTAAAGAGCGTAGGGTTGCTCCGTGTCATCGATATTGGAATGAATGCTCAATACTTGTGGTCCGGGAGGAAGCCTTTGAGCATGAAGGCTCAAAGTGAAAAGCCCGGCGATTAGGAAAACCAATATTTTTTTCATGACTTGTTTCGTGTAGAAGTGTTTTTCCGAGAGAAAAATAGTGATAATCCTGAACATGATTAGGATTGCTTTGGTAAGTTTATGATTAGTTGATAATCGGTAATTAGTATATTCAGACAGGAAAATCATTATTGATGCCATGCTTCCAATACAGCGAACAGCCTACACCCTGATTATTATTTTCTTTGGGGCTATCATTCTTAAAGAAGGTTCTTTCTTATTCATTCCGTTGGTTTGGGGAGTCTTTTTTGCTTTTGCCCTTTATCCAATTTCGTCTTGGTTGGAGAGGAGAAGGATGCCAAGAGGTTTAGCGATCGGCATAAGTATACTTTTTGTCTTCCTGATTGCTTTTGGGATCATTTATCTTCTGCTAAACCAAGTAGTGGGTTTGATTACGGATATTCCTGAAATAAGCGAGAATCTGGAGAATAAACTGAGTAAATATCTGGACGAAATCACGCTTTTGGTGGGCGATCAATTCCTGAACGAGGAGCATAAACCAGAATTATGGTCGTTTTTAAATCCTCAGAACCTGAATACTACGCTATTCCAAACCGTTAAATCAATTATTCTGTTTGGGATAATTCCTTTGTTTACGTTTCTATTGATGTATTACAAGGACTTCTTTGTTCAGTTTTTGAACAGATATTCTTCCAGAAATAATGATCAGGTTATCAATTGGGCGATAGATTCCGGACATGTGATCCAATCCTATTTATCAGGGATGCTGCGGGTAACAGGAATAGTAGCATTGATGGCGGGAATTTTCTTCTACTTCATCGGGGTGAAATATTTCATCCTATTTGCTGCATTCATCGCAGTTATGAATCTGATTCCTTACGTGGGGGTGTTCATGAGTTCCTTTTTTGCGATTCTCTATGTGTTTTTGACCACAGACACGATGATCTATCCTTTCATTACTTTCGCCGTATTATGGGGGATTCAATTATTTGAAAATCATATCATTACACCTATTGTGGTCGGATCACAAGTGAAAGTAAATGCACTGGTAGTGATTTTGGCAATTCTGATTGGTGGGTGGCTTTGGGGGATTTCCGGAATGGTTTTATTCATCCCATTGGTTGGTGTTTTGAAGATTACACTGGAGCGAATTCCGGAAAGCAGTGCCTTTGGGTATTTGCTTAGTGACGATGTACCTGTAAGGGAAGCAGAAGATAATTACTGGAAGGTTTTGATCAGGAAAATCACGAAAAAATCTGGTGATAAATGAAATACAGCCTAAAGAAAAAAGCATGAAAAAAGCCTCCAGTATATACTGAGAGGCTTTTTTGTGCGGATGAAAGGATTCGAACCTTCACACCAAAGGCGCTGCCACCTGAAAGCAGTGCGTCTACCAATTTCGCCACATCCGCGACATACAATCTATCGATTGGCCTACAAAGAAAATAAAACTCTCCTTCTGATACTAGGCTCAATTAAATTAAAATTGAACCCCAATTCAATGTTTATCCGGTGTTTTGGAGAGTCTCTTGATTACCAATTACTTCCATAAATCTGTGTTTTCTATTCCTGCATTCTTGGCAATAAAGACGGGATCTTTTCCTTCTTTCTTTTGCTTTTTGTAATCCTCCAATGCCTTAAATGCCGGTTTACGCAGAAGGAAAATTGCGATAATGTTCAGCCAGGCCATCGTCCCTACACCAATATCACCCAAGGTCCAGGCAACTTCTGCCGTTTTTATAGATCCGTAAAATGTCGCTCCCAGAATAAAAATTTGAAGCAATCTTACCGCCCATTTGGAGGAGACATTTCGGGTAAGATAGCTGAGATTAGCTTCGGCGATGAAATAATAAGCCATGATGGTAGTGAAAGCAAAGAACAATAGGGAGAAGGCTACGAATCCTTTTCCTATGCTTGGGAAATGTGTCCCGATTGCATACTGGGTGTACTCAGGTCCGTAGGGGACGCCTGGCAGATTCTCTATCAGAAAACCACCTTCAGGGTTCACTACATTAAATTGTCCTGTAAATAAGATCATCAATGCAGTAGCTGTACAAACGAACAGCGTGTCAACGTAAACCGAAAACGCCTGAACCAATCCCTGTTTAACCGGGTGACTTACCTCTGCAGCTGCGGCCGCATGGGGAGCAGTTCCTTGTCCTGCTTCATTCGAATAAATTCCTCTTTTGACTCCCCAGGCGATCGCCATTCCAAATACTCCGCTAAATGCCGCTTCCATATTGAGTGCAGATCTGAAAATCAGAGAGAAGACAGCTGGTACTTCTTTGATATTGATAAATATGATAATCAATGCCATCAGGATATAGGCACCGGCCATAAAGGGAACCACTATTTCGGCTACTTTACTGATTCGCTTTACACCCCCAATGATGATCAATCCAAGTGAAACCGTTACAAAAATGCCTGAGTAGTGAACAGGAATATCAAAGGCATTTTCCATACTGAGAGCGATGCTATTGCTTTGGACTCCTGGTAGAAATAAGACTGTACTTAAAATTGTAGCAACAGCAAAAAGCATTGCATACCATTTTATTCCTAATCCCTTCTCGATGTAATAAGCCGGTCCACCTCGATATTGTCCATTATTTACTTCTTTATAGATCTGTCCAAGAGTTGATTCTACGAAAGCTGAAGATGCTCCTAAGAATGCAATTGCCCACATCCAAAAAATAGCTCCCGGACCTCCCATAGCAATGGCCGTAGCAACGCCGGCTATGTTTCCCGTGCCAACCCGTCCTGAAATAGCGATTGCAAAAGCCTGAAAAGAAGAAACTCCCCTTTCGGAAGATTCACCTTTAAAGAGAAGTTTGAGCATTTCTTTGAGATGAGTCACTTGAAGAAACTTCGTTGCGAACGAGAAATAAATGCCGGCAGCAAGGCATAAAAAAATCAAAGCATTACTCCAAATTATTGCATTTACAGCGTCTATTATTTCTTTCATTACCAGCGATTTACCTGATGATTGTTTGATTTTTTAGATTTTCCGGTTTGAATCGGAATGAAAAGAAAGGAAAAAAATGTCAAAACCTTTGTCCGATGGTCAAAAAGAACCTGAAATTGGAATTATTTGATCTTCCCGATTGAAATCGGGACGCGATATTACCGGTAATTGGTGTCTTGATTTTGACTAAAACAAAAAAAGCCTCCGGATTTTATCCAAAGGCTTTTTAAAACTAAGTCGGGGTGGCAGCCCCGATAGCTATCGCGGGTCGAACCTACGGCCTTCCCGATTGAAATCGGGACGCGATATTACCGGTAATTGGTGTTTTGGATTTAGACTACAACCAAAAAAGCCTCCGGATTTTATCCAAAGGCTTTTTAATACTAAGTCGGGGTGGCAGGATTCGAACCTACGGCCTCCACATCCCAAATGTGGCGCGATACCGGGCTACGCTACACCCCGAACTATTTTTTTTTTTTGAAAATATCTCTTCAAAATATTGAAAATCAACATTTTAAAGAGAGTAGGGATTCGAGTCATTACTCTAACACGCTGATTATCAATGAGTTTTGATCAATAAAAATCATTAACTACACGATTTGCGCATTTGAAAATCAGGGCTTTTCCCTAACGGTCTGCAAATATAAGAATTATAAGTTTGGAACAAATTCCAAGGGAAAAAAAACTCATGAAATCAGGAAAAATATTTTATTCTTCACTAGATGGGCATAAGGGTGGGGAGTATTGGTGAAATTTTTTGAATAAGCCTGAGTCCAAATTTAGATTTTCAACACGCTTAATTTTTCCACCTCTATTTCCCATTCTGAATTACAATCCTGGTCATTGCTGAAGTTAGATCACACTCAAAACTTACTGGCTTATGATTTATGATGCTAATGAATTAAACAGACCTGGCCTTGCAGGCACAAGTATGAAAGCGCACATACAGAATAACTAATTCGGGTTTTCTAAATTGACTTCAATTCTAATTTGATCTCATCTTTCATTTTAATCCCTATCTTTGAAGCTGATGTTAAAGAGATCTTGTTCCATATTAACAATGATTCTAGCTCTGGCAATAATGCTTGGGCACAATATCTTTCCGCATCATCATCACGAGGCGGATAAAGAACTGGCTGAGCATCATCATTCTGATGACCACAATCATGATACTGATCATGAGAGTCCAATTGAAGCTCCGGACCTGGAACATTTATTTTCAGTTTTCCAACACCCGGGAAATGGGGTTTCTTTTTTAACCGGCTATGAACTCACTGAAATAGAGACTGGTAAAACCATTTTTGCCGCTGAAGCAGTATCCGGCACTTTTTATCCTTCGCTTTATCCATCATTAATCAGACAAAAATCCCCACCCTTCCGGCCAGTCTTCCGGAATTTTCAATACTTCCTTCCTACAGGATTACGAGCGCCCCCGCTTCACATCGTTTAATTCCTTTTTGTTCTAAAGTTTCCTTTGCCCTGTCCTGCATTTATCTTATGCAAGGCTGCTTTGCTATTTTATTAAATCAAAAATCAAAAAACGATGAAAAATTCAATCCTAATATTTGCTATTGCTTCCTTGTTGGTTGCCGGTTGTGGTAATAAAAACACAGATGATCACGCCCATGACGCTGACGGAAATCACATGGAGGATGAAGGCACTCACCAGCATGAAGAAGGAGCTGTACATGAAGATCATGAAGAAGCCGGACTCAAACAAGAAGAGTTTACTGCACCAGCTGACAGTGCTTCCAAAGCAAATGATGAGCACGGACATGAGCACAAAGAAGGCGAAAAGCATTAATCCTACCGATTTAAATCTCTCCTAAATGACAAGATCATCTTTACTGATGGTCTTGTTCATCTTTTCTTGTTTGAGTTGTACTCAGACTTCGGTAGATGAGCAAGACCTTGGGGTAGAAGCGAGTACCTTACAGCCGCTGGCTTACACCCTTTATTCCGATAAAACTGAACTCTTTGTAGAGTTCAGGCCACTGGTAGTTGGAAATGTTTCTTCCTTTGCTGCTCATTTTACACTATTGGGAGAAAATTTTCTTCCCCTCACCGAAGGCAAAGTCACGGTTAGTTTGTTGGTTGGAGAAAAAGGTATCAGAGCCACCGCTGATTCTGCAAGCGCTCCGGGAATTTTCCGATTGGCACTCAGTCCAACTACAGCAGGAACAGGCAAACTCATTTTTGATATCACCACTCCTCTTTATACCGATCAGATTGTGATTGATAATATTACCATCTACCCGGATGTGAATGATGCCCTGGATAAACAACAACCTGAATCACCGGACGGAGACTTAATAACTTATTTAAAGGAGCAAGCATGGAAAGTTGAGTTTTCCAATACTCCAGTGATGCGCCGGGATTTCAAAGACGTGATCAAAACAAACGGGCAACTTCTTTCTGCCCCGGGTGATGAAATGATGGTCACTGCAAATGCGAGCGGAACCATTCAGTTTTCAGGGAGTAAATCCATTGTCGGTTCAGAAGTGAATACCGGCACAGGCTTATTTACGATCTCCGGAGGCAATATTACCGATGGAAATATTGATGCTGCATACAAAGAAGCTAAAGCAAATTACGAGAAAGCCAAGTTAGATTTTGAAAGGGCAAGCGAGCTAGTCAAAGATCAAATAATCTCCGAGAAAGATTTTCTCCAGACCAAACTGAATTTTGAGAACGCTCAAATAGCCTTTAATACCCTTGGAAAAAACTACACAACCAATGGTCAGGGGATTTCATCTCCCATGAGCGGATTTGTGAAAAGTATCCTGGTCACAGAAGGTCAATTTGTAGCTGTAGGTACTCCGCTTGCAGTCATTTCGAAAAACAAAAAACTGATTCTCCAGGCAAATGTCTCCCAGAGATATTTCATCAAACTCCCTTCTATCACCGCTGCTAATTTTCAATTAGCAGGCTCAGAGACTGTATTTGACACTCAGCAACTCAACGGCAAAGTTGTCTCATTCGGAAGAAGCGCTTCTGCTAATTCTCCATTTATTCCGATAACTATTGAAATTGATAACATCGGAAACCTGATACCGGGCTCTGCAGCTCTGGTTTATCTGAAATCAACTCCTTTACCAAATACGCTGGTGGCTCCCGCTTCTTCGGTAATGGAGGAACAGGGCAATCATTATGTATATGTACAGACTGCCGGAGAAAGCTTCCAAAAGAGAGAAGTAAAAATCGGTTTAAGTGACGGAATTAATGTTCAATTACTTTACGGAGTAGCAGAAGGAGAGCGGGTAGTATCCAGAGGTGCTTACCAAATCAAACTTTCATCAGCATCAGGTGAATTGCCTGCTCACGGTCACGAACACTAAAAATCCTCCAGATGCTCAATCGAATAATACATTTTGCACTTAATAATCGACTTCTCATTGTAGTCGCTTCGGTGCTATTGGTTGTATTTGGATCTTATGTGGCTTCCCGAATGGAAGTTGACGTGTTTCCGGATCTGACCGCACCCACTGTGGTTGTCCTTACCGAAGCACACGGCATGGCTCCGGAGGAGGTGGAAAAGCTCGTTACTTTTCCCATCGAAACTTCAGTCAACGGCGCAACAAATGTGCGAAGGGTTCGCAGCTCATCTTCTGCCGGGATATCAATCGTCTGGGTTGAGTTCGAATGGAATACGGACATTTTCAAGGCAAGACAAATCGTCAATGAAAAGATAATAGCAGTAGGCGAAAAACTACCGGTTGGAGTCGGAAATCCTGTAATGGCTCCTCAGGCAAGCATCATGGGAGAAATCATGCTGATCAGCCTGACCGCCGATTCAACCAATCAAATGGATATTCGAACCATTGCAGATTGGACAATCCGACCAAGATTATTGGCAACGGGCGGCGTAGCTCAGGTCGTAATAATCGGAGGCGAATTCAAGCAATATCAGATTTTGGCCTCACCTCAAAAGATGGAATTTTACCAGATCACCCTTTCGGAATTAATTCAAGCAAGCCGGGAGGCAAATGGAAACTCTTCAGGAGGATTTATAAATGAATTTGGTAATGAATACATCGTCAAAGGTATCGGGAGAACAAATGAAGTCAATGAAATAGGGAAATCCATCATCAAAATGGTGGGAGGAAATCCTGTCAAGATTGAAGATGTCGCAGAGATCAAAACAGGACCTGCTCCGAAAATTGGTGACGGATCTCTGAAAGGTGAACCCGCCATAATCATGACAGTCATGAAACAGCCTGACACCAACACACTGGAATTAACTGATCAGATAGATGCCGCAGTGGCAGATATCCAGAGCAACTTGCCAGGTGATATTCACATTAATACTCAAATATTCCGACAGGCAGATTTCATCAATGCCTCCATCAGCAATATTCAAAAAGTGTTGATCGAAGGAACCGTTTTTGTAATTATCATTCTGTTCCTGTTTCTAATGAACTGGAGGGCAACTGCCATTTCCCTTATTGCAATACCGATTTCCTTAATTGTCTCCATCCTTACGCTGAAATGGCTCGGCTTTACAATCAATACCATGAGTCTGGGTGGAATGGCAATCGCAATTGGTGATTTGGTAGATGACGCAATCATTGATGTCGAAAATGTATTCAAGAGACTAAAAGAAAATGCCCGAAAACCACCGGTGGAACAACAAAACAAACTCAAAGTCATTTTCGATGCTTCTTTCGAAATCCGAACTTCTATCATCAATGCCACCTTTATCATTATTGTCGCATTCATTCCGCTGTTCTTCTTGTCTGGAATGGAAGGCAAACTTCTTGCTCCACTGGGGATTGCATTTATTGTTTCCCTTTTCGCATCCCTGATCGTTTCCATTACACTTACACCGGTTCTTTGTAGCTATTTGCTTACCAATGATAAAATGCTGGAAAAGCAACACAAAGAAAGCTGGCTGGTGGAACGACTTCAGATCGGGTATGTCGGACTTTTGGAAAAAGCTATACGCTGGAAAAAAGCCATTATACTTGGGTGCTTGGGACTATTTGCACTCGCTATTCTTGCATTTACTCAATTAGGAAGGAGTTTTTTGCCTGAATTTAATGAAGGTTCACTGGTCGTAAGCGTGGTCAGTTTACCCGGAATTTCTCTGGAGGAAAGTAATCAAATCGGCATAAGAATTGAAAAAGCTTTGCTTACTGTTCCCGAAATAGGAATTACCACAAGAAGAACAGGAAGAGCGGAGTTGGATGAACATGCACAAGGTGTAAATGCGTCTGAGATTGATGCTCCATTTACCCTTGGCGACAGAAGCAGGGAAGAATTCATGGCTGATGTCAGAGCGAAAACAACCGGAATGGCCGGAACAAATATCACTATTGGACAGCCCATTGGTCACAGAATTGACCATATGCTATCAGGAACCCGTGCCAACATAGCCATCAAGATTTTTGGCAATGACCTGAATAAATTGTTCTCACTTTCCAACCAAATCAAAAATGAGATCCAGAATGTCGAAGGATTGGTAGACCTGAGTGTAGAGCAACAAGTAGAAATCCCTCAAATCCAAATCAAACCTAAGCGAGACTTGCTCAACCATTATGGAATCACGATGGGAAAGTTTAATGAATTCGTGGACGTTGCTTTTGCAGGAGAAAAAGTCTCCGATGTTTATGAAAATGAAAGAACCTTTGACTTGATCGTGCGATTCGACGAAGACAATCGGGGTAAAATGGAGCATATCCGAAATGCATTGATTGATACCCATAATGGACCAAAAATCCCACTTTACTACGTTGCTGATGTAGTCAGCACAAGCGGACCGAATACGATAAACAGAGAAAATGTAGAGCGAAAGACAGTCGTTTCTGCCAACGTAGCAGGAAGAGACCAAAAAAGTGTGGTTCAGGAAATTCAGCAAATCTTAGGCGAAAAAGTAATCCTCCCGGAAGGCTATCATATCGAATATGGAGGCCAGTTTGAAGCTGAAGCTGAAGCTTCCCAAACCTTGCTTGCTACCTCATTACTATCCTTGCTTGTGATATTCTTATTACTCTTTCAGGAATTTAAGAATGTAAAAATCTCGGGAATTATCCTGTTGAATTTACCTCTTGCGCTGATTGGAGGGGTTTTCAGTATTTATTTCACCAGCGGGATTTTAAGTATCCCCGCCATCATCGGATTTATCACCCTTTTTGGTGTGGCTACCCGAAATGGCATCTTGCTGGTTTCACATTACCAAACGCTTCAGGCAGAAGGAATGGATCTGTATGAGACAATCATTCAGGGTTCAAAGGACAGATTAAGCCCAATTTTAATGACTGCTTTGACCGCTGGTTTGGCATTGATTCCGTTGGCGATCGCAGGTGATTTGCCTGGAAACGAGATTCAAAGCCCGATGGCAAAAGTAATTCTCGGAGGACTGTTTACTTCGACACTACTCAACATATTCATCGTTCCGGCAGTCTATTTCATTGCTAATAGGAATGGTAAAGTTTAACTAAAGAAAGAAAGAAAGAAAAAAATGAAATATATACCCTTTGAAAAGAAGGATTTGAAAGTCCTGTTAATTCATCATTCATTCTTGATTGTTTTCCTGCTGATTTTCGAGTCAAATGGAAATGCTCAAACCAACGTTGATTCAGTTCTGTCGTCGGTTTCAGTAAACAATAAAACCATTCTTGCCAATGAGCAGTTTTGGGAAGCAGAAAAACTACAATTCAAAGTGGGTCTTTCCCCTTACAATCCAAAAGTTGACTATGACTTCCTGAATGGTTCTCCGGCCACGGCAGGAAACCAAACAGAATTTGCAGTCACCCAGTCTTTTGATTTCCCGACTGCTTATGGTAAGAAAAAGCAATTATCAAACAATCAAATTGCCAAGGCTGAGTTTCAACTGATCGCTACCCGGCAAGAAGTGCTTCTCCGGGCAAAAAATACTGCTATCGAACTGATCTATCGAAATAAATTACAGAAAGAGTTGATGATAAGAAAGCAAAATACCGAGAAATGGCTTTCTGATTTTCAAACCCGGCTCGATAAAGGAGATGGCAATATCCTCGATGTGAACAAAGCAAAACTTCAATTGATCCAAATCAATTCCGAGTATCAGGAAAACATTTCGGCTACCAATCAGCTCAATCAGAAGCTGACTGAGCTCAATGGCGGAATTGCAATCACATTGGCAGATGCAGCCTATCCGCAACAATCCGATGTCCCAAGTTTTACAGAATTAGAAAGTGAAATTGAAGCCGCAAATCCGGTCCGAAAGTATTTGGAGCAGGAAATAAATGTTGGCAAAAGTCAGGTTGTTCTGAGTCGTGCTATGTCTCTTCCAAGAATGGAAGCCGGATATCGATACCAGTCAATTTTGGGCCAAACTTTCCAAGGACTTCATCTTGGGATGACCATCCCGCTTTGGGAAAACAAAAACACGGTAAAAGTCAGACAGGCAAGTTTGGTCTCAAATGAATTAGATCTTCAAGTGCATAAGAATGAGCACTACCACGAAATTCTTGGTCTTTATGAAAAATACACCAACCTGAAGATCACCCTCGATGAGTACAAGACGCTTTTTGGATCACTAAATAATACAGCCTTATTGGAAAAGTCTCTAACCCTGGGCCAGATTTCAAGTATTGAATACTTCCTGGAGACAGGCTACTACTATGATGCGCTTCGTAATTATCTGAAAACTGAAAAGGATTATCATCAGACGATTTCTGAGCTATACAAACACAAATTGTGATTTAGGTCAAAAATAACTTGCCAAGCCAATCTGAATTCCCATCGAGCTGATTGGTGGGGTGGAATGGGAGCTCCCGGAAGTCAAGATCGGGGAGGAGATCCCGGTGATCGAACGATGCGAACAGGTATTTGAGGAAATGCTCAATCCTCCCAAGGTAATTCATATGGACGAAGAAGCGTACAGTCTCCCGGAGATTGATGTTTATGTGTATCCGTAATCATGCACGTATGTTCAATCTGGCCTCGACTACCTGCCCTCCGGGAGGCGGGCCTGCCCTCCGGGAGGCGGGCGCTCGGCCTCCGGAGGTTTATAGTTTAGAGGGAGAGGGATGGAATGCGGCGCCGCCGCATTCCATCCCTCTCCCCAGACTCAAGACTTAAATTCGGCCCCGAGCAAAGTCGAGGGGAAATTTATTCAGAATTTTTTATTGTCACGTGCAATCAAGCGAATACACATATTGATGTTATTAAACTTCCTCCAAAAAACAGATTCCCTGATCCCCAACGCTACTATGATGTACTCTTCCATGATTTGATCCATTCGACCGGACACCATAAGAGGCTGAACAGACCAGAGGTAGCCGGGGTTGTCAGCTTCGCCTCGGAAGCTTACAGCAAAGAAGAACTGGTAGCGGAAATGGGATCCGGATTCCTCTGTAGCTATACCGGAATTCTTGGGAAGGAGCTTCCTGAGAACAGTGCTGCCTATATCCAAAACTGGATAGCCATGCTCAAAAACGATAAGCATCTCTTATTGGAAGCGGCTTCCAAGGCTCAAAAAGCGGTGGATTATGTTTTAATGACCTGCCGTTTTAGGGGAGAGGGGATAAATCCCCTTTTTTTTGGTCATGCCGATTTAAAAATCTGAGACAATTCATTCAGTTCCCCGGGATTTGTATCCGGAATCTATCTTGACAGTTTAAAAACCCGGTCTGGTTCTGATTAAACAAAAGTTTTTTAGGAGAAAACACATTGGGGTAACAGGAAAAGTAGATTTTCCTGATCCGGTGCATTGGGTGTTCCCAGGGATTTCTGATTTGCCGAATCAAATAGGATTTCTATTTCAAAAGACTTCTTCTCCCTGTTCACATAGAATTTCCATTTTCCGGACTCCATCCCTTTAATAGCCTGGTCAACACTTAAAACCCAGGTCTCCCCAAAAGGATTTTTGCCCCCGATAAAGGACAGTTTATTCTCATTTGAATGACTGAGACCATTTATGTATAATATCTGATATCGCTGATTCATGAGCTTGCAACCAAATGTTAATTTTACCGGATTTCTGAATTGAATCCATACCCTGTATTGGGTATTTTTTGCCTTTTAATCTCTTTTTTTTTTAAATCAGGAACCGGGAATTTTGCTTTTCAATTCATCCGATAACACAAGCAGAAACCAGGCATCATCAGTTTGGTCCAATTGAATCAAGGCCCGAATCCCCCTGCAGACCACCCTCAATTCTTTACCTTTTTCGGTCTGTCAAATGGGAAGGGGTCCGGATTTTTGGAAACGATTTTATCCGGTTTTTGACCGATCCGCTTTTCCAGGGACAACAGTTCATCCGAAATTTCCGGTCAATTTATTTTGTTGATAAAATAAACATTATCATGTTGTTTAAATTAACAAAATATGTATATCCGCTACTTTGCCAGTAGATCAAAATGGCCTCGACTTCGCTCGGCCACCGGAGATTTGATTTAACAGAGGCAGGGGAGAAAATGCGGCGAAGCCGCATTTTCTCCCCTGC
>JAKFCO010000019.1:0-13318 GCA_036676605.1 Algoriphagus sp.
TTTTGCTCCCCATTGCCCCCAAGAAGGCCAATGAAGGAGGGCATAGCTTCACTTCCCGGACTTATAGCATCTATCACTACTGATGATGCATTGTTTGAGAGATCTTCTATCAATTGTGCAAAAGCAGTACCCGCCGAACCTGTGGATGTTGGGTCCAAATATTTTGCCCATACTTCTGCCGACACCACATCACCAGGCTTGACAGACAATGATTTGGCTAATCCATAGACCTCATTCCCTGTGCCACTGAGCCTCATGGAATACGTTTTTTCCAACCCGTCATCTGTATGATCAAAGATATCCGCATTGATCCGGGTGATCTCCGCATATCGACTGAAATAGGTTTCTTCATACGCTTTGGTGGAAGCATCATCTTCCAGGGTTGCCAAATAAATATCCGGATCTTCTGGTTCGGTTTTAAAGGTGGCCCGTATATTCCCCAAATGATCCTTTAAATGGTATTGGTACTGGAATCCATTAAAGTTCCCTGTCTCATCTCTTTTTGCCACAATTCGGCCTTCTTCATGCTGAAGAAACTGGAGTACATTATTCTCATAAACAAATCCTCCCAAATAGTCGGAGGTTTTGGTAATCCACTCATCAACAACACTCATTGAATGTTTTGTTCCGGCGGCATCGTAAGTGTATTCTATGAATTTAGAAGGGCTAAACGTTATTTTCTTTGGAAGATTCAGGAAGTTATATTCGATGGCAGTGATTCCTTTATTCTTATCTTCTATCATATTTCCATTTAAATCGTAGAGGTATTCCTCTGCTCCATCTATCCCATCTATGAAACCGGCAGTTTTTCCGGAACTGTCCGATACTATACTTAGTTGGTTTCCTTTATCATAGGTGTAGGTTAGCTGATCAATGAATACGCCAGGGTTATTCAATTCATCATTTCCCTTTCTTTGAAGTTCCCGGATATTCCCATTCAGATCATAGGAAATACCTGTAACATCAAAGCCCATTAAACTCACTCCCCCATTGCTGTAATCTGCTGATGACAGCCTGTTCATCTCATCATAATTGTAATTGTACCGGTTAACCAGGCTTTCATAGGGATTTACCCAGGCTGTGGCTCCGATATTTCCATTATAGGCTTGGTGGCCACTTGGAGCATTATCGTATTCCAAATCCATCTCAAAGAGTTTTTGAGTCCCGTCTGAAAGATTGTTAATAGCTGTCAACCAACTTCTAATATTATATTTATAGGTAATATCCTCATAACTGTCCGCAAGGTCTTTATGGGTTAGTTCCCCTAATTCATTGTAGGTATTTGAAACCAAAACAACCACCGGATCACTGTCAATTTTATGGGTTAAAGACAACATTCGACCTGCGTGATCAAAAGAATACTCCTGAATTACCTGTTTTGAATTGATATCAGCGGTAGGATTATTGTGCAGTAAATGGGTTTTCCTCATCCTACCTGCAAAATCATATTGGGCAGAAAACACATCTTCCCCATCTTTAAAATTCATGACTTTGGATTGGATCAAGCGATAGCGGTCATCGTAAAAATTAACTGTTTCTATATAATCAGAATTGGTTCCCAGGATCTTTATCTTAGTCCCTGTTATTTGGCCCCGAACAGAAGGAAAGACAACCGGAACAATCTTTCCATCTGTAGAGCTGTTCAACTCCCCCTGAAGGCTAAATGATTTTGTGGTAAAACCGTACTTATCATAATAAGTAATTGAGTGAATTTCTGATTCGGTGACTGAAGTAGGATAGGTGATATCAGAATATTTGGTAATCCCATTACCAGTGTATGTTTCCCATAAAATAGTCTGTCCGGCCACTGAATTCTTTATATTGGAAAATGAATCATTGATTATTTTCTCTCCGATAATTAATGGACGATCCAATGCATCATATTTTGTAAAACTCCAGGCATTGTTTACTCTTTGATTTCCATCTTGAGTCATTACCAAACGATCCAATTGGTCATAAATCAGATAAACAGGGTCTGCACCGGGTACCTTTTTCTCTGTAATCCGCTGCCTGTCGTCATATTTATACTGAAAAACCCAAAGATCCAGGTATTCTTGGGTAGGTATGATCTCAGCTGATATGATTTCTACACCACCGGTTAATGTGGTTCCGGCACCGGCGGTCACAGACCCGGAAGGTGTATAGGCAATCTTGCCACCTGATGGCCCTGATATAGAAGTGTAATTTTGATCATCAGTCACCAGGTAGAAGCCATCAGGTGGTATTATGGCGCCATTGTCCAAATCATTCATAGTTTGAGGAGGGAGCACAAATATCAAATTCCCCAAATCATTGTAGACATAGTATGTTTTAGCCCAATTTCCCTCAGGCGCTTGTATTTGTTTTAAAACTACCCTGCCCTGTAAATCTGTAAATTCTATTACTTGATGACCCTCCTCATCTATAGTTACATTCTTAAAAAGTGTCCCTGGATCATAATTTTTCCTGGAAAGGAGCTGACCCTCTTCTACCTCCCATAAGCTTACTTTATCGGTGGCATCATTGGTTAAATATTCCATTTGCACTGGCTTCCCTCCCCCCGCACTTAATTGGGACCAAGGATCCCCCGGTGCATAGGTGGCAATGACTCTGTTCAACGGGGATTCTTCATACTTATTTTCACCATAAGAATAATCCCCGGAATTATCCCCAAAATGGTTGTTATAGAAACTGGATTGTTCAGGAATTGCCTGATCTCTAGGCTCTCCTGATTCTTGACCATTATCTTTTGTATAAGGAAGGTAACTTTTTGATTGTCTTCCAAAGCCGTCATACTCAATCGGAACGATAACATCCATACCTGTTGGAGATGCATTTTTTCGATTCTCTTGAATAGGTCTTCCTAATCCATCATAATAGACAAAATGTTTTGTTGAAGTTGTATTTGCAGCGGTTATTACCAGGTTTTCATCGGTCGTAGCTATAATGGCTGAATATTTCTTGATATAATTTTGACCTTTTATGACAGCATAAACATTCACTTTTTCAGTTATGCAGCCGGTAGAGGTATGCCTATACGCCAACCGGTAAGTGGTTGTCTGGGTCAAATTTGGAGTCGTATAGCTTTGGCCTGTTGAAAGTAAATTATTTCCTGATGCATCATACCACTCATAGGAAAAGCCTGACGGGGCAGGATTGGCAGTTAATGTGACAGACCCAGGAGATTTTGGGGTAGATTCAACGGCAGAAGGGGTAATCCCATAACAATAGTCACTATAAACTGTTAAGTCCCATTGATCCCAAAACAAATCATCAAATGTCACATAGGTATAAGATACATATCCGTTTCCCGCAGAGGTGAATTGAAGACTTAATGAATTAGGATCCATGGAATTAACCTGGGCTCCCGTAAAATCCCAATAATAAGTCCCGCCAGGATAATTAACCTGTGTGGCTCCGTCCCAAAATGTAACAGAAAAATCACCATCCTCTCCGACATAAATACTATTGGGGCCATTCACAGTAACATGGGTCAGATTCTGTGATATAGCAGGAGAGACCAAAAGTACCGTCCAAACAAAAAGAAAAAATCGGATCTCATTCTTCATAATTCTTTCCTAAAAAAAAGTTTACCAATCATTCCTCTTTGGGAATTTAAAGGATCAAGAACCAACACATCCGCTAATTCCCTTATTTCATAGGAAACAGTTTTCTCCGGAAAAGTTATGGAGAGTGTTTTACCGTTTTCATTTATTCCCCACACACCACTTGAAGAGAAGGTATCACCTCGGAAATTCCAAAGTGCTTTGAAAATTCCATTCTCTTCAAAAATAAATTCTCTGGAAGAAATCAACTCTTTAAATTCATTCTGTTTGAGTTCCGGTAGTTTTTCAAACCTGGATTTTTTCGATGGTTCCATTGATGATACAACTTTCTCAAGATCCATTTTCCATCTTCCTTCCAATTTTTCATGGAGGGATTGCCCCATTAAAGGGATGTTTCCAACACTTAAAGCAAGGAACAAAATCAAAAAGCAAAGAGTCCGTTTTCTTCTCATAACTTCAGAATTTTTCAATGATTTTTATAGCTGTATTCGTATGTTTCCAGAACATTGCCATCATTGTCCCTGATGGTTTTCAACCTTCCAAAATCATCATAATAATAAAATGTGGGCAATCCATTCACATCAGTTTGGGTTGTCATTCCTATCAAAGGCTTATAGGTGAATGTTGTCATCTGGGCATCGGCGGGGTGAAGCCTCAGTTCATCTATATCAATTTTATTCCCGGTTATTTCAAGTGAATTGCCAGTGACTTGAATTTCTATCCTTTGCCATTTTGTGGAAAGTTTTACACTTTGACCGAGAACATTCCAATTACCGTTTCCTTCAGTTCTCCGTGCCCAAAATACTACAGTAAAAGGGTTTGAACTACTTCCTCCAAACCCACTTTTACTGATAGCCCCATTTTTTAAGTTATATACCTTGCCTCCTGTTTTCGAGTTGGAAGAAGCCTCAGCCGATCCTGAAAAAGTCCAGCCTCCTTTTTGGTCAGTTTCAAAACTGGTATAAGCTACCTCTGCGGGATTGGCATTGGATACTTTGGCGACAGGCAATGATTTATTATAGTCCCAAAGATAAGAAATGATTGGTCCGTTTTCCTTCGAAACCATAATGGGATTACCCAATGAATCGTATTTATAAAGCTGCCTTGTTTCATAATCGTCAAGTACTTGATTAAACTCTTTAACTTTATCAACAACCAAATTTCCATGAAAATCGACATCGTAAAAAGAAATTCGTCCATTTATGTGCCTACCATCTATGTACTTCTCTTCTTTTAGTATATGAGCAACCATATTTTTAGCTTTCATGGCATTTATTGTATTTGAAGATATACCAGTAGTGCTAACAGAAGCATTTAAAGGATATGTATAATGTATAACAACTGAATCACCTTTACTATTAACTTGACTAATGCGCGATACATTATTCATCAATCCGTTATCGTAATGTTGGAATTCCACAGTCTCTAGAATTCCACTTTCAAAAGTGTTCCTTGTTATTCTTTTTTCAAGCTTATATGCTCCCTTTTTTATAAAGCTTTCGTAAGGCGTAACTGGATCCGGGTAGGGAAGAGAATATTTTGTCCAAATATACCTTCCATCAGGGTATTTTGATTCTATAAAATCTTCTCTAAACGTATAATACTCATATAACCACCCACCGGAAAAAGTCCTATGTGACAACATATTGTAAATGGCTAGATTATCGAAAGTACTATCTACATGATATTTGTAAATGTATTCTTCTTTATGAACTTCTTGGTATCCGGAGACAGTTTTTTTAAAGCTTACTTTTCTGCTTAATAAGCCATTTCCCCAGCCCCTGTATTCATCTATATAATTGTGATGAAATTCAATTGGATTATTAGCATAGACTTCATTGTCATAAAATGAAAAATCTCTCCTATCTACCAATGATTTAACTACATTCGGATTAAAAAAATCATAGTAATATTCTGTTTTCCCATTATCATTCCCTTCAGAATCCACCAAGTATTCAGTAACAGATTCATATCTCGGAATATTAACTCCAAAGTTTGTATAAAGGTTATCATCATATGTTTTTTGATAATAATGACCAAATGGCTTATAGCTAAAATTATCAATAGGAACATCTATCAGCACAAGTGTAGAATAAAACGGTTGGGATTCAACATAGTTAATATTTATATTACCAGAATTGTATTCAAATCTTTTTTTATTAACTACAATATCATTTTCATCTAACTCGGCCATGCTTTTTATCCGAAGTCCTCCGTATTTATTATTAGACAATTCATTTAGTTCAAAATCAAACACGGTTCTACCTCCAGTGGGGTATTTAATAGAACTTAAAGTAAAAGTTTTGGTATAAATAAGATTTGGTTCCTTGCTTATAGATCCAATATAGACATTCACAAGTTCATTCAAGCAGGTTTTAACATTGGAAATCACCTTTGCTCCCAAATCAATAATTCCATTTGGATTAGAGTTTATTCCATTTAAATACCCCCAATAATCGGAATGTATTGTACTAGAATTGATTTTGGAACTCTCTCCTTCAAAATAGTCTAACTCGTATACACCTTGGCCAACACCATTTTTATCAGTTGCCACTACCTTATTCAAATATCTATAGCCGGCACCTGGAAATAAACCATAGTCAAATACAAAGCTCTTTATATATTGTCCGCTTCCACTGTTATCAAAAAGCTTCACTTCCGTTACATGGCTAGTGTCCTGAGAGAAATAAAACTCCAAATAACCACTATCAAAAGTGATTTTCTTAACTGCCTTTGAAATATAGTCACCGTCAAATTGCCTATACAAGGTATGTATCGTTGCACCAGGCATAACATCCCCACAGTCCGGGTCACCGGATCTCCAATCTAAAGTTGGATCCGTATTGATGGTAATCCTCGAAGAAAAAGGATACTCCGTGGGGTCCGGATATCTAATTGACTGATAATCAAAAACAAATAATTCGTTTCCTAGAGGATCTATGATCTTCTCCAATTGTCTGGCGACATTATCACCATCCAATCCAAATTGATCTTTGAATTTTTCAGCAAAGACATAACGATATCCGGAATCATCCAAAATATCAAAAGACTCCAGATTGAATCCTGAGCTTGGCACCTCAATTCGTTCATACCCAACCAAACTCCCTTTGAACAACGGATCGGATAAAAAATTTAACTCAAAAATATTATCACTGTTTTTGGATAAAATAAACTCTCCATTTTTTCCTAGAATAGAATACGAGAATATATCATATTGCGTGTCCACATTTTTAACCAGTACATTTTCGAGAAATTGCTGTACGTCAGGGTCCCATTGGTCATATAAATCGTCTGAGGTTTTCCATTGATCAGGTCGTTTATCATGGAGGTCGTTTATTCCTTTGGTCTGTTGTGTAATATTTCCTCCCACTTCCAAGACCCATCCCGTAGCAATATTTGTTTGATCAAATGGGGGCTTAACCAAAGAAGGATGATATCTGAGTGTAACTGGTAACTCGAAACCACGAGATTTCAAATTGAAAAGAGGAATTGAAATATCCGGTATCCCGGTGGAATGAGATACAGGAATGTTTCCAAAAATTGTGAATTTGGCGATTCTAGGGTCATCGATTTTCACTTCTTGTGCATGACTCATCCTATTGTAAAAAAATAGGAGGTATAAAAGACAAAATACTTTATAAGTTGTATTCATATAAGAGCATTAAATTTCACACCAACAGCCAATAAGCACCGTGCTCACTGTTGAAATAATAATTGATATATTTGACCATTGGCTTTTTATCTCAAGCCAGACCCATTCGAATTAATTAATTGCATATTTTTTCTGTCAATATTACCTTCATACCTGTTTAAATTGATACTCCCTCTCAGATCTCAATATCTTCCTAATGAAAAATTGATCATTAGAACGCCGCTATGATTACGAACAGGAGTTTTTTCATTATTCTAATGAGAAATGTTACATGTTGAATATATTTATTGAATTCAATCTTTTCCACTTACATTAAATCCCACCCGAAAAACCCAAGGACTGTTATAAAATGGGTTTTCTTTGCTGCTAAAATTATACAATGCCTGAGCTTGGAAATGGGTTTTTCCTTTCATATTGAACCGTCTCTCTAATCCGGCCAGAAAACTGTAATACCATTCCTTAGTAGGCAGGTCGCCAGTTTGAGGGATACCGCTCTTCAGTCCTTCATACTCACCGTGTACATAGAAATTATTGACTAGCTTATGCTCCACAAAGCCCCGCAAACCCATGACCTTCGGGTCATTAATAGCCTGTGGGATATTTTTGGTAGCAACCATCAACCGATAGGTTCCTCCTATGCCTGCCTCAAACTTTCTGTTTATCCTATAGCCAAGCTCGGGACTCAAGTCAACTTTGGTGTTCCCATCCACATGAAGCTGAAAGGTTCCTCCATAAGTCAGGCGTTTAGAAAACGACTTTTCCTTTAGCGAACTGATCTTCTTTGCAGTGGACAGATCATAGAGATCACCTACTTCACTATATTTTTTTCTGAGCTTTGTCACCTCGCTTTTAGCCTTTTCCAAGACTTCCTGCTTATTCTTAAAATGATCTATAGACTGGGATTTGGAAAGTTTGACAACAGCATCTTTTTCAAGTCCCTTGTTCAGATAACCATTTGCCTTTTGGAACTGTACCAACTTTTCACTTTGGAATCCACCAGGTAGGTCTGGTGACTTTTCATTAATGAGGTTACTGGTAAAAGACTCCAGTTTCCCCTCATATTCCTTGGAGAGTTCCTGCTTTCGTTGTTCTACCATATAGTTTATTTCCTCTTTGTCTAAGGAATCAATAATTTCCAAACTATCCCTATACTGTCTTAAAGCTTGCCTATAACCATCTATTTCATTTTTCAGCCTGTCAAGTTGCGACAAATATCGATTGCCCGACAGCTTTTGTTTGATCAGGTCAACAGACTGGTCCAGCACGAGTTTTTTGGTGCCTCCCAGATTTGACAAATCTTTCAGACTATAGATAGAATCAGTATACACAAAATATTCTTCCTGAAGCTTTGACAATTTTTTCAGGGAGTCAATCGGTAGTTTAAAATCCAGGCTGTCTGCAGACTGAAGGCTATCTTTTAATACTTTATACTCTCTATGTCTATCCTTTAAAAGATTATGATTTTCTTTTTGAATGCGCCGGTATTCCTGTGCCTTTTGCTTTACCTGATCCTGGGTTTTAAGAATTCTCCCATCATACACTTTAATGTCGGTTTTTTGCGCAAAACCGGATATGAGCGGCAATAAGAAAACAATAAAAAAAGCCAGCTTTTTCAATGGTTAATATTTTTAAACCCGTATAAAATCAGTTAACAAATAAACCTCCATGTCTACCGCTGGTTAGTTTTCTTTTTCTTTCAAGCTTTTAATAGCTACCTGAAGCTCCTCAAGCCTCTTAGCCAGCTTGAACAATTCCTTTTTATCTATTTCTAACTGGCCAACACTCAATTCGAGTTCGGCAATTAATTTGTCCTGCCCAATTACGTAAAGCGTAAGCTCTTCGATCTTTCGGAGCATAGCCATATCCATCTGTTCTAAATCAAGACCCTCTCTCTCAATATCATTGGCAGAAGGTAAATTCGGTAGATGACCGTTTTCTTGAATAAATTTCTCTATCCATTCCAATGTTTTAAGCTCATAGTCTTTTTCAAACACATAATCGGGCACAGGAACTGAACTGTCGATCAGGAGTTCTTTTCCGTGAATTTTACCATCAACTGTCAACAGCTCATCAGGATACGGAGTCCCGACACCTATTTTACCCTCGTTGTGAAAAAGCATCGGGGCAACATCTGCCACATCGTAAGGCTTATTGGCTTCATACAATTCCAATACTTCTGCATCTGTAATTTGGCGATCAAAAATCATGAATTCATCCATACTGCCCCTAAAATGACTTCCATAATAGCCCAGGAGTTTTCCACCAATTCCCCAATAATTGGATGGAGAAATAAAAAAATTCTGGATTCCTACTTTTTTGCCATTATAATAGGTGGTCACATTCTGATTCTGATCAATGGACAAAACCAGAAATGACCAGATTGGCTTGTTGGTATCTATCTTCGAAACAACAGTCTTATAGGGATACCAAAACACTAATGCGTTGCTATAATGAATCAAAGTGAGGGCATAACTCCCTCCGTCCATTCCTGAGATAAATCTTTCATCTCCAATCAAATTGTCAGCCTTGAACCAGAATGCAATTGTAATTTGCCTTGGATTGTTTGCATTTATCTTCACATAATCATCTATCCCATCAAAATAATAAGCCGATCCCTCCTGTCCATCAATCCCCATGGTAGGAGTAATTCCACCATAAGCTATCCCATGGTTAACACCCAAAGAATCGTCTGCAGATCCGTTGAATGGCCAATAGTTTACCAAACCAGGAATAGTGGTTTGGGCTTGAATTAGGCCACAGAAAGAGCATAAGAAAATAGTAAGAACCGCATTCCTCATTAAAAGATAAATTAAATAGTTAGACTCTATTTTATTTTGAGAAGATTTTCTAATTCCTCAATTCGCCGTGCCAATAATTTGAGTTTTAATTGCTCCCCCTCCTTTTGTTTTTTAATATTCAAAAGAGAATCTATCCGCTTTCTTTGCTCTATTACATAAAGAGTAAGTTCCTCAATTTTCAGCAATAGTTTAAGGTCCATCTCTCCCAGTTTCAAACCTTCTTCCTGAAATATTTCAGATGGTTGGATTTCCGGTAAATGCCCATTTTCTTTTATGAATTTTTGGAGTTCATTTAAGCTTCTTAATTCATAGCCGGGTTCAAAAACATAATCTGGAACAGGGATCTCTGGGTCAACTTTCACACCGCTGGCATGGATATTTCCGTTAACTGTTAATTCCATGTCTGGATTTTGGGTCCCAATTCCTAATTTGTCTTCTTCCCAAAATAGGGTATTGCAAAAATCCGGATTAGAATTTGGATCATATTGAATAAATGCTGCTTGGATTTCCTCTGAAGTCAGAACTCGGTTATAAATTGAAAATTCATCCAAAGTCCCATGAAAATCATTTCCATAAGAATGGAGGAATTTCCTGCCAATCCCCCAGTGGGTAGAACCACTATAGCTAATTGTATGCTCATAGTGGAGTACACCGTTAAAGTATCCTTTTGCACTTCCATTATTATTGATTGTAATAGCAATAAAATACCATTTAGACGGGTCAGGTATAAAGGAGGTCATATATCTCCATGGGCTCCATATTTGAATTCCTGCTGAATAATACCTCAATGAAAAACTATTGGTGGTACCATCTAAGCCGGATACAATTCGGTCATCATCCCACAAATCATATGGCTTCATCCAAAACATAATTGTAATTTCAGAAGATTGAGGAGAAAGGATCTTGATATAATCACCAGTACCATCGAAAAACAAGGCGGTGCTATCCTTTCCGTCGATCCCAACTGTAGGTCTGACATCTCCAAAAATCTCTCCGTGGTTATTTCCTATGGAGTCATTTGCGTTGCCATCAAATGGCCAATAGCTGACCAAGCCTGATGGAGTTTGGGCATTTGATCTGAAACAAATGAACAAAAGTAAAATTATAAAACTAAAAACCCTGAATGTCATCAATCCTATCCAAGTTAAAGTATGGTTACAGTTTTTTTCTTTATTGGTTAAAGGAAGAGCAATTACGTTGCATAAGGCAATCCAAAAATAGTGTTATTTCTTTTTTGCAGGATCGATATACTTTTCCAGATAATCTAACTGTTCTGTTATCTCCTCAATAATTTTATCCCCTATTTCTGAATTTCCTCCAGAGCCATCTAGCTTGTTTAATCTTTCATTGTTGGAAATAACATACAAAGTCAATTCTTCAATCTTTTTTAACAACATCATATCCATTTCAGCCATATTCAGGCCATTGTTTCTGAACTCTTCAGCCGACGGAATATCTGGCAAATGTCCATTTTCAGAAATATATTCATCCAGAGCACTTAAGGGCATCAGATTATAATCATCTTCAAAAACATAGTCAGGTACTGGAATATCCAAGTCTAATTTGACTTCTCTGGCATGAATTTTTCCTTTAACAGTCAGCTCCTTATCCGGGTTTTCGGTATCTATCCCAATTTTCCCGGCTTTACAAAACAACAATTCAAAAATATGGGTTTTCCCATATATAGAATCAAGCCCAACAACCGGCACTTTGACTTTGCCATTTGCAACGACAGAATAAGTTCCCGGCCCGTAGAAATCAAAAGCATCTCTATATCCGAAGGAATAAGTTGACGACTTGTTTAAAGAAATGTATTCATTAAACCCACTAAACATCGTTTGATTTAGTGCTGTATGGCCAAAAATAAAAAATGCATGAACCGTTAAAATTAGTTTCATAGCCTGAGGTTTAAAAAATGGGCACAACTAACGTTGTACCCAATAATACCAATTTAATTTTGAGTTGTCAAACAGTTTGAGAAAAAAAAATGAACCGAAATCAAAAAAAAAAAATTGAGTCGGTTCATCTTTAATGCATTCAGCGATCAAATTGACCCCCTTAGTGGTAAGAGATTTTTTGAAACAGGGTTAGTGGACTTACATCGCACTAAAATTATTGATTTTCGGGATTGATTTTGCTTTTTCTCCTCATGGATCTTTGTCTCTTGCAATTTGTTAATCACCATGAACAATCCTGTCAACATAGCGATTGGTATAGACTGTTTTCTCAACCAGAGTCGGGTCAATTTGCCTTGTCAGGCAGGCATCAAATTTAAATCATCTGTCGGGGATAAACCTCGTCGGTTTTTGAACCATACAGGGCACTAAAAAAACCCCGCTTACACAAGCCGGGTCTTTTTCAAAAACAAATAGTCTATAGGTATCCTAACCCCCTTCAAATTCTGGGTCGTGGTCGGGCCTTCTTTGGAGATTGGGCTGGAGTATCCTCAGACGCTTCCTGCTTCTCCCCCTTCTTCAGGTCTTTTCTTTTACTATCATCTCCACCAACCTCATTCCCATTGACCTGTTTTTGCTCACTTTTCAGCACGCTGATGTTCAGCAGACTTGCGATCCCCCTTTTAGAGTAACGCATGGTAAAGAAGGAAGTCCTCCGAGAGTCGCTTTCCGAAGAGGAATTGATGAAGGTCTCCAAACGGATCTTCTCCATGGACCGCCTCAACCAGGTGCAGGACATTTTTGTATTTTGCTGCTACACCGGCTTGGCCTACGCGGATGTCAAAAATCTCGGCACCAAGAATCTGTACGAGGGAATCGACGGGGAGCTCTGGATATCCGTGCACCGCCAAAAGACCGGTTCGCTCAGCCGCCTTCCGCTCCTGCCCCAAGCGCTGGCGATCCTGAAGCGCTACGAAAACCATCCGGTAAGGGAAGTTTCCGGCAAGCTCCTCCCCGTCCTGAGCAACCAGAAGGTGAATGCCTATCTCAAAGAAATCGGAGACCTGTGCGAAATAAACAAGACACTGACTTCGCATATCGCCAGGCACACCTTCGCCACGACCGTGACGCTGGGCAACGGGATCCCGATAGAAACAGTCTCCAAGATGCTCGGCCATCGGTCTCTGCAGCAAACCCAGCACTATGCAAAGATCATGGACACCAAGATCAGCCAGGAAAAGCGGATTGATCAAAAACTTGATAAAATCGTTTCCAAAAATCCGGACCCATTTCCATTTGACAGATTGAAAAAAGGAAAAGAATTGCGAGCTGTTTGTAGGGGGATCCGTGCCTTAATCCAATTGGATCAAACTGATGATGCCAGACTTCTGCTTGGGATATTGGAAGAAATGAAAAGCAAAATTCCCG
>JAKFCO010000020.1:0-52904 GCA_036676605.1 Algoriphagus sp.
ACGTCTTCAGCCCGTTTGATGTCATCTTCCGCAGCTCCGTCTTTCTGCAATTTTTTCAGAGAATCCATTATGTCTTTTCGGACGGTTCTGATTGATATTTTACCGGTTTCGCATTCGTTTTTAGATTGCTTTACCAGCGTTATTCTTCGTTCCTCAGTAAGCATCGGAATAGTCAGAATGATGATTTCACCGTTGTTTTGAGGAGAAAGACCCAGATCAGAATTGATGATTGCTTTCTCAATGTCACTGATGGTTTTTCTCTCAAAAGGCTTGATGGCCAAGGTTCGTGCATCCGGAGTGGTAACAGATGAAACCTGATTGAGCGGAGTGGGAGATCCGTAATATTGGACCATGATTCCGTCCAGCATAGTAGGCATTGCTTTTCCGGCCCGGATTTTCAAAAGCTCAGATGAGGTATGATCCACCGCTTTTTGCATCAATTCTTTGGCCTCGTCTAAGAATAATTCGATTTCTTCCATGGTTATAAACTTAAATTATCCAGTGATCAATGTTCCGATTTCTTCACCCTGAACCAACTTGCTCAAATTGCCCAACTTGTTCATATCAAATACGATGATGGGTAAATTGTTTTCCTGGCAAAGCGTGAAAGCCGTCATGTCCATGACATTGAGGTTTTTCTCGTACACTTCCTGAAATGAGATTGTGTGATATTTTGTTGCTGTTTTGTCCTTTTCAGGATCTGCAGTATATACTCCGTCAACTCTTGTTCCTTTCAAAACCACATCTGCTTCCACTTCAATTGCCCGTAAGCTCGCGGTAGAATCTGTGGTAAAATATGGATTGCCAATACCTGCGCCAAAAATTACGATACGGCCTTTCTCCAGATGGCGAATTGCCCTTCTTCTGATGAAAGGTTCGCAGACACTTTCTATTTTGATACCGGACATCAATCTGGTGTACATTCCTCCTTGTTCGAGCGCACTTTGAAGAGCCATGGCATTGATCAATGTGGCAAGCATTCCCATGTAATCTCCCTGAACACGATCAATTCCTGACTTTTCGGCTTGAACACCTCTGAAAATATTACCTCCTCCAATTACGATCGCTACCTCAACACCCAACTCCTTCACTTTGCGGATTTCATTGGTGTATTGCTGAAGCATGTTTGGGTCAATGCCGTAGTTTTTTTCACCCATGAGTGACTCTCCGCTGAGTTTGAGTAGTATTCGCTTGTATTTCATGTCTGGTTTTTAAGGAAGGTGTACCCGAATTCGATCAGGTAAAGTCAAAATAACTCGGCAAATATAATTTGTTCAACTCATAATGCTAGACCAAAAAATCAAAACTGGATCAAAACCTGATTTTTTTCAACGCTCTGCTTCAAAGCAATTTTCACAGCCTTAACAACTCCATCCCCCGGAGATTTGATAATGTTTTCCATCTTCATGGCTTCCAGAATTAATACCACGTCGCCTTTTTTGACTACATCTCCGGGCTTCACTTTGAGGTCCAGGATCAATCCCGGCATTGGAGCTTTTATTTCTTTAAGTGCGCCGGTATTGTTATTATTCATTCCGAGCTGCTCCAGCAAAATATCGAATCGGTCTTTGACCAATAATGTCGATGTTTTATCTCCGAGTCGGATTTGGATTGTTTTGGATTCCTTGTCAAAAGAAATCAATTCCGCCTCGATGGATTTGTTTTCAAAGATCAAATGAATTTTACGATCTGAGATCCATTTTAGGTCCCATTCCATCGTTTTACCATTCACTCGAATCTTTTGATCGGCATTTTCTACCGAATACGTCTTGTTTTGGATGGTAACTGAAAACATTCCTGCTAATTTGGGCGCCAATATACGAATCACTCTGAGTGGATTCCTCTCTAATATGAAACAAATGATTGCCCAACTAACCCGAATTTCGAAAAAGTCAAAATGGATTTTGTTCTTTCTGATATTGACAACCGTCTGGTCGTGTAAGACAAATCAGGTGGCTGAAACTGAACCTCAAACCGAAGAAGAAACTTCCTTAATAGAAGTGGATGAGGACTTAGACTCTTTGGCAATTCTAAACTTGATTGCTAAAAAAGAAAATGAAATCGCAGATTACAGGTCATCTCCGAAAAGAGATTTTGACCTGTTGCATACAGAGTTGGATTTAACTTTTGATTGGGAAAAGCAAGCAGTAATTGGTCATGCAAAGTTGACGTTGAAGCCATTTTTTAAACCTCAAAAAGTACTTGTCCTCGATGCTCAGGATTTTGAATTGAAAGTAATCAAACTTGTTGAGAAGTCAACTCAGACCTCTTTGGCTTACCGATACAATGAGCAGCAAATCACGATTTATCTGCCAAAGGAATATTCAAGAGCCGACACAATTCAAATTGAGTTTGATTATACAGCATTCCCCGGGAAAAACGCCGGCAATGGAAGCGAAGCAATTTCTGATACGAAAGGTCTTTATTTCATCGATCCATTGGATACGATCCCAGGTAAGCCAACCATGATCTGGACTCAGGGAGAGACTGAGCATAATTCGAAATGGTTTCCCACCATCGATAAACCAAATGAGCGATTCACTCAGGTATTCAAGTTGACAGTTCCGGATTCAATGATTTCGATCAGCAATGGGGAATTGATCAAACAGGAGAATCTTGGCAAAGGTCTGAGGAAAGATTATTGGGAAATGAAACTTCCGCATGCGCCGTATTTGGCAGCTATCGTTATCGGGAATTTTGGAAAAGTTGAGGCGAGCTGGAAGGATATTCCTCTGGGCTATTATGTAGAAAAAGGATATGAAGAAGGAGCTGCAAAAGTCTTTAAGCATACTCCTGAGATGATCGGTTTTTTCTCCGATTTGCTTGGGGTAAAATATCCATGGCCGAAATACGATCAGATCGTGGTAAGGGACTTTGTGTCCGGAGCGATGGAGAATACGACTGCTTCGATTTTTATGGAGGAATTGAGGCTGAATGAGAGGGAAGCGATCGATTCGGAGTGGGATTATATCGTCGCACACGAGCTATTTCACCAGTGGTTTGGAGATTATGTCACCATAGAATCCTGGTCAAATCTAACCTTGAATGAAGCCTTCGCTAATTACAGCGAGTTCCTTTGGCACGAATACAAATACGGACCGGATGAAGCTAAGCTCAAGTTGGTGACAGAGAAGGAAACCTATTTTCAGGAATCTGAGAGTAAGCAAGTCGATTTGATCAGATTCTCCTATGGAGATTCTGAGGATATGTTTGACTCCCATAGCTATTCAAAAGGCGGAGTGATTCTGCATATGCTTCGTGAATATTTGGGAGATCAAGTATTCTTTGAAGGACTCAACCGGTATCTGAAAACACACGCGCTGCAAAGTGTTGAGGTCCATGATTTGAGACTTGCTTTTGAAAAAGTTGGTGGGGAAGACTTGAATTGGTTTTTCAATCAATGGTTCATGGACAAAGGTCATCCTGAGTTGTATTTCGAAGCAGATTATTCTCAGCCTGAAAATGTCCTGATTTCAGCTTATCAGCTTCAGGATTTAGACAAAACTCCGCTATTTAAACTCCCAGTTGAAATCAGTTGGTATGAGGGGGAAACCAGAAAATCTAAGACCATGATTCTGGAAAGAGGCTTTCAGCAATTTGCCCTGGAAAATAATACACCGATCGATATGGTTTATATAGATGAAGCCAAAGATCTTCTTGCGAAAATTTCATCGGAAAGTACTCCTGAGAAAATGTTGAAGCAATTTAATCAATCCGAACTTGGAATTGCAAGGTATGAAGCTCTTGATAGTTTGGTTGCTTGGGAAGCAAAAGAAGAATTGTTGGTAGTTATTCCAAAGGCACTGGAAGATAAGTTTTGGTCTGTGAGAGAATCAGCTTTGGCCTATTTGCAAGGGAGCCCGGAGATGATGGGATCAAATGCAGGTTTAGAGGATAAAGTTTACAGGATTGCCGAGTCCGACATCAGGAATTCTGTCAAAGCGGGAGCAATTGATGTATTGGCTGACTTTAATCCGGATAAATACCATTCCTCGTTTTTGAGAATGGTCAATGATTCATCTTACCTGGTTGCAGGATCAGCCTTAATGGGATTGATGGCTGCCTCGGATCAAAAAGTCAGTCCTGAATTGGTGGAAAGATTTGAGGCTGAGGATAATTTTAGGATGGTCATTCCTGTCGCTGATTATTTCATCACCTCGCCAGTGGAGGGGAAAGGAGATTGGTTTCAGGGAAAAATAAAAAAATTATCAGGTGAAGGATTTTATTTTTTCCTGGGATACTACAGTGAGTACTTCAGCAGATTTCCGGAGGAAGGAAAAGAGGGTGCTGTGGAGTATTTATTGGGTATAATGAGGAATGATTCTAAGAATTTTATTCGTTTGGGGGCTTTTCAGGCACTTTTAGGCTTTTCAGATGATAAAGAAGTTGTCAAAAAAATAACAGAAACAGCCGGAAACGAAACTGATTCAGATTTGAAAAATTACTTCTCCTATTTCATCGAGACACTGAAGGATGAAAATTAAGCGATTGATTTTGAATCCATTGAGGAGAAAGAGGGGAATTTCTTCTCAAATTTAAAATCCGTGTTTTGAATCTTTCAGAAAAGGCTATAATTTTGCCATCCGTTAAGATAGCAAGTGAGGGAAAAAGCTTGAGATTTTGACGCAGTTGGGGGAATACCAAAGCGGCCAACTGGGACGGACTGTAAATCCGTTGACTTATGTCTTCACAGGTTCGAATCCTGTTTCCCCCACTATTGTCGTAATGCGAAATTTTTTTCTAATTTTGCAGGGCTAAAAAATCCGGCGTGCCGGGCATTAGTAAAATTGTCCCCATCGGTCACCATCCGGGAAAGGAATCTTAATAATCAGGGATCTAACAATCTCGGAATTTACAAGCGGGAGTAGCTCAGTTGGTAGAGCGGCAGCCTTCCAAGCTGCAGGTCGCGGGTTCGAGCCTCGTCTCCCGCTCAATGCTTTCGAGGAAGCATCGGGTTTAAGCCGACGTAGCTCAGGGGTAGAGTACTTCCTTGGTAAGGAAGGGGTCACGGGTTCAATTCCCGTCGTTGGCTCATAACGGCATTAAATTAATTTAAACATATCTTTAAACTTAAACTGAGGATTTACACGCATGGCAAAAGCAACCTTCGACCGTTCCAAGCCGCACGTTAACATCGGTACGATTGGACACGTAGACCATGGCAAAACGACTTTAACTGCCGCCATTACAACAGTATTGGCAAAAAAAGGTCTTTCTGAACTTAGAGATTTCTCTTCTATCGACAACGCTCCGGAAGAAAAAGAAAGAGGTATTACCATTAATACTTCTCACGTAGAATACTCTACCGAAAAAAGACATTACGCTCACGTAGATTGTCCTGGACACGCTGACTATGTTAAAAACATGGTTACTGGTGCAGCTCAAATGGACGGTGCTATCCTAGTGGTAGCAGCAACTGACGGACCTATGCCACAGACAAGAGAGCACATTCTTTTGGCTCGTCAGGTAGGTGTACCTCAGCTAGTAGTTTTTATGAATAAAGTTGACATGGTTGACGATCCTGAGCTTCTTGAGCTTGTGGAGATGGAAATCAGAGAGCTTCTTTCTTTCTACGATTTTGACGGTGATAATATCCCTGTAATCGCTGGTTCAGCACTTGGTGCATTGAACGGTGAAGAAAAGTGGGTTGAAACTGTAATGGAATTGATGAATGCAGTTGATTCATTTATTCCAATCCCTCCTCGTCTTGTTGACAAAGATTTCTTGATGCCAGTTGAAGACGTATTTTCGATCACAGGTCGTGGTACTGTTGCAACAGGTAGAATAGAAAGAGGAGTAATTAACTCAGGTGAGCCAGTTGATATCATAGGTATGGGTGCTGAAGGTCTTAAGTCCACTGTAACAGGAGTTGAGATGTTCCGTAAGATCCTAGACAGAGGTGAAGCTGGTGACAACGTAGGTCTATTGCTAAGAGGTATTGAAAAATCACAAATCAAGCGTGGTATGATTATCTGTAAGCCAGGATCTGTGAAGCCTCACTCACACTTCAAAGCTGAAGTTTATGTGCTTTCTAAAGAAGAAGGTGGACGTCATACTCCATTCTTCAACAAGTACAGACCTCAGTTCTACCTAAGAACTACTGACGTAACTGGCGAAATTAAACTTCCAGCAAACGTTGAAATGGTTATGCCAGGTGACAACGTGACTATCGAAGTTAACTTGTTGTCAGCAGTTGCTTTGGAAAAAGGTCTTCGTTTTGCAATCCGTGAGGGTGGTAGAACTGTAGGTGCCGGCCAGGTGACTGAAATTCTAGACTAATTCAAGTCAGACATATTGAACGATGCGATCCCAAAGTATTTTGGGATCGCATTTGTTTCTTTATCAATCAATACCTAATTTTGCGTTCCCATTGGCGGAGCGTTCATTCACACGGGCATAGTTCAACGGCAGAATAGCGGTCTCCAAAACCGTTGATGGGAGTTCGAATCTCTCTGCCCGTGCCAGTAAGCAAGTACACTATGAATCTGAAAAACTTTGTTCTGGAATCTTATGATGAAATGGTAAATAAGGTCACTTGGCCTAAATTTTCATTTCTTCAAAATAGTGCAGTATTGGTGTTAGTAGCATCCTTGATTTTTGCGCTCTTTATCGGAGCAGTTGATCTTGGATTTGAAAACATCATGACATGGTTTTATGATTTATTCTAATTGAATTGACATTACATAATGGCTGAACAAAAGTGGTACGTACTCAGAGTAGTAGCGGGACAAGAGAAAAAGACTAAGACTTATCTCGATAATGAAATCGCCAGACAAAAACTGGAGGATTTTATTCCTGAAGTCCTGATTCCATCTGAGAAGGTATATGAGATGCGTAATGGTAAAAAACGTGTAAGAGAAAGAAATTTCTTTCCTGGATACGTTTTAGTCAACGCGGATCTTTCTAATGGAGAAGCCA
This sequence comes from Algoriphagus sp., assembly GCA_036676605.1. GTDB lineage: Bacteria > Bacteroidota > Bacteroidia > Cytophagales > Cyclobacteriaceae > Algoriphagus. The sequence goes on from JAKFCO010000020.1 coordinate 6,919, forward strand.
ATCACGTAATAACAAGCATTCCGGGAGTAATCGGTTTCTTAGGATCAAACAAAGGGGGAGCTTCCAAAACCCCTGAACCATTACGCCAATCAGAAGTCAACCGTATTTTAGGTAAGGTTGAAGAGATTGATGAGTTTGCCGAGAAAATGGATACACCATTTATAGTAGGAGAGGCAGTTAAAGTAATGGACGGCCCCTTCAGTGGATTTACCGGGACAATTGAGGAGATATTTGAGGAGAAGAAGAAACTTAATGTTATGGTTAAGATCTTCGGCCGAAATACTCCGGTAGAGTTAAACTTTATACAAGTAGAAAAACAAGACTAAGCAATGGCTAAGGAAATCACCGGTTATGTAAAACTGCAAGTGAAAGGTGGCCAGGCTAATCCGTCACCTCCTGTAGGTCCAGCTCTTGGTTCCAAGGGTCTGAACATTATGGAGTTCTGTAAGCAATACAATGCACGTACCCAAGATAAAATTGGTCAAGTGCTTCCTGTGTTGATTACGGTTTATTCTGACAAAACTTTTGAATTCGTAGTAAAAACTCCTCCTGCTGCAAACATGTTGCTTGAGGCTGCAAAAATCAAAAGTGGTTCAGCTGAACCAAACAGAAAAAAGGTAGGCTCTGTATCCTGGGATCAGGTGAAAGAGATTGCCGAGGTGAAAATGCCTGACCTGAATGCCTTTAAAATTGAATCTGCTATGAAAATGGTAGCAGGTACAGCTAGAAGCATGGGTATCACAGTATCTGGAAAAGCCCCTTGGGAAGTATAAATAAAAAACAATGGCTAAGTTAACAAAAAAGCAAAAAGAAGCTCTTTCTAAGTACGACCCAAGCCAAGTGTACTCCCTGGAGGCAGCTTCTTCTATCGTGAAGGACATTACCATGACCAAGTTTGACGCTTCGGTGGATGTAGACGTTCGTTTGGGCGTTGATCCTCGTAAAGCAGATCAAATGGTAAGAGGCGTAGTTGCCCTGCCGCATGGTACTGGCAAAGACATCAAAGTATTGGTGCTTTGTACTCCTGACAAAGTAGCAGAAGCCACCGAAGCAGGTGCAGACTACGTGGGCTTGGACGACTATATAGCAAAGATCGAAGGCGGATGGACTGACGTTGACGTCATCATCACTATGCCGAACGTAATGGCTAAGGTAGGTAGATTGGGTAGAGTGTTAGGTCCTAGAGGTCTGATGCCAAACCCGAAATCAGGAACTGTAACATTAGATGTTGCGAAGGCTGTTAGAGAAGTGAAAGCTGGTAAAATCGATTTCAAAGTAGATAAGTTTGGAATCATTCATGCCGGTGTTGGTAAGGTGTCTTTCTCTCCTGAGCAAATTCAGGATAACGTGAAAGAACTAATCCTGACTATCTCTAAGTTGAAGCCTTCCTCTTCTAAAGGAACATATTTCAAGAGTATTCATTTATCCAGCACAATGTCTCCTGGAATAGCAGTAGACAAGGGTAGCATTCAAGGTATTTAATCATGACTAGAGACGAAAAGAAAGTAATAATCGACGGTCTTACTGAGAAGTTTAAAGAAAACCCTTTCTTCTACATCACTGATGCTTCAGGTTTCTCTGTTGCTCAGATAAATGCCTTCAGGAGGACATGTTATGATAAAGGAGTTGAGTACAAAGTGTACAAAAACACCTTGATCAAAAAAGCTTTGGAGAATCTGGATTCAGATTATTCAAAATTGTCCGAAGAGGCTCTGAAAGGATTCTCCGGAATAATATTCTCAAAGGAGACTAGTAACCTTCCAGCAAAAGTATTGTTGGATTTCAGAAAGAAACTGGGCAAAAAAGAAGTTAGACCTTTGTTTAAAGGAGCTGGTATTGATTCTGATGTTTTCATCGGAGAAGCCAACCTTGAAGTATTGTCTACTCTTAAATCTAAGCAAGAATTGCTTGGCGATCTTATCGGATTGCTGCAGTCTCCTGCGAAGAACCTCGTTTCTGCATTGCTAAGTGGTCAAAACAACATCACAGGCGTGCTGAAAACTCTTGCAGAAAGAGAAGAAAAATAAGTTCTAAAAAAATCATTCAAACAAAATTAAATTTTAAATACAATGGCAGATCTTACACAACTTGCAGATCAGTTGGTGAACTTGACTGTAAAAGAAGTTAAAGAATTGACAGATATCCTTAAGGAGCAATACGGAATTGAGCCAGCAGCAGCTGGTGCAATCATGGTTGCTGGTGGACCTGGAGCTGGTGCAGAAGCGCCTGCTGAAGAAGAAAAAACTTCTTTCGATGTTATCTTGAAAGCTGCTGGTGGAGCTAAGCTTGCAGTAGTTAAGCTTGTAAAAGAATTGACCGGTCTTGGCTTGAAAGAAGCAAAAGATCTAGTTGACTCTGCTCCTAAGGCTCTGAAAGAAGGAGTTACTAAGGACGAAGCTGAAGGCTTGAAGAAGTCTTTGGAAGAAGCTGGTGCTGAAGTAGAGATCAAATAATTTGCTAAACCTAACCCAAGAGGTTAAGGTTTAGCTCCTAAGACCTGACTAATTTAGTCAGGTCTTTTCCTGTTTATGCACAGGATTAAAATTGCATTATTCCAAGCGATAATTGTCGCATTCCTTTATTTACTTTCACTATAAACACACACTACCTTGGCTATCAAGAATCAAACCGAAAGGAAAAGTTTCTCCTCCATTAAGGTGGTCAAAGACTATCCGGATTTTCTCGATATTCAGTTGCAGTCGTTCAAAGACTTTTTCCAGCTGGATACTCCTGCAGAGAAAAGAAGGGCCGACGGGTTATTCAAAGTATTCGCAGAAAACTTCCCAATCAGTGATTCAAGAGAGAATTTTACTCTTGAGTTTATTGATTACGCAGTAGATCCACCTAAATATAGTGTGGAAGAGTGCATTGACCGTGGCTTGACCTATTCTGTTCCACTTAAAGCAAAGTTGAGATTACTTTGCCATGATGAGGACAATGAAGATTTCGAGACTATCGAGCAAGAAGTGTTCTTGGGTAACCTTCCTTACATGACTGAGAAGGGTTCTTTCGTGATCAATGGTGCTGAACGGGTAATCGTTTCCCAGCTTCACAGATCTCCGGGTGTTTTCTTTGCTCAAAGCAAGCACACCAATGGAACCAAGCTTTATTCAGCCAGAATTATTCCTTTCAAAGGATCTTGGATTGAGTTTGCTACAGACATCAACAATGTCATGTATGCTTACATCGATCGTAAGAAAAAATTCCCTGTGACTACATTGCTTAGAGCAATAGGTTATGGTTCTGATAAAGACATCCTTGATTTGTTCGGACTTTCTGAAGAAGTTTCTGCAACTAAAAATGCTTTGAAAAAAGCTTCAGGTCGTAAACTTGCTGCAAGGGTTTTGAGAACCTGGGTAGAAGATTTCGTGGATGAAGACACTGGAGAAGTGGTTTCTATCGACAGAAATGAAGTATTGCTCGAAAGAGATACCGTCTTGACAGATGAAGACATTGAAATGATATTGGATTCTGGCTCAAAAAGCATTATTCTCCATAGAGAAGATGTGAACGTAGCCGATTTCTCAATTATTTATAACACGCTTCACAAGGATAGCTCCAACTCTGAAAAAGAAGCAGTAGAGGTAATTTACCGTCAATTGAGAAATACTGAGGCTCCTGATGAAGCTACAGCTCGAGAGGTAATCCAAAGCTTGTTTTTCTCAGATAAGAGATATGACTTGGGTGAAGTAGGTCGATACAGAATCAACAAAAAACTTGGACTCAACATTGACTCTGCGAAAATTGTATTGACTAAAGAAGACATCATTTCAATCGTGAAATACCTGATTGGCTTGATCAATTCTAAAGCAGTGGTCGACGATATTGACCACTTGAGTAACAGAAGAGTAAGAACAGTAGGGGAGCAACTTTACAGTCAATTCGGTGTTGGTTTGGCCAGAATGTCCAGAACAATCCGTGAAAGAATGAACGTACGTGACAATGAAGACTTTAAACCAGTCGATTTGATCAATGCTCGTACTCTTTCTTCTGTAATCAACTCATTCTTTGGTACCAACCAGCTTTCTCAGTTCATGGATCAAACCAATCCATTGGCAGAGTTGACTCACAAGAGAAGACTTTCAGCCTTGGGTCCGGGTGGTCTTTCAAGAGAAAGAGCAGGTTTCGAAGTTCGAGATGTTCACTATACACACTACGGTCGTCTTTGTACAATCGAAACTCCGGAAGGTCCAAACATTGGTTTGATTTCTTCTCTTTGCGTTCATGCGAAAGTGAACTCAATGGGCTTCCTTGAAACCCCTTACAGAAAAGTAAAGGATAGCAAAGTGGGCATGAAGCTGGAAGATATAATTTATCTAACAGCTGAAGAAGAAGATAATCATAACATCGCTCAGGCAAATGCTACCCTGGATGATTCAGGGAAGATTATTGACGATAAAGTAAAAGCAAGATTTGAAGGTGACTTCCCTGTATTGGATCCATCTGAGATCACGTATATGGATGTTGCCCCTAATCAAATTGTTTCTGTAGCTGCTTCATTGATTCCGTTTCTGGAGCATGATGATGCGAACAGAGCATTGATGGGATCAAACATGCAACGTCAGGCTGTTCCTTTGTTGAAAGCTGAAGCACCTATCGTAGGTACTGGCCTTGAAGCAAAAGCTGCAGTAGATTCAAGAGCTTTGATCATTGCTGAAGAGAATGGTGTTGTAGATTATGTTGATGCGAAGAGAATCGTAATCAAATATGACCTGACTGACGATCAGTTGTTGGTTAATTTCACTGACGAATACAGAGCTTACGACCTGATCAAATTTAGAAGAACTAACCAGGATACTACCATCAACCTTACACCATTGGTGTTGAAGGGTGAAAAAGTATACAAAGGGCAGGTGTTAGTAGAAGGCTATTCTACTAATAATGGTGAGTTGGCTCTGGGTAAAAACCTGAGAGTTGCTTACATGCCTTGGCAAGGATACAACTTCGAAGATGCGATCGTAATTTCTGAGCGAGTAGTTCGTGAAGATATTTTCACTTCCATTCACGTGGAAGAGTTCCAACTGGAAGTAAGAGATACTAAGAGAGGTGAAGAAGAATTGACTTCTGAAATCCCTAACGTGTCTGAGGAAGCTGTGAAGCACCTGGACGAAAATGGTATTATCATGATTGGAGCCGAAGTAAAAGAAGGCGACATCATCATCGGTAAGATCACTCCAAAAGGTGAAACCGATCCTACTCCTGAAGAAAAACTATTGAGAGCCATCTTTGGTGACAAAGCAGGTGACGTGAAAGATGCTTCTTTGAAAGCTTCTCCATCACTCAATGGGGTGGTTATCGAAACCAAACTTTTCTCAAGACCAAAGAAAGACAAAGACGTAAGAGCCAAGTCTAAAGCGGATGTTGAAAAACTGAAAGGAAAGTACTCCAAAGATCTGTTGGGCATCAGAGCTCGCATGATCAACAAACTGGTGACTTTGCTTGAAGGCAAAACTTCTCAGGGTGTGAAGCATAAGTTTGGTGATGAGATCATCACTAAAGGAACCAAATTCAACCTTAAGAATATTGAGAATAATCTTTTCCCTGCTAAGAATCCTTACAGAGATGAGAGCAATTACAATGTTCCGGAAGAAGCAAATTTGATTTCAGACATCATTCTTGATGACTGGACAGAAAATGCTCACACCAATAAATTGGTCGTTCAATTGGTGAAGAACTTCGTGAATTCTCGAAATGAGATCAGCGGAAGATTCAAAAGAGATCGATTCACACTTGAAGTAGGCGATGAGCTTCCTGCAGGTATCGTACAATTGGCCAAAGTTTACATCGCTAAGAAGCGTAAGCTGAAAGTGGGTGATAAAATGGCGGGTCGTCACGGTAACAAAGGTATCGTTGCAAGAATCGTAAGAGATGAAGACATGCCATTCCTTGAGGATGGAACTCCAATGGATATCGTATTGAATCCACTTGGTGTACCTTCTCGAATGAACATCGGACAGATTTTCGAAACCGTTCTTGCTTGGGCTGGACAGAAGTTGGGTAAAAAATATGCTACCCCGATTTTCGACGGAGCTTCTATGGAAGAAGTTGCTCACGAATTGGAATTAGCAGGTTTGCCAGCATACGGCCGTACATATTTATATGACGGACTATCAGGAGCTAAGTTTGATCAGCCTATTACTGTTGGTGTATCTTATATGCTTAAGCTTGGTCACCTGGTGGATGATAAAATGCACGCCAGATCAATCGGACCATACTCCTTGATTACTCAGCAGCCGCTGGGTGGTAAGGCGCAGTTTGGTGGACAGAGATTTGGTGAAATGGAAGTGTGGGCACTGGAAGCATTCGGTGCATCTCATGTTCTTCAAGAGATCCTGACTGTAAAGTCTGATGACGTAATTGGCAGAGCCAAAGCTTATGAAGCTATTGTGAAAGGTGAAAACCTTCCAAAACCTAACATCCCTGAATCCTTCAATGTATTGGTTCATGAATTGAGAGGTTTGGCTCTTGAAATTACTCTGGATTAATTAAGCTCATTAGGGCTCGCAAGAGCCCTTTACATATCTTTCAAAAACTATGGGGTTCAGAAAAAACAAAAAACTCAACAACGACTTTTCCAGAGTCACGATCAGTTTGGCTTCTCCGGAATCAATCCTGGATAGTTCAAATGGTGAAGTGACCCAGCCAGAGACAATCAATTACAGAACCTACAAGCCTGAAATGGGCGGGTTGTTTTGTGAGAGAATCTTCGGTCCGGTAAAAGATTGGGAGTGTCATTGCGGCAAATACAAGAGAATCAGATATAAAGGAATTATCTGTGATCGTTGTGGCGTAGAGGTGACAGAGAAGAAAGTAAGAAGAGAAAGAATGGGCCATATTGAGCTGGTAGTCCCAGTTGCTCATATTTGGTACTTTAAATCTCTCCCAAATAAAATAGGTTACCTATTAGGACTTCCTACCAAGAAGCTCGACCAAATCGTTTATTACGAGCGATATGTCGTCGTACAAGCTGGTGTGAAAGCTGAAGAAGGTGTTCAGTATCTTGACTTCCTTACGGAAGACGAATATCTGGACATCATGGATAAGCTTCCTAAGGAAAACCACATGCTTGATGATGATGATCCGAATAAATTCATCGCCAGAATGGGTGCAGAAGGTCTTGAGATGCTTCTTTCCAGATTGGACTTGGATGATCTTTCATATTCACTTCGTCACCAGGCCGCTACAGATACTTCTCAGCAAAGAAAAGCGGAAGCGCTTAAGCGTTTGAAAGTAGTTGAAGCATTCCGTGATGCAAGAACCAGAATCGAAAACCGCCCTGAGTGGATGGTTGTAAGAATGGTTCCTGTTATTCCACCAGAATTGAGACCATTGGTTCCGTTGGACGGAGGTAGATTTGCTACTTCTGATTTGAACGACCTATACAGAAGAGTAATCATCAGAAACAATCGTCTGAAGAGATTGATCGATATCAAAGCACCTGAGGTGATTTTGAGAAACGAGAAAAGAATGCTTCAGGAGGCTGTAGATTCACTTTTCGATAACTCAAGAAAAGTTAACGCAGTAAGATCTGACGGTAACAGAGCACTGAAGTCACTTTCTGACATGCTGAAAGGTAAGCAAGGACGTTTCCGTCAAAACTTACTTGGAAAGCGTGTGGATTACTCCGGTCGTTCGGTAATCGTTGTAGGACCTGAGTTGAAGCTTCATGAGTGTGGTCTTCCTAAAAACATGGCAGCTGAGCTTTTCAAACCATTTATCATCAGAAAACTGATCGAAAGAGGTATTGTAAAGACAGTAAAATCTGCCAAGAAAATTGTTGATCGTAAAGATCCGGTTGTTTGGGATATCCTGGAAAACGTATTGAAAGGACACCCTGTGCTCCTTAACCGTGCCCCTACTCTTCACAGATTGGGTATCCAGGCTTTCCAGCCAAAACTGATCGAAGGAAAAGCAATTCAACTTCACCCATTGGTTTGTACTGCATTCAACGCCGATTTTGACGGTGACCAGATGGCGGTTCACGTTCCACTTGGACATGAGGCAATTTTGGAGGCATCTACCCTGATGCTTTCTTCACATAATATTTTGAACCCGGCCAATGGTGCGCCAATTACTGTTCCTTCTCAGGATATGGTACTCGGTCTTTACTATGTGACTAAGGGTAAAAAATCAACTCCTGAAGAAATCGTCGCCGGCGAAGGCATGACTTTCTACAGTCAGGAGGAAGTCATTATTGCTTTGAACGAAGGAAAACTCTCTAAGCACGCACACATCAAGTGTAAAGTGAAAGTGAGAACTCCGGACGGAGAGATCAAAGTCCAGCTTATTGATACAGTAGCGGGAAGATTGATCTTCAATCAATTCGTACCAGAGCAAGTTGGTTATGTAAACGAACTATTGACCAAGAAGAAGCTTCAGCAGATCATTGCAGAGGTTGTGAAAGTATGTGGTATAGCACGTACAGCACAATTCCTGGATGATATCAAGCATCTTGGATTCCAGATGGCCTACCAAGGCGGTCTGTCAATGGGTCTGAATGACGTAATCATCCCGGCAGAAAAAGTACCAATGATCGCCAAAGCTAAGGAAGAGGTAGATCAGGTTTGGAACAACTATCTGATGGGTCTGATCACTGACAACGAACGATACAATCAAGTAATTGATATCTGGACTCGTACCAACTCTCATTTGACTAATAATCTGATGAAGAAGATGGAGGAGGATAAGCAAGGATTCAATGCTATCTACATGATGATGCACTCAGGAGCCAGAGGTTCAAGAGAGCAAATCCGTCAGCTGGGTGGTATGAGAGGTTTGATGGCTAAGCCACAGAAAAACCTTCAGGGATCTGTCGGTGAAATCATCGAAAACCCAATCCTTTCTAACTTCAAAGAAGGACTTGACGTATTGGAGTATTTTATCTCTACTCACGGTGCTCGTAAAGGTCTTGCCGATACAGCCTTGAAAACTGCTGATGCTGGTTACCTGACCAGAAGATTGGTTGACGTAGCACAGGACATGATTATCACAGAAGATGATTGTGGTACTTTGAGAGGACTGGTAGTTCAGCCTTTGAAAGACAATGACGAAATCGTTGAGCCACTTTCTGAAAGAATCTTAGGTCGAGTGTCGGTTCATGACGTCTATGATCCAATAACAGATAAACTTATCGTTCCTGCAGGAATCGAAATCGGTGATGACGTTGCCAAAATGGTAGATGAATCAGCGATCGAAGAAGTAGAAATCAGATCTGTATTGACTTGCGAAACCAGAAGAGGTGTTTGTGCGAAATGCTACGGTAGAAACCTTGCAACAGGTGCCATGGTACAAGCCGGAGAAGCTGTAGGTGTAATTGCCGCACAGTCTATCGGTGAGCCGGGTACTCAGTTGACATTGAGAACTTTTCACGTAGGTGGTACAGCATCCAACATGGCTGTTGAAGCCAGTGTTCCTGCCAAGTTTGACGGGGTTATCGAATTTGAAGAAGAACTGAGATGGATCGAAACCACAAACAAAAGCGGAGAACCTGTTGCAATGGTAATGGGAAGATCTGGTGAGATCAAGATTAATGATGCCAAATCCGGAAAAACTCTCGTTTCCAACCACGTGCCTTATGGTGCTATGTTGAACGTGAAAGACGGTCAGAAAATCACAAAAGGTGAATCTCTTTGTACTTGGGACCCATACAACGCAGTTATCCTTTCCGAATTTGACGGTTTGGTAGAATTCGACGCGGTTGTAGAAGGTATCACTTACAAAGAAGTATCCGATGATCAGACTGGTTTCCGTGAGAAAGTAATTATCGAGACTAAGGACAGAACCAAGAACCCGGCGATTTTGGTAAACTATGGAGAAGAATCCAAGGCTTATAGTATTCCGGTAGGTGCTCACTTGGCTGTAGAAGCAGGCGAAAAAGTGAAATCCGGACAGATTTTGGTGAAAATCCCAAGATCGGTGGGAAAGACAAGAGATATCACCGGTGGACTTCCAAGAGTAACAGAATTGTTCGAGGCTCGTAACCCATCCAATCCGGCTGTGGTTTCTGAAATCGACGGTGTAGTAACTTACGGAGGTATCAAGCGTGGTAACAGAGAGATCGTCATCGAATCAAAAGATGGCGTGATCAAGAAATACATGGTATCTCTTTCTAAACATATCCTTGTACAGGAAAATGACTTCATCCGTGCTGGCGAACCTTTGTCTGATGGCGCCATCACTCCGAATGACATCCTTTCTATCAAAGGACCTACAGCAGTTCAGGAGTATTTGGTAAATGAAATTCAGGAAGTTTACAGATTGCAAGGTGTGAAGATCAACGATAAGCACATCGAAGTAATCGTAAGCCAGATGATGCAGAAAGTAGAAATTCTTGATGCAGGTGATACAGGATTCCTTCAAAACCAAGTGGTTGACAAATGGGCATTCAGAGAAGAAAACGACAACATTCTGGATAAGAAGGTTGTAATGGATGCAGGCGACTCCTCTACTTTGAAGCCAGGCATGATCATCAGTGCAAGAAGATTGAGAGACGAAAATTCCAGCCTCAAGCGGAAAGATCTGAAGTTGGTACAAGTGAGAGATGCTGAAACTGCGGTTTCTGCACCTACTTTGCAAGGTATCACAGCAGCCTCTTTGGGAACTGAAAGCTTTATTTCGGCCGCTTCTTTCCAGGAAACTACCAAGGTACTTTCGGAGGCTGCAATCAGAGGAAAGCGTGACTTCCTTCTCGGATTGAAAGAAAACGTGATTGTAGGACACTTGATCCCTGCCGGTACCGGTCAGAGAGCTATCCAGGGAATCATTGTTGGATCTCAGGAAGAGTATGAGAAGCTTTCTGAAAATATGGAGCGCACCTCAAAAAGATCTAGCGAAGCAATTCTTTAACTAGAAAATTGACCTAAATCAAAAGGCCTGTCTCAGTACAGGCCTTTTTTAATCAAATCAACTCATGGAAGATGAAAAAGGACTAAACCGAAATAATCAGCAGATCAATGTGGAACTTTCAGAAGAAGTAGCAGAAGGGATCTATTCAAATCTTGCGATGATCGCTCATTCTAATTCTGAATTTGTGATCGATTTTATTCGATTGATGCCGGGAGTGCCAAAAGCAAAAGTTAAGTCCAGAATCATTGTGACTCCGGATCATGCGAAAAGATTGGTGGCAGCACTTAAGGATAACATCGAAAAATACGAGGCTGCATTTGGTAAAATCAATCAATCAGGAAGTGCACCCCAGTTTCCAATTTCATTTGGAACACCCGGTGAAGCATAACAAAAATATAACTACTTAATTTTGTTCGTCTTATTACTTTCTTTACCTTTGCAGTCCAAAATTCAACAGTTTACGGGAAAACTAAATTTTATCAGTTAATGCCTACTATTCAACAGTTAGTAAGAAAAGGTAGAACCACACTGGAGACCAAATCAAAATCTAGAGCTTTGGATGCATGTCCTCAGCGTAGAGGTGTTTGTACCAGAGTGTATACTACGACCCCTAAGAAGCCTAACTCCGCGATGAGAAAGGTAGCCAGGGTGAGATTGACAAATGGAAAAGAAGTGAATGCTTACATTCCAGGAGAGGGTCACAATCTACAGGAGCACTCGATCGTATTGATCAGAGGTGGTCGTGTGAAAGATCTGCCAGGAGTAAGATATCACATCATCCGTGGTGCACTCGATACAGCGGGAGTTAAAGACCGTAAGCAAGGTCGTTCCAAGTACGGTGCTAAGAGACCTAAAGCTGGAAAAGGTGCTCCAGTAGCTGCTGCCAAAGGGGCTCCAGCAAAAAAGAAAAAATAATAACAATCCAAAGAAATGAGAAAAGCGAAACCAAAGAAGAGATATATTCTTCCTGATCCAAAGTTCAATGATACCTTGGTAACCAAGTTTGTGAACTGTTTGATGGTAGATGGGAAGAAGAGTATCGCTTACAAGATTTTCTACGATGCGGTAGCAAAAGTAGAAACAAAAGTAGGTGAGAATGGTCTTGAGGTTTGGAAAAAAGCGCTTAACAATATAGCTCCATCCGTTGAGGTGAAGAGTCGTAGAGTTGGTGGTGCTACGTTCCAGGTTCCAATGGAAGTTCGACCTGACAGAAAAATTTCACTTGGTATCAAGTGGATGATCAACTACGCCAGAAAAAGAGGTGAGAAGACAATGATGGACAGATTAGCCGGCGAAATCATCGCTGCTTCAAAAGGCGAAGGTGCCGGTGTGAAGAAAAAAGATGATACGCACAGAATGGCTGAAGCCAACAAAGCGTTCTCTCACTTTAGATTTTGATTAAGATGGCAAGAGATTTAAAATTCACAAGGAACATTGGAATTGCGGCACATATTGATGCCGGTAAAACTACCACCACTGAGCGAATTCTTTATTATTCAGGTGTGAGTCACAAAATCGGTGAGGTGCACGATGGTGCAGCCACTATGGACTGGATGGAGCAAGAGCAAGAGAGAGGTATTACCATTACTTCAGCAGCTACTACAGTTTTTTGGGATTACAGAAGCAACAAATATCAAATCAACATCATCGATACTCCCGGTCACGTTGACTTTACTGTAGAGGTAAACAGATCACTTCGTGTTCTCGATGGATTGGTATTTTTGTTTAGTGCAGTAGACGGAGTTGAACCTCAGTCTGAAACTAACTGGAGACTTGCAGATAATTATAAGGTTGCCCGTATCGGATTCGTTAACAAAATGGATCGCGCAGGAGCAGATTTCTTAGGAGTTTGTAAGCAAGTAAGAGAAATGCTGGGTAGCCATGCAGTTCCTTTACAACTTCCAATCGGTGCTGAAGAAAACTTCACAGGTGTTGTTGACTTGATCAACAACCGTGCAATTGAGTGGAACGAGGATGATAAAGGCATGACCTTTAGAGAAGTTCCTATTCCTGCCGACATGATCGAGGAAGTAGCTGAATACAGAGAGCATTTGCTGGAAGCAGTAGCTGACTACGACGAGGCATTGATGGAGAAGTTTTTTGACGATCCTAATTCAATTACAGAAGCTGAGATTTTGAATGCTTTGAGAATGGCAACCATCGACATGAAAATTGTCCCTATGGTTTGTGGTTCTTCATTCAAAAACAAAGGTGTACAAACCATGCTTGACCTGGTGATGGAATTGCTTCCTTCACCATTGGATAAAGATGATATTGTAGCGACAGGTCTTGATTCAGAAGAGCCCGTCGCAATTCGCCCTGACGAAAAAGAACCGTTTGCTGGTCTTGCTTTCAAAATCGCGACTGACCCATTTGTAGGTCGACTTTGCTTTGTAAGAGCATACTCTGGTACTCTGGAGTCTGGTTCTTATATTTTCAACAGTCGCTCAGGCAATAAAGAACGTATTTCAAGAGTATTCCAAATGCACGCTAACAAGCAAAACCAAATCGAAAGATTGGTGGCCGGTGATATCGGTGCTGTAGTTGGATTCAAGGATATTAAGACAGGAGATACCCTTTGCGACGAAAAGCGTAAAGTAGTATTAGAATCAATGGTTTTCCCAGAGCCGGTTATCGGATATGCTATCGAGCCCAAGAAGCAGGTAGATGCTGACAGATTGGGTATGGCGATTTCCAAATTGGTTGAAGAAGATCCTACGCTCGTAGTAAATACTGATCAGGAAACTGGTCAAACTATCTTGAGAGGAATGGGTGAGCTTCACCTGGAGATTATCATCGATCGTCTTAAGAGAGAATTTAAAGTTGAAATCAACCAGGGTGCTCCTCAGGTTGCTTACAAAGAAGCTCTTTTTGCGAATGTTGAGCATAAGGAAGTTTACAAGAAGCAGACTGGTGGTAAAGGTAAATTCGCTGATATCGTATTCGAACTTGGTCCTAAAGCTCCGGATCCAGAATCCGGAGAAATTAAGCCGGGATTGGATTTCGTCAACGGAATCGTTGGTGGTGTCATTCCAAGAGAATTCATCCCTGCCATCCAAAAAGGTTTCAACGAGGCTATGAAAAATGGTCCATTGGCTGGATATCCTATCGAGTCAATGAGAGTGAGACTTTTCCATGGATCATTCCACGATGTCGATTCTGATGCACTTTCTTTTGAATTGGCTGCAAGAATTGGTTTCAAAGAAGCTGCTAGAAAATGTAAGCCTCAACTTTTGGAGCCTATCATGTCTGTAGAAGTAGTTACTCCTGACGAATATACTGGTCCTATCACTGGTGATTTGAACAGAAGAAGAGGTGTAATGAAAGGGATGGATACCAAAGGAACTTCATCCGTAATCAAAGCTGCTGTTCCATTGTCTGAATTATTCGGTTATGTAACTGACTTAAGAACAAACTCATCAGGCAGAGCTTCTGCTTCATTGACGTTCTCTCACTACGAGCCTGTTCCTAACAACATTGCTGAAGCAGTAATCGCAAAAGTTAAAGGTGAAAAATCCTAAATTCTAATTGAAATGAATCAGAAAATCAGAATAAAACTTAAATCATACGATCACAGTCTGGTGGATAAGTCATCAGAGAAAATCGTAAAGGCTGTAAAAGCCACTGGAGCAATTGTTGTAGGACCTATTCCTTTGCCTACGAAAAAGGAGAAATTCACAGTATTGAAATCTCCGCACGTAAACAAAAAGGCAAGAGATCAATACCAGCTTTGTACTTATAAGAGATTGGTAGACATCTACTCTAACTCATCTAAGACAGTGGATGCTTTGATGAAAATCGAACTTCCTAGCGGAGTTGATGTAGAGATCAAAGTCTGACAGGATCTCAAATCTTTCAAAAAAGACCTGTGCGAAAGCTCAGGTCTTTTTGCTTTTAGACCATCTTTTCGATTTTCATTGGTTCCCAATAGCTTATTGGAAAGCGCTAAATTAAATATTTCCTAATTGTTTGAAAATATAGGAGTTGGCATTTGTTGCAGAATTTTATTTAAGTAACTTTGCAGTCCCTAAAAAAGGGCTCAGGCAGACAATTGCCTGTTGATTATCAATATATCTTATTAAAGATGTCTGGTATTATAGGAAAAAAAGTAGGTATGACTAGCATTTTCAGTGCCGATGGACGTAACGTCGCATGCACGCTAATAGAAGCTGGTCCTTGCGTAGTGACGCAAGTAAAAAACGTCGATACAGACGGGTACAACGCAGTGCAGTTGGCATTCGGTGAGCGTAAGGAGAAAAACACTCCTAAGCCACTAATCGGTCATTTCAAAAAGGCCGGTACGACACCAAAGCAGAAAGTTGTGGAGTTCAGAGATTTCCGCGTTGAATTCGACGGTCAGGTTGATCTGGGTAAGACTGTGAAGGCTGAAGAAGTATTTATCGAGGGTGACTTCGTAGATGCTATCGGTACTTCTAAAGGTAAAGGTTTCCAAGGTGTTGTAAAACGTCATGGTTTTGCTGGTGTGGGTGGAACAACTCACGGTCAGCACAACAGACTTAGACACCCGGGTTCAATTGGTGCATGTTCTTGGCCTTCCCGAGTATTCAAAGGAATGAGAATGGCAGGAAGAACTGGTGGTGACAGAGTAAAAGTAATCAACCTTCGAGTGTTGAGAATTTACCCTGAGCAAAACCTCCTGTTAGTTTCTGGTTCAGTACCTGGTCCAAAAAATTCTTTCGTTATTCTAGAGAAGTAAGCCATGGAATTAGCAGTAATTAATCATAAAGGACAGGACACCGGTAGAAAAGTTAGCTTGTCTGACGAAATTTTCGCAATCGTTCCAAACGATCACGCGATCTATCTGGATGTGAAGCAGTACCTGGCTAACCAAAGACAGGGTACTCACAAATCAAAAGAGAGAAATGAAATAGCTGGCTCTACTAAAAAGATCAAAAAGCAAAAAGGTACCGGTGGTGCCAGAGCTGGATCTATAAAGTCGCCGCTTTTCAGAGGTGGAGGAAGAGTGTTTGGTCCTAGACCAAGAGATTATTCTTTCAAACTGAATAAAAAAGTTAAACAATTAGCCAGAAAGTCTGCAATCGCTTACAAAGTGAAAGACAATAGCATTATGGTTTTGGAAAATATCGAATTCGATGCTCCAAAAACCAAAAACTACCTGGCTTTGCTTTCTGGTCTTTCTCTGACAGACAAAAAGACATTGTTGGTTCTTCCTGAAGAAAACAAGAATGTATATCTGTCAAGCAGAAACTTGCCAAAGGCAAAGGTTGTAACTGTAAATGATGTAAATACTTATCAAGTTCTTCACGCTGATCAATTGGTTATCTGTGAAGGTTCTGTAAGTATGTTAGAAACCATTTTATCGAAATAAGACAATGGATATTCTGAAACAACCTTTGATTACAGAGAAGATTTCTGCCATGAACGAAAGAGGCGTTTATGGATTCATCGTTGAGAAAACTGCGAAGAAACCAGAAATCAAGAAAGCTGTAGAAAAAACGTTTGGTGTAAAAGTGGTTTCTATCAAAACCATGAGATATGCTGCAAAGCAAAAGACTCGCTACACCAACAATAAAGTAGTATCAGGCTTCACCAATTCTTTTAAGAAAGCGATTGTGCAAGTAGCCGATGGTGAGGTAATTGATTTTTACGGAGAAATTTAATTGAATCAATATCATGGCAATTAAAAAATTGAAGCCTGTAACTCCAGGAACAAGATTCAGAGTAGCTCCAGCATTTGACGAAATTACTGCGTCTAAGCCAGAGAAATCTCTTCTTGCTCCTAACAAGAAGTCAGGTGGTAGAAATAATGAAGGCAAAATGACTGCACGCTATATTGGTGGTGGTCATAAAAGAAGACTCAGAATTGTAGACTTCAAGAGAAATAAGTTTGGTGTACCAGCGGTTGTTAAGTCAATCGAGTACGATCCAAACAGAACAGCCCGTCTTGCCCTACTATATTATGTGGACGGTGCTAAGGCCTACATTATCGCGCCGGAAGGTTTGCAAGTTGGACAAACAGTGATTTCCGGTGAGCAAGTAGCTCCAGAAGTTGGTAATGCCATGCCTCTGGCAAACATTCCAATGGGTACAATTGTACACAACTTGGAATTGAAGCCGGGTAAAGGTGGAGTGATGGCAAGAAGTGCTGGTGGTTATGCACAGATCGTTGCCCGTGAGGGTAAATATGTGACGGTAAAACTTCCTTCAGGTGAGATGAGACTCGTATTGGGAACTTGTATGGCTACAGTAGGAACTGTGTCAAACGGTGACCATATGAATGTGGTTCTTGGGAAAGCCGGTCGTATGAGATGGCTTGGTGTAAGACCTCGTACAAGAGGTGTTGCGATGAACCCAGTCGATCACCCGATGGGTGGTGGTGAAGGTCGTTCTTCCGGTGGACATCCAAGATCAAGAAAAGGTCTTTTGTCTAAGGGTAAGAAAACTAGATCGCCTAAGAAGTATTCAAATAACTTTATCGTAAGTAAAAGATCTAAATAATTATGGCACGTTCATTAAAAAAAGGTCCTTATATCGAGCACCATCTTTTGAAAAAGGTGGATGTTATGAACGAGTCCGGAAAGAAATCTGTCATCAAGACTTGGTCAAGAAGATCTATGATTTCCCCAGATTTCGTAGGACATACCTTCGCTGTGCATAATGGAAATAAATTTATTCCTGTTTTTGTTACAGACAACATGGTAGGCCACAAGCTGGGTGAATTTGCTCCTACCAGAAATTTCAGAGGCCACGTTGCCAAAAAAGATAAAGGAAAGAGATAATCATGGAAGCAATAGCAAGATTAAATAACGTCCCTACATCTCCGCGCAAGATGCGCCTTGTAGCCGACTTGGTTAGAGGCAAAAGAGTAGGCATTGCTTTATCTATCTTAAAATTCACACCTAACCATGGTGCGATAAGATTAGAGAAATTAGTGCTTTCCGCAGTTGCAAACTGGCAAGCCAAAAATCCTGATACCAAGCTTGAAGAAGCTGATCTGTATATCAAAACCGTAATGGTTGACGAAGGAAGATCACTTAAGAGATTGAGACCAGCTCCTCAGGGAAGAGGTCACAGAATCCGCAAAAGATCAAATCATGTAACCCTTGTAATTGATGCATTCATTGCACAGGACGTTACCGCTGGTGAATTAGTAACAAACGAAAAGGCAAATTAAGAACAGACTATGGGACAAAAGATCAACCCAATAGGATTTAGACTTGGTGTAGTCAAAGGCTGGGATTCCAACTGGTATGGTGGGAAAGACTTTGCTGAAAAACTATACGAAGATCAACAAATCCGTAAGTACGTCCTTGCCAGAATTCCTAAAGGGGGGATTGCTAAGGTGATCATTGAGCGTACGCTCAAGAGAATCACTCTTACCATTCATACAGCCCGACCAGGAGTAGTTATTGGTAAAGGTGGAGCCGAAGTAGACAAGCTGAAAGAAGAACTTAAGAAGATCACCAACAAGGATATTCAGATTAATATCTTTGAGATCAAGCGTCCTGAACTGGATGCTAAATTGGTAGGTGAATCTATCGCTCAGCAACTTCAAGCTAGAATTTCCTTCAGAAGAGCAATGAAGCAAGCCATTGCAGCATCCATGAGAGTGGGAGCAGAAGGAATCAAAGTTAAACTTTCTGGTCGTCTGGGTGGAGCCGAAATGGCCCGTTCAGAAATGTACAAAGAGGGAAGAATTCCTCTTCATACTTTAAGAGCAGACATTGATTACGCACTTTCAGAAGCCTTAACGGTTTATGGATTGATCGGCATCAAAGTTTGGATCTTCAAAGGTGAAGTGTACGGTAAAAGAGACTTGTCTCCTAACCAAGGTGCAGCTAACGAGCCAAAAGGCGCACGTAGCAACGCTCCGGGTCCAAAGAGAGACAATAGTGGTCCACGACGCAGAAATAAGAAATAACTAATTTTCACCGACTAAGTGAGAAATCATGTTACAGCCAAAAAGAACTAAATATAGGAAAATGCATAAGGGCCGTGTCAAAGGTCTTGCTACAAGAGGGCACGAGCTTTCTTTTGGCAACTTTGGCATCAAATCCCTGGAGCCAGGATGGATCACCTCTCGCCAGATCGAGGCAGCTCGTATCGCAATGACGAGAGCGATGAAAAGAGAAGGTCAGGTTTGGATCAGGATTTTCCCTGACAAACCGATCACCAAGAAACCTGCAGAAGTACGTATGGGTAAAGGTAAAGGTGCTCCGGAATATTGGGTAGCAGTAATAAAGCCAGGAACGATCCTTTTCGAAGCTACAGGCGTGAGCTTGGAGACCGCTCAGGAGGCGTTGAGACTTGCGCAGCAGAAACTTCCAGTAAGTACCAGATTTGTTGTTCGTAGAGATTTCGCAGAATAATAGGACTATGAAAAATACTGAGATAAAATCACTTTCCGCAAGTGAAACAGCCGAGCGAATCGTTGCTGAAAAGGAGAATCTGACCAAACTTAGGTTTGCTCATTCAATTACTCCGATAGAGAATCCTAACAGAATCCGTGAGTCTAAGCGCTTAATCGCAAGATTGAAGACAGCCCTGACTGCCAAATAACTAGCTAAAAGAAAAGAAAATGGCTACGATAGAGAGAAATCTTCGAAAAGAAAGAGTTGGTAAAGTGGTGAGCAACAAGATGGATAAATCCATCACAGTAGCTGTAGAGCGTCGTGTGAAGCATGGTATCTACGGTAAGTTTGTTGCGAAGACTACCAAATTTATGGCTCATGACGAGAAAAACGAGTGTAACCCAGGTGACATCGTTAAAATCAGTGAAACTCGTCCGCTGAGTAAGAACAAACGTTGGAGAGTAGTTGAAATTATAGAAAGGGCTAAGTAATCATGATACAACAAGAATCCAGACTAAGTGTGGCGGATAATTCCGGTGCCAAAGAGGTATTGGTTATCCGTGTATTGGGTGGTACTGGGAAGCGTTACGCTTCTATCGGTGACAAAGTAGTCGTTACTGTAAAATCAGCCCTTTCATCCAGCAATATGAAAAAAGGCACCGTTTCTAAAGCGGTTATCGTACGCACCAAAAAAGAAATAAGAAGAAAAGACGGTTCTTATATCCGATTTGAAGATAATGCTGCTGTGTTGTTGAACAACAACGACGAGCCAAGAGGCACTCGTATTTTCGGTCCAGTTGCCAGAGAATTGAGAGAGAAGCAGTTTATGAAGATCGTTTCCCTGGCCCCAGAAGTATTGTAATCATGGAAAGAAAATTGAACACGCAGACTAAACTGCACATCAAAACTGGAGACACTGTGAAAGTGATCGCAGGTGATGACAAAGGAAAAACAGGTAAAGTTCTTTCCGTGGATAAAGCAAAAAGCAGAGCAATTGTAGAAGGTCTAAACATGATTACAAAGCATGTGAAGCCAACTGCGGCTAAGCCACAAGGCGGAATCGAAAAGAAAGAGGCTGGAATGCATATCAGTAACTTAATGTTAGTAGATCCAAAAACTGGTGAAACTACCAGAACTGGTCGTAAGGCTAACGATAAAGGAAAACTAGTGAGATACTCTAAGAAAACTGGGGAGGTGATCAATGGCTAATCCAAGAATCAAACAAAAATACCTGAACGATATCGTTCCGGCTATGAAAGAGAAGTTTCAATACTCTTCAGTAATGCAAGTTCCTAAGTTGAGCAAAATTGTGCTTAACAAAGGTATCGGTGCAGCTGTAGCAGATAAGAAATTGGTTGATCAGGGCGTTGAAGAACTTTCTTTAATCACTGGTCAGCGAGCAGTTTCAACAAAAGCTAAAACTTCAGTTTCTAACTTCAAATTGAGAGAAGGAATGCCTATTGGGGCAAAAGTTACTCTTAGAGGAGACAAGATGTATGAATTTTTGGATCGTTTGATGACCGTTGCTTTACCACGAGTTAGAGACTTTAAAGGAATTTCTGATAAAGGTTTTGACGGAAGAGGAAACTATACCTTGGGTGTTACGGAACAAATTATTTTCCCTGAGATCAGCATCGAAAAGGTGAACAGAATCTCTGGTATGGATATCACTTTTGTGACTACCGCAAAAACAGATGAGGAAAGCTTGGCATTATTGAAAGCTTTTGGAATGCCATTCGTAAATAAAAATAATCCAGAATAATCATGGCAAGAGAATCCATCAAAGCTCGCGAGAGAAAAAGAGAAGGTCTGGTAGCCAAGTATGCCAAGAAAAGAGCTGAGCTGAAAGCAGCCGGTGATTATGCGGCTCTTGACAAATTGCCAAAGAACGCTTCCCCGGTTAGACTTCACAACAGATGTAAATTGACTGGTCGTCCAAAAGGCTACATGAGAAAGTTCGGTATCAACAGGGTTACTTTCAGGGAAATGGCCTCAGCAGGCAAAATTCCTGGAATCACTAAGTCCAGCTGGTAAAATCACGACAGTAGTTTTTATTCTAAAAATCAATTCGTAACTTTGCACGCCCAATTCGGGTGGAGCTAGACTTAAATGAACCATGACTGATCCAATAGCTGATTATCTGACCAGATTGAGAAATGCCATCAAGGCTTCTCATAGAATTGTCGAGATACCTGCGTCCAACCTTAAAAAGGAGATCACGAAAGTATTGCACGAGAAAGGATATATTCAGAATTATAAGTTCGAAGACAATGGTCCCCAGGGAACCATCAAAATCGCTCTGAAATATAGCCCTACTACTAAGCAAAATGCAATCGTGAGCCTGAAAAGAGTAAGTACTCCAGGTTTGAGAAAGTATGTAAAGCATGACAGCTTACCAAGAGTCATTAATGGACTTGGTATTGCCATCGTTTCTACATCAAAAGGTGTAATGACAGACAAAGAAGCCCGCACCGAAGGTGTTGGAGGCGAAGTGCTTTGCTACGTATATTAATTTACTATCATGTCTAGAATAGGTAAAAAACCAATAAATATACCTGGCGGTGTTACTGTAGACGTGTCAGCTCATGGGCTGGTCACTGTTAAAGGTCCAAAAGGTACACTCACTCAGGATGTGAATCCCGATATTGAGGTGAAAGTAGAAGGTCAGGAAGTTGTTGTTTCAAGACCAACTGATTCTAAAAGACACAAGTCTATGCACGGACTTTACAGATCATTGATCAATAATATGGTCATTGGTGTATCTGAAGGTTACAAAAGAGACTTGGAGCTTGTAGGTGTAGGTTATAAGGCAACTAATCAAGGTCAAGTTCTTGAACTAAGTCTTGGTTATTCTCACAACATTTTCTTTGCATTGCCACAGAATGTCTCTTTGAAAACTGAGACTCCAAAAGGTAAAAACCCGATCATTACATTGGAAGCAATTGACAAAGAATTGATCGGTCAAATAGCAGCGAAAATCAAATCTCTTCGTAAGGTGGAACCTTACAAAGGAAAAGGTGTGCGCTTCGTGGGTGAACAAGTTAGACGTAAGGCTGGTAAAACTGCCGGTAAAAAATAATAGGTTATGGCATTTAATAAGAATTCCAGAAGACTTAGAATCAAGCAGGGTATCAGAAGAAAAATTTCTGGTACTGATTCCAGACCTCGTTTGTCAGTTTTCAAAAGCAATACTGGCATATATGCGCAACTTGTTGATGATCTTAAAGGTCACACATTGGCACAAGCATCTTCCAAAGAACTTGGAGCTAAAGCCAACACAACATTATCTGTTTCTATGGAAGTAGGCAAAAAGCTTGCGGAAAGAGCAGTAGCGAATGGTGTGAGCGAAGTAGTATTCGATAGAAATGGCTACTTGTATCATGGTAATGTGAAAGCTTTGGCAGATGGTGCCAGAGAAGGTGGCCTTAAATTTTAATCCGATATGTCTCAAGTAAGAAGAAAGCCCATTCGGGCTACAGATACAGAACTTAAGGAAAAAGTAGTAGCGATCAACCGAGTAGCCAAAGTGGTAAAAGGTGGTAGAAGATTCTCTTTTTCTGCTATAGTAGTAGTAGGCGATGGTCAGGGAGTTGTTGGTTACGGATTGGGTAAAGCCAATGAAGTAACAGATGCAATCACTAAGGGTATCGAAGACGCTAAGAAAAACCTGGTTAAAGTTCCGGTTTTGAAAGGTACAATCCCTCACGAGCAACTAGGTAAATTCGGGGGTGGATTTGTGTTGATCAAACCAGCTGCTGCAGGTACAGGCGTTATTGCCGGTGGTGCGATGCGTGCAGTTTTAGAAAGTGCAGGCGTTACAGACGTTTTGGCTAAATCTAAAGGTTCATCAAATCCTCACAACGTGGTAAAAGCTACCATCGACGCATTAGTTCAATTGAGAGATGCTATTGCAGTTTCTCAGCAGAGAGGTGTGAAAATGGCCAAAGTCTTTAACGGATAATCATCATGGGAAAGATAAAAATCACTCAGACCAAAAGTACCATTGACAGACCTAAGGATCAGAAGGCGACTATCGTTGCTTTAGGACTTGGTAAAATCAGCAAATCAAAGATTGTGGAAAACACTCCTCAGATCGCTGGAATGGTAAAGAAAGTTAGTCACCTTGTAAAAGTTGAAGAAGCTTAAATATGAAACTGCATACATTAAAACCAGCCGATGGATCTACTAAATCTCGTAAGAGAATAGGTAGAGGTACAGGTTCCGGAAGAGGAGGTACTTCTACTAGAGGTCACAAAGGTGCAAAATCAAGATCTGGATATAAGTCCAAGTTTGGTTTCGAAGGTGGTCAAATGCCACTTCAAAGAAGAGTTCCTAAATTTGGATTCAAAAGCTTTAACAGAGTTGAGTTCAAACCAGTAAATTTGGATACCTTGCAAGGCCTTGCTGAGCAGTTCAATCTTGAAGTTATTGACATGGAAGCTTTAGTAGCTCATGGAATTGCATCGAAGAATGATAAAATCAAAATCCTTGGTGGTGGCGAATTGAAATCCAAATTGAATGTGACTGCTCATAAGTTTTCAGAAACTGCTGTTGCAGCAATTGAAACTCTTGGGGGTTCTGTAAACAAGATTTAAGTAAATGAAAAAGTTTATTTCGACAGTTAAGAATATTTTCTCTATCGAAGATCTCAGAGTTAGAATCCTGAATACGATCGGATTTCTGATCGTATTCAGATTAGGTTCTTTCATAGTTCTTCCAGGAGTAGATCCTTCTAAGTTAGGTGCAGCTCCGGAGGGAATCTTCGGTTTGATTGATACTTTCCTTGGTGGAGCGTTCAGTAATGCTTCCATCTTCGGTCTGGGTATCATGCCATATATTTCTGCTTCCATTGTGTTGCAGTTATTGACTGTCGGAGTTCCTTATTTTCAGAAGATGCAAAAGGAGGGAGAGTCTGGGAGAAAAAGAATCAACCAGATTACCCGCGTATTGACAATAGCGATTACGATTGCTCAGGGTATTGGATATGTAACTGCTACTATATTGCCTACTGGCGCAGTAATGGTAAGTACTTCCCTTTTCATGTTTAGTTCATTGGTACTACTTTCCGCAGGTACCATGTTTTGTATGTGGCTTGGAGAGAAAATCACTGAAAAAGGTATTGGAAATGGTATCTCTATGCTGATCATGATCGGTATCATCTCAAGATTCCCGGGTGCACTTATTGCAGAAGGCCTTGAGAAAGGTTCTTCAGGAATGTTGCTATTGATAATTGAAGCTTTGGTATTGTTCTTTGTAGTAGTTGGGGTAATTGCCTTGACAGAAGCTACCAGAAGAATTCCGGTTCAATATGCAAAACAAGTGGTTGGAGGAAAAGTGTACGGTGGACAAAGACAGTATATCCCTATTAAGGTGAATGCTTCTGGTGTTATGCCAATCATTTTCGCTCAATCATTGATGTTCCTTCCTGCATTGATTTCGCAGATTTGGGCTTCTGAAAGCGATATTGCCAACTACATTGGAGCTACTTTTAGTGACTTCACTTCCTGGCAATACAATTTACTATTCGCAGTTCTTATTATCGTTTTCACTTTCTTCTACACAGCTATCACGGTTAATCCCGAGCAAATTGCTGAAGACATGAAGCGTAACGGTGGTTTTGTTCCCGGTATCAAACCGGGAGCTCCTACAGCAGAGTTCATTGATGGAATTATTTCCAAAATCACTCTACCTGGTTCCGTTCTGTTGGCTGCGGTGGCAATCTTGCCTGCCTTAGCGATCATATCAGGAGTGGGAACTGAGTTCGCTCAATTCTACGGAGGAACCTCGCTGCTAATTATGATCGGTGTGATCATGGATACTTTGAGACAAATCGAAAGTTATCTTTTGATGAGACATTACGAAGGCATGATGAAAAGCGGTAATATGAAGAATAATCCTTCTAATTATCAGGTTGCATAAGAATGATTCATTATAAAACTTCGGAAGAAGTTGAGTTGATTAAAAAAAGTGCTGATATTCTTGGCAGGGCCCATGGGGAAGTAGCCAAGCATGTCAAAGAAGGGGTAAAGACCTCTTTTCTAGATAAAATTGCTGAGGAGTTTATCAGGGATCATGAAGGAGTACCTTCTTTTAAAGGGTACAATGGTTTTCCTGCTTCACTTTGTATTTCTGTGAATGAAGTTGTTGTTCACGGTTTTCCAACTCAGTATGAATTGAAAGATGGCGATATAATCTCAATAGATTGTGGAGTCTTTCACCAAGGTTTTCATAGCGATTCCGCTTATACATATCCTATTGGTGAGGTTCCCCCTTCAATTATTGACTTATTAAAAGCCACCAAAGATTCACTCTATCTGGGTATTGAGCAAGCTGTTTTTGGGAATAGAATCGGAGATATCGGTTTTGCAATTCAAAAGTTTGTAGAAGCTAAAGGCTACACAGTAGTCAGAGAGCTTGTCGGACATGGACTGGGCAGAAATCTTCACGAAGCCCCGGAGGTTCCAAATTATGGAAAGAAAGGGAGTGGAGTTCCTCTCAAAGCAGGAATGGTGATTGCGATCGAGCCAATGGTTAATCTTGGAACACGAAACATTGTTCAGGAAAGAGATGGTTGGACTATCCGCACTGCAGATAGAAAGGCTTCTGCTCATTATGAACACACGGTTGCAATATTTGAAGATAAAACAGAGGTCTTGACGACCCATAAATACATAGAAGAGAATTTTAAATTCTAATATGGCGAAACAGACATCAATAGAACAGGACGGGACCATCACGGAAGCATTGTCCAATGCGATGTTTAAAGTGGAACTGGAAAATGGACATCAGCTTATTGCTCATATTTCCGGTAAAATGAGGATGAATTATATTAAAATTCTTCCAGGGGACAGAGTAAAATTAGAGTTGTCTCCGTACGATTTATCAAAAGGTAGAATAGTGTATAGATATAAATAGACTGACATGAAAGTAAAGACATCTATTAAAAAAAGAAGTGTTGACTGTAAGTTGATCAGAAGGAACGGAGTACTTTACGTGATCAACAAGAAGAATCCTAAGTTTAAACAAAGACAAGGTTAAGATTATGGCTAGAATTGCAGGTGTAGACATACCAGACAATAAACGTGGCGAGATTGGACTTACCTATATCTTCGGTATTGGTAGAAGTTCAGCTCAAGCGATCCTGAGCAAAGCCGGTATCTCTTTCGACAAAAAAGCAGGCGAGTGGAATGATGAAGAATCAACTGCCATCCGTACTCTTATTGCCGAAGAATTCAGAACTGAAGGTGTACTGAAATCAGAGGTCCAGTTGAACATCAAGCGACTGATGGATATCGGTTGCTACAGAGGTTTAAGACATAGAAAAGGGCTTCCTGTTCGTGGTCAACATACCAAGAACAACGCCAGAACAAGGAAGGGCAAGAGAAAGACAGTTGCCAACAAAAAGAAAGCAACTAAATAAAACCTGATTTAGATTATGGCTCAGAAAAGAAACGATAAAGCAAAGGGTAAAAAAAGAGTAGTAAAGGTAGAGGCTGTAGGTCAAGCTCACATAAGAGCTTCCTTCAACAATATCATTATCTCTATTACCAATAATGCAGGTCAAGTGATCTCTTGGGCTTCTGCCGGTAAAATGGGTTTCAGAGGTTCAAAGAAAAATACTCCTTACGCTGCTCAGATGGCCGCTCAAAACTGCGGACAAGTAGCATTTGACTTAGGTTTGAGAAAAATCGAAGTATTTGTAAAAGGTCCCGGTGCTGGTCGTGAATCTGCGATCAGAACATTGCAAAATGTAGGATTGGATGTGACTACCATCACTGACGTGACTCCAATGCCACATAATGGCTGTCGTCCACCTAAGCGTAGAAGAGTTTAATTATAAAATTGTAATAGAATGGCTAGATATACAGGTCCTAAAGCAAAGATCGCCAGAAAATTTGGTGAGCCTATCGAGGGGCATAGCAAGGCACTTCAGAAGAAAAACTACGGTCCGGGACAACACGGAAAAGGTAGAAGAAAGAAGCAGTCTGAATATGCAATCCAACTTGCTGAAAAGCAGAAAGCTAAATACATCTACGGTGTTTTGGAAAGACAATTTGCCAAAATGTTTGGTATTGCTTCCAGAAAAACCGGTATCACTGGTGAAAACCTCCTTCAGCTTCTTGAAGCCAGATTGGACAACACCGTGTACAGATTGGGTATCGCCCCAACAAGAAGAGGTGCAAGACAACTCGTTTCTCACAAGCATTTGCTAGTGAATGGTGAGGTAGTTAACATCCCTTCATTTACCCTTAAGCCGGGTGATATAGTTTCAGTAAGAGAAAGATCCAAGTCTCTTGAAGCTATCACAAACAGCTTGGCTGGTAGAGGTGTCAATAAATATTCCTGGTTAGAGTGGGATGGCGCTTCATTGACCGGCAAATTCGTCAGTATTCCTAGCAGAAATGATATTCCTGAGAATATCAAGGAGCAGCTCATTGTCGAACTTTACTCTAAGTAATCTTAATATTTTCAGCTTTTAAAAAAAGAACGAGATATATGTCCATACTAGCATTTCAAATGCCAGAGAAAGTGGTGATGGAGAAAGCCGATGACTTTCATGGCTTATTCACCTTCAAACCACTCGAAAAAGGCTATGGAGTTACTATCGGTAACGCCCTGAGAAGAATATTGCTTTCTTCCTTGGAGGGATATGCCATCACTTCAATCAAAATACCTGGTGTAGTGCATGAGTTTTCCACCATCGAAGGTGTAGTTGAAGACGTAACTGATATTATTTTAAATTTGAAGCAAGTGAGATTCAAGAAAGTTCACGAAGCTTTCGACGGAAAAATCACTGTTGAGATAAAAAATCAGTCTGTTCTCACTGCAGGGGACATTGCGAAGTTCACTTCTTCCTTTGATATTTTGAATCCGGAGCTTGTCATCTGTCATATAGATGAGACTAAGGCGTTTGAAATTGAACTCACTGTAGAAAAAGGAAGAGGTTATATGCCAGCTGATGAATCAAAACCTAAAGATCAGGTTTTTGGTGTTATCGCTATCGATGCCATCTTCACTCCAATTAAGAATGTAAAGTATAGTGTTGAAAACACTCGAGTTGAGCAGAAAACTGACTTTGAGAAATTGATTTTGGAGGTAACTACGGACGGATCTATTCACCCGGAGAAAGCGCTTCAGGAATCTGCAAAAATCTTGATTCAGCACTTTATGTTATTCTCTGACCAGACTATGGTCCTTGATTCAACTGGTGTAGCCGAGCCTGAGCCTATCGATGAAGAATTCCTTCATATGAGAAAGCTTTTGAAGACGTCTTTGAGCGATCTTGACCTTTCTGTTCGTGCGTTCAATTGTCTTAAAGCTGCTGATGTAAAGACATTGGGTGATCTTGCCAAACTTGAAATTTCTGACATGATGAAATTCAGAAACTTTGGAAAGAAATCTCTCGCTGAATTGGAGCAACTCATCCAGGAAAAAGGTTTGACCTTTGGTATGGATATTTCAAAGTATAAACTTGACGAAGAATAAACAACAATGAGACACGGTAAGAAATTTAACCACCTTGGAAGAAAGACCGCTCACAGGAAGGCAATGCTTTCTAATATGGCTACCTCTCTGCTTCTTCACAAGCGTATCTCAACCACGCTTGCCAAGGCTAAAGAATTGAAGAAATACGTCGAGCCTCTGATTACCAGAGCTAAAGACGATACGACTCACAACAGACGTATGGCTTTCTCCTATCTGAAAAACAAAGAGGCGATCATCGTTCTTTTTGGTGAAGTGATTGAGAAAGTAGCAACTCGTCCGGGAGGATATACCAGAATTATCAAAACAGGCTTCCGTCTGGGTGATAACGCTGAAATGTGTATCATCGAACTGGTTGACTTCAACGAATTGATGCTGAAAAATGCAGAGCCTGCGAAGAAGACTACAAGAAGATCCAGAAGAACCGGTGCTGCTCCAGCTGTGGCTGCTGCACCTGCTGCAAAAGCTCCTGCTGTGGAAGCTAAATCTGAAGAGCCAGGTGCTCCTGAGGCTTCTGCTGAATCAACTGAAGAATCAGAAGAAAAATAAGTTGAAAAATCACTTATAAATAAAAGGATTGGACATACGTTCAATCCTTTTTTTATACCCCTACCATTCATTCTCCTTCCCAATAAATCTTTAACTTTGGGCAACTTTCAAAAAAATGATTAGACAAAAGGCAACTTTACTCTTGGCGGATGGAACCGTCTTTCATGGATCTCTTATTGGTAATCCAGGTACTAATGGCGGAGAAATCTGCTTTAATACAGGAATGACCGGATATCAGGAAATCTACACTGATCCATCATATACAGGACAAATTATTGTCACTACTACTTCTCACATTGGAAACTATGGCGTCCATGAAGAAGAAGTAGAATCTGATAATCCTACCATTGCAGGAATCGTTGTAAACTCCTTCTCGGATGTTTATTCAAGATTGGATGCTTCCGGATCTTTGCAAGACTATCTGGTGAGGAATGGAATTACCGGAATAGCAGATATCGATACGCGAAAACTTGTAAGACATCTTCGCTCCAAAGGCGCAATGAATGCAATAATAAGCTCCGAATTTGAGGGGAATCTTCAAGGGCTAAATGAGAAATTGAATCAAGTGCCGGATATGAATGGACTTGAGCTTTCTTCTACAGTTTGTACTCCGGAGCCATACTTATTCGGAGATGAAAACGCATCAATTAAAGTCGCTTGCCTTGACTTTGGTATCAAGAAAAACATCTTGAGAAATCTCGCATCGAGAGGTGTTTATTGCAAAGTATTCCCTGCCAAAACTTCATTGGCGGAAATGGAATCATGGAAGCCTCAGGCCTATTTCTTGTCAAATGGACCTGGTGATCCGGCTGTAATGGAATATGCGGTGGAATTAACCAAAAATATATTGGCGACAGGAAAACCTTTATTCGGGATTTGTCTGGGCCATCAGATTTTGGCAGAATCTTGTGGGATTTCTACCTATAAAATGCACCATGGACATAGAGGACTTAACCATCCGGTCAAAAATCTTTTGACCGGAAAAAGCGAAATCACTTCCCAAAACCATGGCTTCAATATTTCCCTTGAAGATACAGAGAATCATCCCGAGGTTGAAATCACTCATGTCCACTTAAATGACAATACGGTGGCTGGAATTCGGTTAAAAAATAAGCCTGCGTTTTCGGTGCAATACCACCCTGAATCATCTCCCGGGCCGCATGACTCGCGGTACCTTTTTGACGATTTTATTTCATTGATCAATCAAAACTAATACTAATAAACCTTTTAAAACTATGACGTTGATCCAATCAATTCATGCAAGACAAATCCTCGACTCAAGAGGTAATCCAACTGTAGAAGTTGACGTTTTTACAGAAAATGGTGCTTTTGGCCGTGCGGCAGTTCCAAGCGGAGCTTCTACCGGGGTCAATGAGGCTGTAGAACTAAGAGACGGAGACAAAAGCAAATATCTGGGCAAAGGTGTGTTGAAAGCTGTGTCTAATGTAAATGACATCATTGCGCCAGAATTAGTAGGAATGGATGTTTTTGAGCAAAATACCATCGACCAGATCATGATTGACTTGGACGGTACTTCAACGAAAAGCAAATTGGGAGCAAATGCGATCCTGGGTGTTTCTTTGGCAGTAGCCAAAGCTGCTGCAATGGAGTCTGGACAACCTTTGTACAGATATATTGGTGGTGTCAATGCCAATACTCTTCCGGTGCCGATGATGAACATAATCAATGGGGGGTCACACTCTGATGCTCCGATTGCTTTTCAGGAATTTATGATTCGTCCTGTAGGAGCTCCCAGCTTCTCAGAGGCTATCCGAATGGGTGCAGAGATCTTCCATAACTTGAAGAAGATCCTTCATGATAAGAACCTCAGTACTGCAGTAGGCGACGAAGGTGGATTTGCTCCAAACTTCTCTGGAGGTACAGAAGAGGCTTTGGGTTGTATCCTGGATGCAATTGCAAAAGCAGGATATAAGGCAGGGGACGATGTCACTATCGCATTGGACTGTGCATCTTCTGAATTTTACAAAGATGGTACTTACGATTATTCCAAGTTTGAAGGTCCTACCGGAAAAGTAAGATCCCGTGAAGAGCAAGTGGCTTACTTGGCCGAATTGACTGAAAAATATCCAATTGACTCTGTCGAGGACGGTTGTGCAGAAGAGGATTGGGCCGGATGGGCCATGCTAACTGCAAAAATTGGTGACAAAATTCAGCTGGTAGGTGACGATCTTTTCGTGACCAACGTGAAGTTCTTGAAGAGAGGTATAGTGGAGAAGTCGGCAAATTCAATCCTGATTAAAGTAAACCAAATCGGTACTTTGACTGAGACATTGAATGCCATCTCCATGGCTCACAAAGCAGGGTTTACTGCTGTAATGTCTCATAGATCAGGTGAAACAGAAGATTCCACTATTGCTGATTTGGCAGTTGCAGTAAACTGCGGACAAATCAAAACCGGTTCAGCATCCAGATCTGACCGTATGGCTAAGTACAATCAATTGCTTAGAATTGAAGAGCAATTGGGCGAATCAGCTATTTTCAACGGTAAATTCAGATAATAACTATCGATTTTCAATATATGAGACAGTCTTTCGAGGCTGTCTTTTTTTTTGCATCATTTTTGTAACTTGACCAAAGAATTTTTACCCACGCATGTATGAGAAAGTACCTCAAGTACACCAAGAATTTTTATTTCCTCTCCACTGCATTCTTCCTTTTCTGGATGATTTTTATAGACTCAAATAACGTGGTCAATCAATTCAGACTGAGCAGAAAACTGAGTCAGCTTGAGGACCAAAAAGATTTTTACATTGACCGAAAAGAGAAAATTCAAGCAGAAAGAGAGGAGTTGATGAGTAATCCGGAACTTTTAGAGAAATTCGCTCGTGAAAAGTATTTAATGAAGAAAAAGACTGAAGATCTCTATGTCATTGTTAAAAAATAAATTCGCAATCCTGTTTTTCCTGGCCTTCGGCTATTTTCATGCCAATTCATTCGCTCAGCGGGAGATTTACACTGACTCTATTCCATTCAAAGATCGCTTGTATTTCGGAGGAAATTTCGGGATGCAATTTGGCCATGTCACTTTAATTGACCTTTCACCTTTGGCAGGAGTGATGATTACTCCCAGATTTTCTTCAGGCCTTGGTATCACCTATCAGTATTTCAACGATTCCCGTTATTCAGGAGGTGAATCCAATGCATATGGAGGCCGGATTTTCTCCCGATTCAATGTTTTGCCAAACATTTTTCTGCATGGCGAGTATGAAAAACTCAATTATGATAACTACAATTTCTTGACAGAACGGTTTAGCAGAATCTGGTCTGATGCCTTATTTTTGGGAGGAGGTTACTTCGCTCCTTTTGGTTCCAGAGGCGGAGCAAATTTTACTATCCTTTACAATGTATTGTATGATAATCTTCAGTCTCCTTATGGTGAACCATATGTGATTCGAGTGGGTTTTGTCATGTGATAAGTCCACCCAAACCAAACCATGCAATTATTCATTTCCAAAATACACAAGGCACATCAAGAATGTACAGATTGTCCTTCACCGAAGGTAATCAAGAATTTTTTCGAGGAATTACTGGGATTACTTTTCCCTGAATATTCAGTCAACAAAATCAAAGAAAAAACAGAGGTCGAATCTCAATTTGACCGATTGAGAAATTCTCTTTCCATCATTTTAGAGCGAAACACCCATTTGCATGGAGGTGATGGAAAAGCTCTTGCGTATGAATTTTTCAAAGGTCTTGAGAAAATATTTGATATGGTTCATGAGGATGTGGATGCGATGTACGAGGGTGACCCTGCTGCAAAATCAAGAACGGAGATTTTAAGAAGCTATCCGGGTTTTTATGCCATTGCAGCTTTCCGTATTGCAAACCTTCTTCACAAACTTGGGATCAAACTTATTCCAAGAATGATCACTGAGATAGCCCACAGCAGAACCGGAATTGATATCCATCCGGGTGCTCAAATAGGCCATTCTTTCTGCATCGATCATGGTACCGGAGTGGTAATCGGAGAAACAACGGTGATTGGAAATCACGTCAAAATCTATCAGGGCGTCACGCTTGGAGCATTAAGTGTGGATAAAGCGGATGCTGATTTGAAGCGTCATCCTACGATCGAGGATAATGTTATTGTCTATTCAGGAGCCACGATTTTAGGAGGATATACAACCATCGGAAAGAATAGCGTAATCGGGGGAAATGTTTGGCTTACCAAGAGTGTGCCTGCCGGAAGCAAGGTTTATTATCAAACTCAAATGTATCACGCTGACAGAGAGGTGACTGATCTTTATGTCTTTAAAAACGATTCGAATGAAGCTATTTGAATTGATAGGGAATACGCCGCTTATAGAACTGGAGCATATTCCTGTAAATCCTAAAGTAAAAATCCTTTGTAAACTGGAAGGTCAAAATCCGGGCGGAAGCGTGAAGGATCGCGCTGCGTATAATATGCTTCGAAGCGCTCTTGACCGGAGAGATATTAAAAGGGGTGACAAATTAGTCGAAGCTACAAGCGGCAATACAGGCATTGCATTGGCGATGGTTGCGAAGGTGCTGGGACTGGACATGACGCTGATCATGCCGGATAATTCCACCAAAGAGCGGGTTCTTTCTATGGAAGCTTATGGTGCCAAAGTAATCCTGACTCCTGCGGCAAAGACGATCGAATACTCGAGAGTTTTATCCGAGCAAATGCGGGATGAAGAGGGCTATTTCATGCTTAACCAATTTGCAAATCCTGACAATTACCTGGCCCATTACAAAACTACCGGACCCGAAATCTGGAAAGATACGGATGGAAAAGTAACCCATTTCGTATCTGCAATGGGCACGACAGGCACAATCATGGGTGTTTCCATGTATTTGAAAGAAGTGAATCCAGCGATACAAATCGTAGGGACACAGCCAACTGACGGTTCCAGTATCCCAGGAATCCGTAGATGGTCAAAAGAGTTTTTACCGGAGATTTTTGATCCATCAAGAGTGGATCAGGTAATCGACGTTAGTCAGACTCAAGCTACTGATATGACCAGAAGAATGGCCAAAGAAGAAGGAATCCTTGCCGGAATGAGCAGTGGCGGCGCGCTATACGCTGCCATCGAACTTGCAAAGACCCTTGACCACGGCGTTATTGTCTGCATTACTTGCGACAGAGGAGACCGTTATTTAAGCTCTGACCTTTTTGGCTAGTCCCTGCAGATGTCATCCAAACTGAAGTAATTTGATATCTGATTCATGATTATTCCTTATATTCTGATGCGTTTCCCAGTTGATGCTTTATGAATATCATTGGTTAGACTTTCTAATTTTTCCTTTATTGACCGATTTGTTCCTTTAGCTTTTGGACATAATCTTCAAGCACTGAGATTCGTAAATTTTTTTCTTGCAGCAAGGTTAGGTGCAAAGCCTTCACCACCTCTTGATCAATGTTGTTGTTACTGCTTACTTTTTTAAAATTATTTTCCAGTGTAATTCCATGCAGGGATAACAATTCGATTACGTCCAACTCGTAAAGCCTCCCCATAGTGGCAATTTGTATAATCGAAGGAATACTTTTGTCACTCTCAATATTTGAAAGAGTCTTTTGTGAGATGTTATGAAAAAAAAAAGCGGACCAAACTGATCCGCATTTTCCCATCTACTAAACCATCTAAATATTCCTAATTATTCACAACTACTCGTTCCACATCGACCAATGCAACTGCGCCATGAATGGCCGTTTCATCCAGTTCGGAAAGCAAGATTTGGAGATTTTCCAGAACTGTGGGATAGGCAAAAGTTGAAAGTGTCTGATGAAGAGATTTCTTAAATAAAGGGTAGGATTTGCGAATAGATCCGCCCAATACAATCGCTTCCGGTGCCAAGGCATAGAGAATATTCTTCATCAATTCGCCCAAATGATGGCCATATTCTTCAAAAGCCTTCAAAGCCACCGGATCTCCTGCCAAAGCTTGTTTTGCCAAAGCCTTTGGACGGCTATTGTAATAGGCTTGAAAAAACTTACCGCTGCAATAATGCTCAAAATTATTGTCGAGGTAGGAGGCATTGCACCATTCGCCTGCAGCTGAGTTTACCCCGCTGTATAGCTGTCCGTTGATGACGATTCCTCCGCCAACTCCCGTTCCTAAGGTAATTCCGACCAGGTTTTTAAATTTCCTGCCGACGCCGTATTTGTGTACGCCAAGCGCGAAACAATTGGCGTCGTTGTTAACAAATACAGGTTTTGAGAATCGCTCAGTCAGGAATTTTTTAAGCTCCACATGCTGGAATGCAGGAATATTGGTAAGGCCAATGATGATTCCTTTTTCCACATTCACCAATCCGGGAATGCCGATTCCGATTCCCGCAAAATCATGATGCCGGTACGATTCGATGAATGACGCGATGGTTTCCAGAATAAACTCCTGACTTTCTTCGGCAGGAGTAGCAATCGAACGGATATCCTCTAAGTGTCCTTTGATCAGCACACCGCCTTTGATCCCGGTGCCTCCGATATCTAATCCCAAAATGGCCTTTTCCATTCGCTTCGGTTTACTTTAGGTTAATTGGTTTTAATTAAGTTGGAGTTGCCGGTTTCCCGACAACTCCTTTATTACTGTTCAATTGAAGTTGATATGCTTTTAGAGCATTCCTTCGATTGATTTTTCAAGTTCACGGGCAGTAGCCAGGAATTCTTCCACATTCATATCCCGGAAGAAAATCAGGCCATGGCTTGATCTTACTTTTGCACGCTCATGGAGGTAGAAGTAGTTTTTGCCCAGCAAAAGCTGAATATCATCCAACTGGCCAACCCATGTTCTCTTGGCAACGGTACTGAATTTACCATTGTGAGAGTAGCTTGGGAAAGAAGCATTTACCTGGCTGAGGTAGCAGTTGCTGAAGGAATCCTCCATCACCGACATATCTCCCAGCGATACAGGCACGATCACATTGGCCTCATGCGGTTCAAATTTGAACCAAACGTTTCTGTATCCGATGATTCTCAACTCACTCAAATCTTTCTCCTTGCTCCACTTTTTTACTGCCTCTGCTGTTGCCTGAAGCACTTTGTAGTGAGTGTCGGGGCCAGAACCTTCCGGATCGAGAGTCAAGCTGATCTTGGTTGGGTTCACTTTTCTGAACATTTCCACGATCGGTTCCACGTCGCGGGTTTTATCAGGCTGTTCGGTGAAAATATCTCCGGTGTAGAATCCGAGTCTTAGGTGGTGGACGTTTTTCACCTGCACTCCGAAGTGCGCCCAAACCAATTCCTCTTCAAACTCGCGGATCATTCCTTTCAGCTTCTGAATCTTCGCAGGGTTTTTCTCTCCGTCGTAGCTGTTTTTCAGGATGCTGATCACATCGTTGATCGTTTCGCGAAGTTGAGTTTTGTTTTTCACTTCGTACACAATCACCAAAGCTCTTACCACCCGGTGGCAAAGTCCGCGCTTACGGGCTTCAGCATTTTCCGAAGCAACATTGGTCAGGAAGTGGTAGACGTCCTTGTCGGTTTTCAGACTGTAACCCACCTGGAAGAAATCCTCAAAATTCACCATTTGGATATTGTCTTCGTCCAATAGTTTTTTGGTGTGCTGGAGGGTGTCGATCACAAACGAGTTCGTCACCGCCGTAAAGCCGGAAGTAAGTACCGAGAAGTGAGCTTCGTTGGACGGCTCGTGCAGCTGATTGGTGATATGTGGGAGGATACCCAGAGAAATATCGTCGTGGTGCGGTCCGGTATGCAAAAGTACCTGATCATGCTCCTGTTCCAGGCCTTTGGAAAGCTTGGCTTCGATGCTTTTCATGACCTGATTTACAGTGTCTTCGGAAAGTCCCGGAATCAATCGGGTGTATCTGTCGGCTTTCAAATCCTCGATTTTGATTCGATGACCGTATTTTTTTATTTTTCTGCAAAGATCAATGACAGATCTTTCTGTCTTTTCCCAAGTCCATTCACCTTTCTCATAGTAAGAATCCATGGAATCGGTAAGTTTCACCGATGCTCCTTTGGTCAGGTAAAAACGACCATTTTTCAGCTTCTGTAGGACAGTTGCCGGATAGACGTTATTCAGTTTTGTCTCCAGAGAATCCTTCACGATACCGGCTTTGGCTTCACCTGCTGCGATGATGATTCCTACAGCTTCAGGATTGTACACGATGGTGTCCAGGCCGATGGTGATGACCAGTCTGTTGGAGGAAATTTCAATTCCACCCAAATCTCCTGCAGCTACCGCCTGAGTTTCAAAGTTGGTTTCAGTCAGTCGGGTGACAGAAAAAATATGAGATCCTCTTGTGTTGAAGGCGATGTGACCATCCGGGCCGATACCGCCGAGGAAGAATCCGATACCGCCGGCGTCTCTGATTCTCTGCTCATACTCACCGCACCATTGATCAATCATGTAGATCGATTGCTGCTGAATTTTCTCAAGATCTGTCTTCGGATCTCTGAATCTCAAGGTCAAATCAACTTTCAGATCCGGGAAAACCTGACTGAAGTGAAGACCATAAGCCAGAGGAATGTCATCAGAATTGATGAGAATGGCTTTTTCCTTCGAAAGCCCAAATCCCTGAATGTAAAATTTATTGACGTAGTCGTAAAAGCTGTTTTGCTGCCTGGAAGAAATCGGGTAGAATTCATCGATCTGCACGAAAGTCAGATCGCTTAAAACCGGCTTTTTTGTACTTCCAAGGCCGTATTTTTCCCGAACTTCCTTACCTTTTTTGCTATCCCAGTTTTCCAGCAGGTATTGAGTCCATTTGATGAAAAACTCAGGCGTTTTTCCGGTTGGCAAACTGATGACGCCATGCGGATTGGCTGCTGCCCATTCCAAAAAACGGCATGCTGTGAGCAGGCCTAGCTTGGGAAAATTGTCAACCAAAAGGTAAGGGATCAGGGTGCTGATTTTTTCAACCCCGGACTCCTTCAGGAAACTTTTTTCTACATCTGAAAGTGGATACTTGCTTAACATACCGTGGGACAGGTTAGGTTTTGTTGGGATAAATAATTACTCCATTAAGTTTCAAAGAATCTTACTTACTCAATCTATTTCTTTTGCACTAAAAAAGAAATGGCTTCAATTTTTTCCAAAATATAATTCTGAAACGGGAAGGTTTTATGAGTAGTTTTCCTTCAAGACAAATTTAAAAAAAGTTTTTGATTATTAAGAACTTTTATAAAAAATTTATAAAAGTATTGAGAATAAATCTTTTTTATAAGTTAAATAAGCTTAGAGATCTGGTGACAATTGTTAATAAACAGGATTGATTGTCGAGAAAGGAAACTCTGTTTTCCACTCGAAAATTATTCTGATTGTTATTCCAATATTTATGGGGATTCAAAGAAAAGGCTTCGACTCCGTTTTGCTTTGCAAAACTCCGCTCAGCCACCGGATATCTGTTGGTTGGAGGAGGGAGTGAAGGAATGCGGCACCGCCGCATTCCTTCACTCTCCCCAGACTCAAAACTTAAATTCGGTCCCCGAGCGCCCGCCTCCGGAGGTCAGGTAGTCGAGGGGTAATTTATTCAGAAATTTATAATGTCACGTGCAATCAACCGGATACATATTTCCCAAAAAATGAAAAATCAAATCCCTACAAACTCCGGGTGAAAGCGATTTTAATCCTTGCCTGGAAATCCTGAACCACTTTAAAAATCTCGATTAAAGTCACAGACTGAACTTTCGTAAGTTGATCGATGGCGAGGAAGTTTTTTGGTTTCTTTCCTTTCTCAAGAATTAACTGAGCCTGATTTTCCAATCGGAGTGACATCAGATAATCAAAGGCTTGGGTGAGTTCCAGTGCTTCTTTGGGCGAAAAAACACCTTTTTCAGCTAAAGCATTAATTCTTCGTTCGGTGTTGGTCTCAAAAATCCGGTACTTCAGCGCATACACCCGGGCCAAATCCACGATGGTTCGCATGGTTTGCTTCAGGTTGATTTGCTTTTCCCCTTCGATTTTCTCGGTTCTGATTTGTCTGAAGAAAGTGAGCGGAGGTTCGTATTGAAGCGCATTATGGCCCAGATTTACATAGAATCGCTCGGGAGCTGATTGC
This sequence comes from Algoriphagus sp., assembly GCA_036676605.1. Classification (GTDB taxonomy): domain Bacteria; phylum Bacteroidota; class Bacteroidia; order Cytophagales; family Cyclobacteriaceae; genus Algoriphagus. Next base: position 46,134 of record JAKFCO010000020.1, read on the forward strand.
AACTGGAGATCCATAAACTCTTTCAGTTCTTCCAGTAAATTCGCCTCCCCGTAAATTGCCCTGCAGTCGAAAAAGGTCGCATAATTCATGGCAGTTTCCTGCGAAGCATCCTGGATCCAGGTTTCATAGTTCCGCTTCCAGTGCGAGAGTGAATGAGTCCATTTCGGATTCATCGCCATCAATTCTCCTTCGCAGAATACGATCCCGATCTCATCCAAGGCAGTGGAAATCCGAGTGGCAAAGTCAAGAAAATACTTCCTTACTGACTCGCGATACTCATTTGCCTTGTCTTCGTAGATGATGGCATTGTCCTGATCAGTTTTCAGAGTGAGCTCACCGCGACCTTCGCTGCCCATCACGAAGAAGACAAATTTCGCCGGAGCCGGACCGATATCCTTGAATACCCGCTCAATCACTCGTTGGGTAATCGTATCGGCGACTGTGGTGATGATCTGATTGACGATTCCGGCCTTCATCCCCCGGCTGATCAGCAGATGAATAATCTCCGGCATTCGGGTCCATTTATCCTTCAGTTCGGAGATTTGACGGGCTTCTTTCACCGACTGGACAAACATAAACGGACCCTGACTTTGCTCGGTGAGGATCTTGGTTCTGCTGATCCAACCCAGGTAACCTTCCTGATTTTTTACAAGCAGATATCTCGATTTGGTTCGGAACATCAGCAACAAGGCTTCCACCAAAAAGGCCTCCGGATGAATCGAGACCATGTTGAATTCCATGATTTCCGAGACCGGGATTTGGGGTGAAAGCTGCCTGGCCAGCAACCGGTCCCGAAGCGTGATATCTGTGATGTAACCCAAAATCTCCTGATCTGATCGCCCTATAAAAAGGCAACTCACCTGTTCCACTGCCATTCGCTTGGAGCATTCAAAGACAGGAGTCTCCGGGGAAGCGATCCTCAAATGGCGCACCTGGAGATCCTTTACCCGCTTTGAGTAGAATTGATCTGAAATATGAGGAGAGGTTTGATTCATTATCAGAAAAGAAAATTAAGAATTTTCGGGCTTGTTTGGGTTATTCAAAAAGTGGAGAATTGGAAAAGGGAAATATTCTTTGTTTTCAAGGAGCCGTTTTACCCCTGAAAAATCAATCTTCCTTTCATAAAACTCTCAAATCTACCTGCTGAAATTTTTCCTTAACTTTCAGCATGCTAATAATCGTAACCGGTGTTTCAGGCACGGGAAAAACCACAATTGGAAATCTCTTAGCCGACAAACTACACCTTCCCTTTTTTGATGGAGATCATTTCCATCCTGGAGAAAATATCGAGAAAATGAGTCAGGGTCATCCTCTGGACGATCTTGATCGCGTGCCCTGGCTTCAGACTTTGGCAGATAAACTTATAGAGTCGGGAAAAACCGGGGGAGCAGTTTTGGCTTGTTCGGGATTGAAGGAGTCCTATCGCCATAAACTCAATGTGAGCGAAAATCTTCGCTGGATTCATCTTGAGGGTGATCGTGATCTGATTTGGGACAGAATGCTTGCCCGCAAAAATCACTATATGAAAGCCGGAATGCTGGACTCCCAATTTGCAACCTGGGAGGAACCGGATTATGGTTTGAAACTGAGCATCGATCAGACTCCTGAAGAAATGCTGGAAATAGCCCTGGAATATCTCATTCGAAATCCCCTGAAAATGGCAATTGGAGTGATCGGAATGGGAGTGATGGGAAAAAGTCTGGCGCTGAACCTTGCCGAAAAAGGCGTTCCAGTATCTCTTTACAATCGATTTGTTGCCGGGAAAGAAGAGGCAGTTGCTCAAAAAGTGATGGAAGCCAATCCGGATTTTGCAAATCTCAGGGCTTTCGAAGATATCGAAAATTACATCGAGTCACTTCAGGTTCCCCGCAAAATCTTGCTGATGATTCCGGCAGGCGCAGCGATCGATTCGCAACTTGACACTTTAATTCCTTTGCTCGAGCCCGGAGATTTGGTGATCGATGGAGGGAATTCATTTTATAAAGATTCGGAAAGACGCGTTGCGCGGATGAAGGAAGCCGGTTTGCATTTCCTTCCAATGGGAGTTTCCGGCGGAGAAGAAGGAGCAAGAAAAGGCCCTTCGATTATGCCCGGCGGAGATCCCGAAGGCTATGCGCTCGTGGAGGATTTTCTCGGTCGCATTTCTGCCAAAGACAAAAACGGTAAACCTTGCGTGACTTACGTGGGTCCGGGAGGTTCCGGTCATTTCATAAAAATGGTGCATAATAGCATCGAGTATGGGGAGATGCAGGTCTTGGCCGAACTCGTTCACTTCCTGAGATTCGGGTTTGGATGTTCTACTGAGCAGGTTTCCGGGATTTTATCGGATTGGGGAAAAGGCAACCAGAAAAGCTTCCTGCTTGAAATCACAGCGGATTTGCTGCTTTTCAAGGAAAAAGGAGAATTGCTATTGGATAAAATTCTGGATCAGGCCGGCCAAAAAGGAACCGGAGCCTGGTCTCTAAATACAGCATTGGAATATGGAATCCCATATAGCCCGCTTTCAGAAGCTGTCAATGCCAGAGGGGTTTCCGGAGAAAAAGCCATGAGAGTTGAGTTTTCAAAAACCTTCCAACATGAATTTGGTCAGGTTAATGAAAGTCTGGAAACATGGTTGCCAAAGATCAAATCTGCCTACAGTCTGGCCAGAATTATTAACCATGAAGTCGGTTTTCGATTAATGAAAACAGTATCAGAAGCTCAGGGCTGGAAGCTGAACTTCAATGAAATCGCGCGGATCTGGACCAATGGCTGCATCATCCGGTCAGGCCTGATGGAGCAGATTTCCGAGAACTATTCGGATGATCAATCTTTCTTCGAAATCGCCGGAGTGAAAGAGCAAGTGATTCAAAACCGGGGAGATTTGGCCGCTTTTGTTGGTTTGGGATTGACTCATGGATTTGCACTACCTGTAATGAGCGCCGGAATTAATTACCTTCTGGGTCGGATCACCGCAGAGTCAAGCGCATCGGTCATTCAGGCTCAGCGGGATTATTTCGGAGCTCATACCTATCAGCTAAAAGAAGATCCGTCTGGAAAGATTCACCATACCCAATGGACCTAGTCGAATCGACCGCCTGTCCGCTGAGGTTTAAGAAATCTCATTCTTAAAATAAGAGATACGAAATACGAGCGACTGAGAATATTGAAGAGAAATTAAAGAGGTCACCATTTGTTGATTAAAATTAATATGCAATTACTTAATCGCATGAAGCTCACTTTATAAGAAATGTCCGAATTAGCGGTGTTGCATTCGGTGAGTTGAAATCATGTAGGGGATATAATGCCATTGGGAATTTACAGTTTTAAACAGCAGATCAAACCGTTAAGAAAATGGGTTAGTTCTCGAAGTGAAACGAGAGAAATCCACCCATTTTTAGGGTTGATCAATGTTTAAAATCAAATAGGAAAGAATGTTTCCTGCATTACGAAACTCTGCCTATTTGAAGTAAATAACCTGGCATTAAGCTTTTTGCCTGCCTGCCGGCAGGCAGGGTTACTTTTTGGCTTCAAAAAGTGACAAAGGAAAAAAACTGCGATCAAGGATTGAATTATAAATAAGATTCAACCTTCCCTGATTGTGCAGAATCAGATTTGTTAATTAAAACTCAGCGTAAACAGAATTTTCAAATTACCCGATTATGAAAAAACGACATTTTACCTTACTCATTCTTTTCCTGATGATTTCCGCTTTCCCCGGATTCACTCAGGAAATGATCCTTTCAAACGTCCATATCATCTCCATGGAGAATGATCAGGTGATGAAAAACCAGGCGATTCATGTTCGGGATGGAAAAATCATCGATATCGTTGCTATGGCTCAGGCTGCTTCCAAATTCACGGGAAAAACAATGTCAGATGAAAAAGGAGCTTATGTTTTCCCGGGCTTGGCTGAGTTTCACGCGCACCTTCCGGTAGCAGCAGATGGCAGCACCCAACTTCAGGAAGAATCTATGTGGCTTTATCTTGCCAATGGTGTCCTTCGGATTCGCAGCATGCTCGGACATCCGACTCATCTTGATTTGAGACAGCGGGTCAATTCTGGTCAGACTCCCGGACCCAGAGTGTTTATTTCCGGCCCGTCATTCAATGCCAACTCGGTGACAAGTCCTGAGCAAGCTGCGCAAATGGTCAAGGATCAGAAAAAGGATGGGTATGATCATTTAAAAATCCACCCCGGAGTAGAACTTGATGAGATGTGGGCTATTTCCAAAACCGCAAAAGCTGAGGGAATTCCTTTCGGAGGACATGTGCCATTGGCAGTTGGTCTGGAAAATAGTCTGGAAAGCGGATTCAAATCCGTGGAGCATATGGATGGTTTTCTGGAAGCTTTATTGCCCGATGATTTGGTGATAGATCCGATGACTTCCGGGCCTTTTAATCTCAAATTGGTAGGTCAGGTCGACATGAGCAAACTCCCGGCATTGATTGATTTGACTTTGGAAAAAGGTTCCTGGATGTCTCCCACGCTTACCCTTTTCGACCGTTATTTCGGATACATTCCTGCGGATGAATTCAGAAAAGCACCAGAGATGAAATATCTGCCCGGTCTTCTGATCCAGCAATGGGTGAATACCAAAAAACAGTTGGAAGCTACCGGAGTGCTGAGCAAGGAAAATGTTGCGCCTTATCTGGAGTTCAGAAACAAGCTTTTCCTTGAACTTCACAAATCAGGAGTTCCGATGATCATGAGTTCCGATTCTCCGCAGGTTTTCAATGTGCCGGGCTTTTCGATTCATCACGAGATCAAAATGATGTCGGATGCAGGTATGTCGAATTACGAGATTTTGAAGACAGGATCTGTGAATACTGCCGAGTATATGGGAATGGAAAAGGAGTGGGGAATGATCAAAAAAGGGATGTCCGCTGACTTTGTCCTGGTAGAAAAGAATCCGCTTGAAGACCTTGCTACCATGCAAAAACCAATCGCCGTCATGATTCAGGGCAAGATGATCGACCGGGCTGAACTTCAAAAAGAGCTGGATAGAATAGAGCAGAACCATTTGAGGAAGTAGAGATAGGAGATAGGAGATAAAGAGATAAGAAAACTGGAAAAGCCCGAAGAAGAAATAATAATACAACCCATAACCACCAGCCATGAAAAAAATCCAACAAGCAGGTTTAGCGCTAGCCACCCTATTATTAGCCTTTTCCTGCAATGAAAAACCAAAACAAGAACCTGTTAAAGAAGAAATCAAACTCATGATTAAAGTTGAAAAAGTAGCCCAAATCGGCGAAGACGAAGTTTTCAAATATAGCCTCGACAATGGGAATATGCAGGTCGAAATGTCTAATTATGGAGGATTGATCTCCAAGATCGTAGTTCCGGACAAAGAGGGGGACATGGAAAATATCGCTTTGACTCTGGATAGTATCCCTGAATTTTTCAAAGGTGAAAATCCATTCTTTGGTGCTACAGCAGGCCGGGTTGCCAATAGAATCTCCAATGCAAAATTTACCCTGGATGGCACTACTTATGAACTTGCCAAAACAAATGGAGACAATCACCTGCATGGAGGAAAAGAGGGTTTTAACAAGAAAGTGTGGAAAGGTGAGCCTTATTCCAATGATTCAATTGTTGGAGTGAAAATGACTTATCTAAGCGTAGATGGGGAAGAGGGCTATCCCGGAAATCTGACTACTACCCTTTGGATGGAGCTTACATCAGACAATGTGATCCGAATCAAATTTGAATCCACCACAGACAAGAAGACCATCGTCAACCTGACCAATCATACCTATTTCAACTTAGGCGGCATCAAGCGGGATGTGCTGGATCACGAGTTTCAGTTCTGGGCAGATGCTTACACGCCTGTGGATGATGAGTTGATTCCAACGGGAGAAGTGAAAGATGTGACCGGAACGCCTTTCGATTTTCGCACTCCAAAAATTCTTGGAGATCAGATTGCTGCTAATGACGGTGGTTTTGACCACAACTTCGTGACCAAAATGGAGAAATCACCGGAAATGAAAAAGATCGTTCATGTGAAGCATCCGACTAGCGGAAGAACCATGGAGATGACTTCAGATGCTCCGGGGGTTCAGTTTTATACCGCCAATTTCCTGAAAGATTTTCCAGGGGCTGAAGGAAAAACTTACCAGCAACACTGGGGTTTTTGCCTGGAATCCCAGGTTTGGCCGGATGGCATCAACAAGCCTGATTTCCCGTCTCCGATCCTGAACCCGGACGAGAAATACACTCACAACATTGAATACAAGTTTGGAGTGGAGAAGTAATCTGAATCCTCCGAGGGTTTTTAATCCCTTGGAGGATTTTTTTCTTATTTGATTTTGATAGTTTGGATCAGATCCAAAAAATACCCTTTTGACCAAATATCCAGAACTCCGGGATCAGGAATAAATCCGATGACATCCTCTTTTACCCGGTCAAAATTCAGGGATTCGATTTTTTGCCTAAGCAATTTCAGTAGATCGGCCGGAGTTGCTTCCTTTTCCAAATCCCCGGATTCAATCGCTCTCACTGAAAAGTGTGTAAGGCTTAGTGGTACATTTTTCCGAATATACCACTCTAAATCAAACCAATCCCGACCTTTTACGCGGGTCTTCCATTGCCTGAAAAGCAAAGCATGCATTTTTCCGGCGAATAAATCCTCGATCCGAAGGCAATTCACATAAAAAGAAAAGGGCTGTATATTCCGATCCATCTTGACCACCTGTTCCGGTGATGTTGACCACTTTTTTCCGGTGATATTGACCACCCCATTTGTGGGTAAAATGTAATATCGGGGGATATAATTCCGGTGATCCTGA
>JAKFCO010000021.1:0-33518 GCA_036676605.1 Algoriphagus sp.
CAACAGGTATGTAGAGACTTTAAATGATAGGATAGCGGCATTTTGGAAAATGTTTTCTCACTTCCAGAAACCAAATGAAGAATTAAAACAGGTATGTGCAATTAATTATTAGACTTTATATAATGTAAATAAATTTTAAGTAATTTAGTTTGGCAACATGGACAATGAAGCGGTATCTAAACACGCTACCTATTATTCATAAACATTAACGGAAAGGTCATTTTTAAGCGGGTGAACATTATTTTCAGGTATGAGTGACTTCAACCAAAAACAATATTGCTATGAAACGATTTTTTCGATTCTTTTCATTCATTCTTGTTTTGACCCAGTGTTCAGACAAGAAGCCAACTTTTGAAGCTCCGATTCTTAAAAATATTGGTGACTATCAGGTTAAGGTAACGACCAACTCTGAGTACGCCCAACTATTTTTCAATCAAGGAGTAATAATGGCCAACGGCTTTAATCATGCCGAAGCCGAACGGTCATTTCGCGAATCAATCCGGCAGGACTCAACATTTGCCATGGGGTATTGGGGCATTGCATATGTGCTTGGCCCTAACTACAATTCCGGGGGAGAAAATATGGGTGCCATCAATGACATAAAGAATGCTGTTGGAAATGCTGTAAGATTTGGCAGAAATTCTTCACCTTGGGAAAAGGCTGTAATAAAGGCCATCCAAATTAAATTTCCGGTCGACTCGTCGACAACGAACGATGAAGGTTATTCTGGTTCGCTGAAGGCTGCTTATTCAGAATTTCCAGAGAATGATTTTGTGGCCACGCTCTATGCCGAATCCATCATGAACTTACATGCATGGGATTTCTATTCAAGAAAAGGAGGAGAACCCAGGCCATGGACTTCAGAGTTGGTTGAAGTGCTGGAGAAAGCTATTTCAATTAATCCAAAAAATCCATTAGCCAATCACCTCTATTTACATGCAACTGAAGCAGCTCCAGATGTTGAAAAGGCTTTGGCTAGTGCGGAAAGATTAAAGACTTTGGTTCCATCGTCAGGACATTTGGTTCACATGCCATCACACATTTACATTAATACAGGCGATTACCACGAAGGTTCCATTGCCAATGAGCGAGCTGTGATTGCGGACAGTATCTACATTGCGGAATGTAAATCGCAAGGGATATATCCTCAATATTATTACCCACACAATTACCATTTCCTGGCCGCGACTGCAACGTTTGAGGGGAGGGGATCAAAGTCCATTGAAGCAGCTTACAAAACAGTCAATATTCTTGACAAAAAGTATTTCCGTGAAGAGGGTTATGAAACAGTTTTGCATTACGCAACGATTCCCATGCACGTCCTAGTAAAATTTGAACAGTGGGAAAAAATCCTCGTAAGTCCAAAACCCGATGATGACTTGTTCTATCCAAAAGCCATTTGGCACTACGCAAGAGGAATGGCTTATGCTAATCTGAACAAACCTGATGAAGCCCAAAATGAATTGGATTCTCTGAACAAATTAGCTGAATCCGAGGATGTGAAGAGAATCATCATTTGGTCAATAAACGAAGCAGAGCAGGTTTGTAAAATTGCGTCGAACGTTTTAGAAGCCGAAATACTTACAAACAGTGGAGACCACATATCGGCAATTCAACTTTTGAAGCAAGCCATTCAACTAGAAGACAGTTTAAATTATAATGAACCCCCCGATTGGTTTTTTTCTGTGAGGCATCTTTTGGGTGATGTCCTGATGAATGACAAGGACTATGTCGGTGCTGAAAAGATATACCAGGAGGATTTAACCTATTGGCCAAAAAATGGCTTTGCACTTAATGGACTTTATGAAAGCCTGAAAGGACAAAATAAAAGAAAAGAAGCTGAAGACATTAAGAAACAATTTGACATTGCATGGAAATATGCTGACTCTGAATTGAAATACTCACGCATCGACAAGAATAAAAGAAAGGATCTGACATTGAAAATTGACGAGAATTCTCCAAACTCGTTGGTTTACCTGGCGAGCTCTCTTTGTTTTAGCAAATAGAATTAAAGACATTGACCTAATGGCCCGGCCCGCTTGCCTAAGCTACAACCATTGGCAGGTGATGAGTAAGGTTAAAGTTTTGTTTTCGCTATTACATTTGGTCCACGGTTGACAGATACATTTTCAAAAGCCCCCGCTAGGCGTAATTTGCAATTTCGCCTTTCAATCCTTTAGAATTTGCAATTCGTTCTTTAACAATTGGCTTTAAAAAATGGCAGAAGCTTAGCAAATCCTTCAAGCTGGCTTTATTTTCGCTTCGCTACTCGGGTTAGATTATCAGTAAAATAGTCATCGGGATTGCTTACCCTGGATCCTACCCTCATCCCGCCCCTTGCTTAAAAAAACTAAAGTTAGGTTGAACAAATATTAAAACAGAATATGCATATTCGCCTGAATGCAGGTAACAGTTTTACGAAGAGATTTGAATTAAAAAATCACCCTAACCCCCTTTCAAAATAAGGAGGAGTCACTGTAAACTTTTTTAGGACGATAATCCTGAAAAACGTGTGAACAATAGCTAGGTTTATTTAGGGTTTCTTTAGCCTCATGTTAGAGTTCTGTTAGGATATCGATATTTAAACACTCTATACTAACCCTCCTTAAAACCCTGTTAATCTACCTATTAACATGTTTTTTATTTTGATTTTGGTTTTCCATAGGTTAATAGTCTGGTTGATTTACCTCTGAATTTTTAATCTATGGCGGCCTTACTGAAAAATCCGCGAGAAATATTGATTACGTTTTTTTTTCTTATGACGACAAAGGTCGAGTGTTAGACTTTGGTCCTCTTGAAGTTCAAGCTGTTTACATTTCAGGTAATTTAACAGGCCCATTCACAGCTTATCAGAAGCACCAAGCCCGGACTTTAGTTGGACACAAGCTTTCAAATATCCAAAACCCGATTATCTTTCTTCGTCCCGAAAAAGACTAATTCCTCAAATCATTGCCAAAGGCTCAATCTTGAAACAATGGAACAAAAAACCAACCACATCCGACAACTATACAGGAGAGTCAAACTCAGAAGTGATATCAGTTTTAGGATGGGCAGGTGCAATCTCCATTGCAGTAAGTATCCCCATTTTCCTTAGTTCTGGATCAAATGCACGAACGGCAGCAAAACTTGGATTACAAAATCAAGCTATAAACCAACCTATTCCACTTGGACCACACTCGGGGAACATTCCATCCTTGAGCCTGAAAATCCTCCTTTGAGGATTTTCAGGCTTCCAGATAATCAAATCATCCAGGTTTTTCTCAACCAGAATTTTACTTTTTTAATTTACCTAAAAGCCAATCATCAGCTTTCTTGCCTTGCTCCGGATAAGTCCAATGTCCTGTTTCAGGAACGACAAAAACTTCTTTTGGAGCCTTCACTTCATTATATGCAGAATAGAAAGAAGTTGGAGGACAGGTATCGTCATTGAATCCCCAACTGTAAAAACCAGGAGTCTTTAAGATCCTGGCAAAATTCACCACATCATAGTAACCAAGCGTTTCGATGGCTTTTGAATTGTTGTAATAAGCGAGGTTATTCCCTGCGAAAACATGAGGCCAACCGCCTGCCCGGCCGTTGAGGTAGCCTGTCATATCACTTAATGCAGGATAAAAAGCTGCCAGGTATTTTATCCTTGGATCCAAAGCGGCTGTAGTGATAGACAAAGCACCGCCCTGACTTCCTCCCTGAATACCAAGATTCTCTCCGTCGTATTGAGGCAAAGAAACCAAAAAGTCAACCGCTCTCACGCAACCCAAATAAACTCGCTTGTAATAATACAAGTCTTTATCAGAGATGTTGAAGGTAGGATATCCGCTCAGCGCACCAGCCGAAAGGTTGTTGTAAACATCCAGCGGCATATCGATAGGAATTCCGTGGATTCCTATCTGCAACGTGATCGCTCCTCTTGCTGCTTTGCCCATATCTCCGGAGTATGGACGAATCCCTGCTCCCGGAACCAATAGAATCGCAGGGAACTTCCCTGTTCCTTTTGGTACGGTCAGCACTCCATAAACCCGGCTGTTTTTGATATTTTGAAAATTGACGTGATAGACATCCACCAACTCTGTGCTCTTTTCCGGCATGTGGATCATTTTGGGATCCATTGGGATTTTAGCCAATTCAGCTTTTCCTGCGTTCCAGAATGCTTCGAAATCTTCCGGCATTTTGACGGTAGGTTTGATGTTTTCAGGTTCAAAGGCAGCAGTTCCCAAGCCTTTGTATTCCTTCCCGTCTATCGTTGCAAAAACCTCGCATCGCAGGAATCCGGGATTTTTCATAGTAGAATTTGGAATGGTTGCTTTGCCTTCGGAAAGCTGAAGAGGACCTTCTTTAATTGGTTCCATTTTCTCTTCTTTGACCACATACCTGACATTTTCAACAGCTACAGACCGACCTGATTGGGTCACAGAAACAATGAATTCCACATTCTCTCCTACTTTATACCTCCAATCCGGCTTATCCGGAGAAACTGAGATCTCGATATATTGCCTTGGGATTTGAGCAATTGCTTCATGGGAAAAACTTACCGCCAAAAAGATCAGCAGTAGAAACAGGTTTTGGATTTTTTGGGCTAATTGGGTCATAGTGATTGATTGAGTGATTTACTGATTATAAATTAATTTGCCTCCGGGAGTGCTCCACTCACGAAAATCCGGCTAATTAAATAATTCCTCGAATTCGGTTAGTAGAGATATTTCCCGGGGAAATAAAGGCATTGAGTTTAAAGCTTTTCTGAGTCACCAAAGGAAATCCCCATTCCCCTTGCTGCATGAACTAGCGTGTTGTCGAGACCCACAACATGGTAAGCACTGATGGCTTCTTTAATAGGAACCGAAGTAAAATCATTGTTTCGCAGGACAACCAGCTGTCCAAACTTTTCTTCCAATACCAACTCAAAGGCTTTCACTCCAAACACAGATGCGATGACCCGGTCATAAGACACCGGAGTTCCCCCTCGCTGGGTATGTCCAAGTACAGTCTCCCTGATATCTGCCTCCACGCCTGCATCTTTCAACTGCTGGCTCAGCGTGTACGCCACTCCGCCAAGTCTTACTGCAATCCTTCCATCTTCTCCCTTGGAAGTAGTAATACTTCCTTCTTTGGCATATGCCCCTTCAGCAATTACTATGTTTGCAAAGCCTCTGCCATCTGTATATCGTGTTTTGATTCTTTTGACGATTGCATCCAGATCGTATGGAATTTCCGGAATCAGGCAAACTTCTGCCCCTCCGGCAATGGCTGTATAGAGCGCAATCCAGCCGGCATTTCTTCCCATGACTTCCATGATCATCACACGATGATGGCTTGTAGCTGTGGTCACCAGTCTGTCAAAGGAATCGGTAGCTATCTGAACTGCAGTGAGAAACCCAAATGTGAAATCTGTGGAAGAAAGATCATTGTCGATAGTTTTTGGCACTCCGACAACCGGCATACCTGCCTCCAGCATCGCCTGAGAAATAGCCTGAGACCCATCACCTCCAATATTGATGACTGCATCAAACCCTAATGATTTGATTCTTTCCACAAGCTGGGGAATTCGGTTTACTTCTTTTATACTGCCATCAGGTTGACGCTCCGGAAAATTCAAAGGATTTCCTTTGTTGGTCGTACCCAGAATTGTACCTCCCAACACATGAATCCCTGCTGTGTTATGATCATCCAGTTTGAGAAGGCGGGCGGGCTCTTCCATCAGCCCGTTGAAGGCTTCGAAACTTCCCCAAACTTCCCAGTCTTTTTCCACCGCAGCACGCTTTGTAATTCCGCGGATCACTGCATTCAATCCCGGGCAATCTCCCCCACCAGTTGATACTAATATTTTTTTCATCCTGATTATTCTTTCCTTTTAATGTATCTTTTTCTAATTAAAGCAATTTAAGCCTAATGCGCTTATTTTTCACTTTCTTCTTTAGTACTAAAAATCACATTCTTTGGCCGGTATCGTCCCTATTTTTTCAAATAAAATTTAACCCTTAAATGCCATGAAACGGATAATCTATCTTCTAGTCCTCGTACTTGCGGTGCAAAGTTGCAGCTCAAAAACAGATGACAAAAGTTCAACTTCTGAAGCAACCGTTCCCCAATCCCAAATTGAAAATCTGGATGCAGCTACTTTCAAAGCCAAAGTGGAAAGCGGAAATGGGATAATTCTCGATGTCCGTACCCCTGGAGAAGTAGCGCAAGGGTATATTGCAAATGCCGTGATCATCGATATCTACGATCAAAATTTTATCGCAGAACTCAGTAATCTGCCAAAGGATAAGGAAGTCTACGTGTATTGTGCGTCTGGTGTGAGAAGCGTCCAGGCAGCCGAAATCCTTCAGCAAAATGGTTTCACTCACATCTATAACCTGAGCGAGGGTCTGATGGATTGGCAACGAAGCGGCTATCCATTAGTGAAGTAGAATTTGAAAAGGCAAGAAGCGGGAGGTTTCATACCGCTCTCTGAATTCGGAACCCTGTTCCGGATAAGTCCTGTATCTTACATGACAACTGAATGTCTCAGTGGTCATTTTTAATTTTAAGCCTGGGAATATGAAATCGCTCAATCAACTCATGCAGGAAATCATTCAGCTTTCCGGAAATATTGAAACCAACTATCGTGAGTTGCATAAGTACTTTGGCGAAACTCCGGTCAAAATCGGGAATTCAGAGGAAAAAGAAATCACCACCAAAGATCTAAAACTTTATCTGGAAACCCTCAAATCACTGCTGAAACACCATATTGAAACTCACAAGCTGGCGGAGAATTGATTCTAAAAAATGATTTCAGGGTTTGAATATTCAATTAAAAAGCAAAAAGTGATCAGCCGAGATTTTCAAAAAACGAACACCGTAACTGATCACCTGTTAGTTATAAAGAAGCGAAAGCTTGATCCAGATCCTCGAGCAAATCATCCGTGTGCTCCAATCCTACCGAAACGCGAATAAGATTTGGTGGAGTCAGGGTATCCGGACCTTCAACTGCAGCTCTTCTCTCGATCAGGCTTTCTACTCCTCCGAGACTGGTTGCATTTGCAAATAAATTAAGCTTGGAAATCAAAGCATCGGCGGCTTCCGCCCCGCCTTTTACCTGAAAGGATACAACTGCCCCAAATCCACTCATCTGACTCGCTGCAATTTCGTGTCCGGGGTGATCTTTGAGACCAGGATAATATACTTTTTCCACTTTTGAATGATTCATCAGGTAGTTTGCCAGCACCATTGCATGCTCAGCATGACCTTTCATTCGATAAGGCAGTGTCCGGATACTTCTGCATAAATAATAGCAATCCATCGGAGAAGGTGATGCTCCGCCTACTCGCTGAATAGTCCTGATTTTGTTCCAAAAAGCATCTTTCTTTTTGGTGATCAATGCTCCGCCTAAGATATCGCTGTGTCCTCCAAAATATTTGGTGCTGCTATGCATGACAATGTCTGCACCGAGCTCGAGCGGGTTTTGAAAAACTGGTGAGGCAAATGTGTTATCCACAGCCATGATCGCTCCATGAGCTTTTGCAAGAGCAGCGACTTTTCGGATATCGGTTACTTTGAGTAGGGGATTGGAAGGCGATTCTACCCAGATTAATCGGGTATTAGGTCGAATTGCTTTTTTTACGGCTTCCAAATCCGTCATATCCACAAAACTTGCCTCATGAACTCCTTTGAAAAGCATGGTGATGGAATTGTGAAGTCCATGATACATGTCATCCGGAGCGATGATATGGGAACCAGGTTCCAAAGCCTGATAAACTGCCGTTCCTGCCGCGTTCCCTGAAGCAAAAGCAGCCGCTTCTTCCCCTTTTTCCAAAGCTGTCAGCAATTGCTCAAGGGCTTGTCGGTTGGGATTATTAGCACGGGTATACATCATGTTACTTTCATTCCCATGAAAAAAAGTCGTACTCAATATGATAGGCTGAACTACCGGCCTTGTTGAGTCAGTGATATTATTTCCAATATGTATGGCGATGGTTTCGAGTTTCATTTGGGGGTTTGATTTGGTGATTTGAAGGTAAATAAAAAAGGCTTTCGGTATTTCGAAAGCCCTTCATCATTATCTGATTCGATCCACTGACCGGACGAGCATTTCATCTTTTCGGATAAATCGGTTAGCAAGCATATTGCAGACCATGGCAACTAAGGCTGCCCAGAAGCCTGGTTGATAGGCTCCGTTTGTTTCCGCACCGATTTCTGTATTGACCCCATTGGTAGTAAGGAAAATCGCAGCTACCAGGACAACCATCACCAGCGAATTGATCATGTTGAACATCATTTGTCGGGTGCGGTTGGCGTATTGGAAAATAGAAACCAAAGCCAACAATCCTGCAAAACTTGCAAGTGCGCCGATGTACCATTTCGAAGAAGACTGGATGACCTCTCCTGCCGGATTGAGGTTACTCAGGGTGAAAGCTGTCAGATTCCAGGAATCTTCAGTGCCTGAACCTGTCATGGTTTGCTCCCAGATCGGAAGGCCAATTGTAACCCCCATCGCTACCACTACCAAAAATAAAAATACTGTCTGAATTCGTTGGATCATTTCTTTTCAATTTTTCTACAAATTAAAGCCCTTCACCCATCAATACCAAGGAATGCAGGTTTCTCTCCTTGATTTGGAAGGGAATAGTATCTTTGCACCCGTATGATCGAAAGCAAGCGATACTTTCTTGAATTGAGCTATAAAGGAACTCAATTTCACGGTTGGCAAATTCAGAAAAATGCCTTCACGGTACAGGAATGCCTGGAATCAGCACTTTCCACCTATTTCAAAACTCCGGTTTCCGTCATGGGAAGCGGACGTACAGATACGGGAGTTCATGCCAGCATGCAGGTTTGTCATTTTGATTCGGACCAGATTTTTGACAGGGAAAAATTTCTGAAAGCAGTCAATGCCATTCTTCCAAAGGATATTTCGATTCATTCTATCAGGAATGTGAAGCCCGATGCCCATGCGAGATTTCATGCGCTGGAAAGATCGTATGTGTATCGGATTATTTTCAGGAAAAGCCCGTTTCTGGATGAATTGGCTTGGCAATATTTCTTTGATCCGGATGTAGACAAGATGAATCTCGCTGCGAAAGCATTGCTCAAACACGAGGATTTCGAGTCTTTCAGCAAGGTTCACACCGCGGTCAACCACTTTCGCTGTCAAATTAAATACGCTCGCTGGGAACAAAAGGACGATGAATTGTTATTTCATATAACCGCCAATCGATTTTTGCGTGGAATGGTACGGACGATTGTTGGAACTCTCCTTGATGTGGGTCTGGGAAGAAGGTCTGTAGATGAAATGGATCTCATCATAGAATCCCGCAACAGATTGAAAGCCGGAAAAGCATCTCCTGCAAAAGGCCTCTTTTTGAGCCGAATCGAATACCCAAAAGACATCTATTTAGATTAACATATTTTGAGCTTAGAGAAAGAAAAAGAATCATCCGGCGAAATCGTCGACATCAAAGTACTGAAGCAGCTTTATTCGTTCATAAAGCCCTATAAAGCTCAGTTCTACTTTTTGGTGTTTTTGACAATCGCCATGGCCATTTTGGCTCCAACCCGCCCCTATCTGATCCAGATTGCGATCGATGAGCATGTGACGATTGGAGATCGTGGGGGATTGCTCAAAATCGTATACATCCTGGTTGGTCTCATGTTCCTGCAAGCCATCGTGCAGTGGGCTCATACCTATTATTCAGGTTGGATTGGTCAGGTCATCATCAAGGATATTCGGGTGAGGCTCTATCAGCATCTATTGAAACTCAGACTTAAATTCTTTGACAATACACCCATTGGAAGACTTGTCACCCGGAATATTTCAGATATCGAAACGCTTGCAGACGTTTTTAGTGAAGGCCTTGCGGCAATTGTGGGCGACTTACTTCAGCTCGTTACAATTCTTGCGGTCATGTTTTACATCGACTGGAAACTCACCCTCGTCAGCTTGAGTACGCTTCCATTGATGATTATTTCGACTTACGTTTTCAAAGAAAAAATCAAAGTCACCTTCAATGACGTCCGGAATGCTGTTTCGAATCTGAATTCGTTTTTGCAGGAACATATCACAGGGATGAATATTGTGCAGATTTTTAACCGGGAGCAACGGGAGTATGATAAATTCAAATCGATCAATAAAGAACATGCTGCAGCGCACATTCGCTCAGTCCTTTATTATTCTGTTTATTTCCCTGTAGCAGAAATTATTCAGGCGATCGGGATAGGTTTGGTAGTTTGGTATGGCGCAGTGGGAGTGCTGGAAATGGATTTGCAGATCGGGGTTTTGATCTCATTCATCATGTATCTGCAGCTGTTTTTCCGTCCGATTCGAATGATCGCTGATCGGTTCAACACGCTTCAAATGGGCGTTGTGAGTTCTTCCCGTATTTTCAAATTGCTGGACAGCAAAGACAATATCGCCAACGAAGGCAACCATAAACCTGAAAAAATCAAAGGTCATATCCAGCTTCAGAATGTTTGGTTTGCCTATGTGGATGAGGATTATGTGCTGAAAAACATCAATTTCGATGTACAACCAGGCCAAACTGTGGCGTTTGTCGGAGCCACCGGCGCCGGAAAATCTTCTATCATCAACCTGATTTCCCGCTTTTATGAAATCAATAAGGGAAATATCCTGATTGACGGCACAGACATCCGGGAGTTTGAACTGGGAACTTTGCGCAAGCATATCGGAGTAGTGATGCAGGATGTATTTCTGTTTTCCAATACCATTTATTATAACATCACGCTTGGCAATCCGACTATCACCCGCGAACAAGTGCTGGATGCTGCCGAAATGGTCGGCGCCAGAAAGTTCATAGAGCGATTGCCAGGTGGCCTGGAGTACAATGTCATGGAGCGCGGAGCAACACTATCTGTGGGTCAGCGACAATTGATTTCGTTTGTGAGAGCGATGGTTTACAATCCTGAAATCATTATTCTCGACGAAGCAACTTCCTCAGTGGATTCTGAAACAGAAGAATTGATTCAGGACTCAATCGAGAAAATGATGCGAGGGAGAACTTCGATTGTAATTGCTCACAGACTTTCTACCATCCAAAAAGCGGATAAGATCATCGTCATGAATAAAGGTGAAATCGTGGAAACAGGTACGCATGACAGCTTACTTGAGCTTGGCGGATTTTACACGCAGCTTCATCAAATGCAGCTAAAAACGATGGCGATCTAGTATTACTTATTTGAATATAAACACCAACGCCCGTGAAATTCAGAATTCTAACCCTAATTTTATTTTTGCCTTTTATCGGATTTGCACAGGAAAGAGGAGTCGGGATACGACTGGGTGAACCAATCTCGGTTACCTACAAGGATTTCATTGAAGACTACCTTTCCATCGAAGCTATGATAGGAAGCGCCGGAGTAAATAGCGATAGGTATTATCAACAAGATTTTGAGAATAACCCTCCTGCTTCCAATGCTTTCTATATAGGGCAGAACACACAAAAGGGGATTTCCCTTAACCTAAGAGCTGCTTTACATGAGGATTTCACAGATGAATTTGGCATCGAAATCGGCTACTTATTGGGTTATGCAGGAGCCGGAGTTCAATTCAGGACCGCCAATGTCAAGTACTTTTATGACGTAGATCAAATAGGCAGTGGCCCAAATCTCACAGAAGAAAGAACAAATGTTGATTTCGGTCCCGAGGCATTTGCCGGTGGAGAATACTATTTTGATGAATTACCGATGAGTGTCTTTGCAGAGGTAGGGTTCTTTTTAGAACTCCTCGATCGGGTGGGCCATATCAAAGGTCAGGGAGGAATTGGAGTCAGATACTTATTTTGAGGATGAGAAAAAAACTTGGATTGGTTGCGATTTTTCTTGTGCTGCTAATAGCCGCAGCCTATTGGGGCTTTGACAGACTTGGCGGCAACAACCTCATTGAGATCCAAAAAATCGAGTCCAGTCCTGAAAGTCTGGCAGGCAGGACTTCTTCCGGAATTCCCCAGGATGAGAAACTTGCTCTGATTTTCGAAGAAATGGAAGCCCAAAAAGGATTGCATCCCGGCACTTTTATTCATACGATTTATGAGATTGAGCCTGCCGGAAAGTTGGACACTATGATTGTTTTTGTCGGAATCAACCAGGCTTTGCCTTTGGCAGATTTAGAGTTCAAAAAATTTGAAGAGCAGTCCTATCTTCTCGCAAAAATTACCGGAAGCAGATGGGTAATGCCCGGTCCGGATTCGGTGAAAGCAACTTTAGAAAACTACGCCAGGGAAAATGGTCTGACTCTGAGCGGGATTTTTATCGACAAAATCATCTCCGAAGAAGAGGTGCATGTAATCGCCCCCATCCGCTAAAAACCTAAATTAGGTATTTTTAACTAACCTATTTCTTTCACAATCGTGAAAGGAGTATTATCTATTATAATCCCTTTGCTATGAGAAAAATTTTCGCCGTTTTTGGTCTTTTGGGCATTTTGGTATTTCAGGCATGTGAAGGCCCTCCCGGCCCTCCCGGTTTAACCGGAGAAAATGGAGCAGATGGAGTAAATATCGTGGCGGAGGTATTTGAGGTGGAATTAGACTTCACAGCCCAAAACGATTACTCAGAAGTTTTCAAATTTGAACCGGCGATTATCGCCAGCGATGTTGTGCTGGTATTTATTGAGTGGGAAAGAGATGGAACTACTCCGATCTGGAGAGCCCTTCCTCAGACTGTTTTCTTTGACCAAGGAGTATTGATTTACAATTATGATTTCACCAGCAAGGATTTCAGGTTGTTTCTTGATGGCCCGATGGACTATTCGACATTAGGGACTGAATGGAGAATGGACCAGGTTTTCCGGGTGATCGTAGTTCCGGGTGAATTTGCCTCTGCAAGATTGGACTTGACCAACTATGAAGCTGTAACCCAGCTTTTGGGATTAAAGGATGAAGATTTCAAACGAATCGAATTAAAAAAAAGAAATAACTGACATTATCTAAACCAACTGATTACCACATGACAGGATCGGTGCTTTACATGGGTCCTGTTTTTTTATGCCTTGATTTTTTCCTTCAAAATTTAATCCGGCGCTTATCTTTGCGCCATGCAATTACAAAATGACCTTCTGCTTCGCGCCGCCAAAGGCGAGAAAACTGAACGAACTCCTGTTTGGCTGATGAGACAAGCTGGCAGAATTTTGCCGGAATACAGAAAAGTTAGAGATAGTGTCAGCGGTTTTATTGAATTGGCTCAGACCCCGGAACTGGCGGCTGAGGTCACAATTCAGCCGGTGGATATTCTTGGAGTGGATGCAGCGATTATTTTTTCAGACATTTTGGTTATTCCTGAGGCCATGGGCTTGCCATACGAAATGGTGGAGAAGCGAGGACCTTGGTTCCCAAATACTGTCAGAACTGAATCAGAACTGAAAAAACTAAGAATCGCAGACGGAGAAAATGATCTTCGCTATGTGATCGATGCGATCAAAATCGCTAAAAAAGAATTGAATGGCCGGGTGCCATTGATTGGTTTTGCCGGTGCACCGTGGACGATTTTTGCATACATGGTCGAAGGATCCGGTAGCAAGACTTTCTCCAGAGCACGGGAAATGCTCTACAGAGAACCTGTATTTTCCCATAAATTGCTGCAGATGATAACAGACAGCACGATCAATTACCTGAAAGCTCAGATTCGAGCAGGAGCTGATTTGGTGCAGATTTTTGACAGCTGGGCCGGAATTTTGGGACCGAAGCAATACCAGGAATATTCCCTGAAATACATTTCTCAGATCTGCGACGCGATCACTGAAGTGCCAATGACGGTTTTCGCCAAAGGCGCATTCTTTGCCCGGGAGGATATGGGACTACTCAACTGCGAAACTATCGGGCTGGACTGGAATATGGGAATTGCCGAATCAAGGAAATTGATCGGATCAAATAAAACCCTTCAGGGAAATCTGGATCCTGCCGCACTTTATGGAAACGCTGATCAGGTCAGAAAAGCTACCATTGAAATGATGGAGGAGTTCAGAGGAACTCGCCACATTGCCAATTTGGGACATGGGGTCTATCCTGACATTGATCCAGAGATGGTCAAGGTCTTTATTCAGACCGTGAAAGAATTCAAATAAATAAAAAGGGAGCTTCGATGCTCCTTTTTTTAAGTTATAACAGATTTGGATTTATGACTCCAAAATGATTAGATCGCCGATTCTGATTGTGCCTGTTTCCAATGCCACCATGTTTTGGGCAAAGTAGACTTTGTTGGCAACGGTTCGATATCCAGCTAAAGTCTTCAAAGGCTCTTTTCCCTGGAAGCCAGTTTCCTGATCAATCGTCGTCAGCACACATCGGGCACATGGCTTTACAACCTGAAATTCTACGGCACCGATCCTGATCTTTTTCCAGGAATCTTCTGCATACGACTGACCTCCGGAAAATACAATATTTGGGCGAAAGCGATCCATTGGAACGGGGTTTTCCAATCGTGAATTCAGATCATTCAAGGATTCCTGACCAAGGATCAGATAAGGCATTCCATCTGCAAAACTCACAGATTCATCTTTTACCGCATATTTTGTACTCACTTTTCGGTGGGTTGATTCAGGCATTTTCACCAAGCAGCAAGTCATACCCAACTTTTCGCTAAACCAAGTATCCAGCCTGGGATCAACAATATTTGCAATCACACTGTCATCCCAGATTTCCACCTCGATCTCCTGATCGGAAATTAGATCATAAGGTATTTGAAGCTTGTCTTCTGGATTCCTTTTGTCAAAAACAATCAAACCCGTTTCACCCAATTGAACTTGCAAAAGCGTCATTTGAGTGTGAGTTCGCTGGGTCAAAAAAACTCTTTGCGGATCCACCAGCATCCATCTTCGGTCAAATTGGAAGCCCCTTTCCTCCACTTTTGCCTCTGTCAGCCGTATTCCTCCTAAAGATTTGATGGGGTAGATAAATATGTCCTGGATTGTAAAACTCTCATTCATCTCCTAAAAATAGCCTTCTCAGGATAATTTCACTTCTTCCAAACCAGAAATAAAATCAATTGTGAAACGAAGGATCTCGGAAGAGAGTGATTCGAGTTGGTGATTAACCACAATTACGCAAATCCCCAAAAGGATCACTGCAAGCCATTTGCATCGTTCGGAATTTGCGCATTTAAAAAATCCTCTCATCTCAGTAGTATAGATGCAAAGTCCTGGTGAGAGGTTGCACAGGGTTGAGACATTTTAAAAAAAAACCTGTCAGAAAGTGATGCCGGGAATCGGGTGAAAGTGACAATTCAGGATCAAAGCGAAAAGTCTTTTGCCAACTTGGCTGACAATCTGACACAAAAAAGCCTGAATTAACCGATGGCACATCCCTTGAATAGAGGGACTTGTATTCAAATCCGCAACTAAATAAAATCATAATCATGGGAAAAATTATCGGCATTGACTTGGGCACAACCAACTCCTGCGTAGCCGTTATGGAGGGTAATGAACCTGTAGTCATCCAAAACAGCGAAGGAAGAAGAACCACTCCATCAATTGTGGCTTTTCTTGACAACGGAAACGGTGAAAGAAAAGTAGGTGATCCTGCTAAGCGCCAGGCTATTACCAACCCGTCAAATACCATTTCCTCAGTGAAGAGATTTATGGGCAAGCGTTTCTCTGAAGTTTCTGACGAGAAAAAGCATGCTTCATACAAAGTAGAACAAGGACCAAATGATACTGTAGTTGTCCGAATTGGTGACAGATCTTATACTCCTCAGGAGCTTTCTGCGATGATTCTTCAGAAAATGAAGACAACAGCTGAGGACTTCCTTGGTCAGCCTGTAACTGAAGCGGTGATCACAGTTCCTGCTTATTTCAATGATGCTGAGCGTCAGGCGACAAAAGAAGCCGGACAAATCGCAGGTCTTGAGGTGAAGCGTATCATCAACGAACCAACCGCAGCAGCTTTGGCTTACGGTATGGATAAGAAAAATCAGGACATGAAAATCGCTGTGTTCGACCTTGGTGGTGGAACATTCGATATCTCTGTTCTGGAATTAGGCGATGGTGTATTCGAAGTGAAATCTACCAACGGTGATGTACACTTGGGTGGTGACGACTTTGACCAGGTAATCATTAACTGGCTTGCTGAGGAATTCCAGTCAGAAGAGCAAATTGACCTGAGAAAGGATCCAATGGCACTTCAGAGATTGAAAGAAGCTGCTGAAAAAGCTAAAATCGAGCTTTCGAGTTCTGCATCCACAGAAATCAACTTGCCATACATCACTGCTACTCAAACAGGTCCTAAGCACTTGGTGAGAACTCTCAGCAGAGCGAAGTTTGAGCAACTATCAGAAAATTTGGTGAGAAGATCAATGGAGCCTTGCAAGAAAGCTATGGCTGATGCCGGTATGTCTCCGTCTGATATCGACGAGGTAATCCTTGTTGGTGGATCAACCCGTATTCCTAAAATTCAGGAAGAAGTTGAGAAATTTTTCGGAAAAAAGCCTTCGAAAGGTGTTAACCCTGATGAGGTTGTAGCAATCGGTGCAGCTATCCAGGGTGGTGTATTGACAGGTGAAGTGAAAGACGTGCTTCTTTTGGACGTGACCCCGCTATCACTTGGTATCGAAACAATGGGTGGAGTATTCACCAAATTGATCGAGTCAAACACAACCATCCCTACAAAGAAATCCGAGGTATTCTCCACTGCTGCTGACAACCAGCCAGCTGTAGACATCCACGTACTTCAGGGAGAAAGAGCTTTGGCAAAAGATAACAGAACCATCGGAAGATTCCAGATGGCTGATATTCCACCGGCTCAAAGAGGTGTACCTCAAATCGAAGTGACTTTCGACATCGATGCTAACGGTATCCTTAACGTTTCTGCTAAAGACAAAGGAACAGGTAAAGAGCAGAAGATCAAGATTGAAGCTTCTTCCGGACTTTCTCAGGATGAGATCAACAGAATGAAGAGCGAGGCTGAGGCCAATGCTGCTTCTGATAAAGTTGAAAAAGAAAAAATCGACAAGCTGAATCAGGCGGACGGTTTGATCTTCCAGACTGAAAAGCAATTGAAGGAATATGGAGAGAAACTTTCCGAAGGAAACAAATCAGCAATCACTGCTGCTCTGGAAACTTTGAAAGGTGCTCATCTATCCAAAAACATTGCTGGAATTGATTCAGCAATGGAAGGATTGAACAAAGCTTGGGAAGCTGCTTCTCAGGAAATCTACAATGCTCAGGGTGCGAGCGGTGCTCAGCCTGGTCCGGATGCAAATGCCGGTGCTGGTGCAGGAACTACCGGTGACGGAGTATCAGATGTAGATTATGAAGAAGTAAGCGAAGACAAGAAATAAGATTTGCATATATCAACTAAGTGGCATCTGTTGAGAAGCAGGTGCCGTTCTTTTATCCCGAGCCAAGAATCAAGATCTCAGAATCAAGACTCTTGGCTCTTTGTTCTTTACTCCAGACTCAAATAACATGCAACTAACAGCCGACAATAAATTGAAAAAGCTCATCGTGGTGGGAGATCGAGTTCTGATTCGATTGAAAAAACCGAATGAGAAAACTGGCTCGGGATTATATCTTCCTCCCGGTGTGCAGGAGAAAGAACGAGTTCAGCAAGGCTATATCATAAAGACCGGCCCGGGATATCCAATCCCAATGCCTGTAGAGGATCATGAGCCATGGATGGAGTCTGAAGAAAAAGTCAGATACGTCCCGCTTCAGGCAAAAGAAGGCGATCTGGCTATTTTCCTGCTTAACGGATCACACGAAGTAATCTATGAAGGAGAAAAATATTACATCGTCTCTCAAAATTCGATCTTGATGCTCGAAAGAGAGCAAGAACTATAAGAGCAAAAGCTCGGTCTCCCGAGCTTTTGCTCTTAATGCCACCAAGTTTTTCTCCTCTTCATTGACTTTGGCTCCAGATAGGAAGCTTTAGATGAAATATCAACAGGGTCAGAATTAATTCCATATCTCGGATTCTTTGCCTGAAGACCTTGTGGATTATTAATCAATTTTCGAGTTCCTACCCTCATTTTGTCACTCTCAGAATTCCATTCTTTATA
This sequence comes from Algoriphagus sp., assembly GCA_036676605.1. Classification (GTDB taxonomy): domain Bacteria; phylum Bacteroidota; class Bacteroidia; order Cytophagales; family Cyclobacteriaceae; genus Algoriphagus. Next base: position 17,977 of record JAKFCO010000021.1, read on the forward strand.
ATTCTTAGCAACCGGGCCTTTTAAAGTTGAAGGACTGCTATTGGTTACTACAGGTAGCCGTGCGCTCAAAGATCTTCCCGCTTTGGCATTAATGACAGATGGACCAGTGATAAAATCCTGCGGAAAAGCTACAGATGCAACTAGCATGGCAGCGACGAATAAAATCGACCATTTCATCAGTTGGATAGTTGGGTTTTACACTTGTGAGAGTATACGGATTTTGAAAAGCTACAGTTCCTGAAATCAGAATTTTTTTAAACTTTATTTAATCCAGAAGAAATTATATTTCTTAGAATTTTAAAAAACTTATTAAAGGTGATTTAAAAAGAAACCTGATTTAAAATAAAAAGTGATTTTTTGGGACAAAAGGATAATTAAAAAGGAGGCTTTTACCAGATCTTTGCAAAAAATAAAAAACCGAGATGAAAATCACCCCGGCTTTTACAACAATAGACCCTGTTTAATATTTTAGAAAGCAAATACTGCTGCCAACAAGAAAGATGACAGATTTTTGCTTGGACTCAGATCATTATCAAGAAAGAAGTCATCACTCATAGTATCCAGTCTTAGCTCAGGAATAAGAGTTAAATTTTTTCCGATTTTTGCATTTCCTGAAAGAGTTACTGCGAATACGCTTCCATCACCAGCCTCATTCACTCCTACTACACCCCCTAAGCCACCGTTGAAAACACTGAAGTATTCACCACGTAGTCCTAGTCCGAAAGTTTCGGAAGGTCTGGCCTGAAGATATCCTGCAAAACCATAGAACCCTGATCCTTCTCCGTCTGTATCCTGGACGTCAGATCCACTGAATACTTCCCCTGATGCAGAAGTGTTGTAGGTCGTATTTACTCCTAAGTACAAAACTTCAGAAAGAGTAAATCCTGTAGTCAAATCTACCTGGAATGTTTTCCCAAGGGAAGTTTGTCCGGGTATCAAAGTGCCATCATTGCTCAAAGTCCCGTCCTGATCACCATAGACCACATTCAAATACGTGTTTCCTAAATCTGTAGAATACCCCAGTTGACCACCCAGCGTATAAGTGCCGTTAAGGTTAAATTCTGTCATATCTGTAGGGTTCATGACAGCTGCCAGAAACGAGAACTTATCAGATAATGCGATGTTGGCCTTTATACCTGTGTGAGAGAATGGACCGTAGGAGAACATGTAAGAAGTAGAATAATTGAAATTGGCTGTTGGAGAAATCACTTCATATCCTAAGAAGGTATTAAAGTTACCAAAGGTCAAAGTCACCGCATCGGTCATATTCCAATACACATACAATTGATTGACCATCTGAGAGCTACCTGCTGATCCTCCTGAGTAAAGCGGGGAACCAAAAACCGCATCTTCACCTCTTGGGCCAAATACCAAATCTACCACTGCACCCACCTTTTGGCCTTCATATTTTGCGATGATGTTGGCCATACCCAGCGAAAATCCAGGAAGATTTCCGAATGAAGAGGCAGGAGCCTGGAAGTTATCTCCTTTATTAGGAGCATTGAAATTGGTGCGGAAATAAGCATCCACAGAACCTGACAATGTCAGTGCAGGAGTTTCTTCTGTTACTTCCTCCTCTTCCTGGGCAAAAGCCAATTGAGTAGAAGTGATTGCGAAGCATAGTATTAGTAGGAATAGATTTTTCATTTTAATTTTAGCTGTTAGTTAATGTTAGAGTTGACTAATAGGACCCCGCCCGGTTGAAAGAGAGTCGCTTTTTTTCTTTGGGCGGGGTTCTTTATTTTTTTTTATAGACTATTCGTCGAATACGATAGTATAACCTCTGATTCCGTGTTCGTGAGAATCCAATCCGGATTTTTCGTGATCTTCAGAGACCCTGATTCCAACAGTTACTTTTAGAACATAGAAGATGATGAAAGCTGATATGAAGGCTGTAGCACCACAGATCGCAACTCCGGTCAATTGAGTAAGGAAGGAGTGATCGGGATTGGTAGAGAAGATTCCAACTGCCAAAGTGCCCCATACTCCACAAGTCAAGTGAACTGATACAGCACCTACCACATCGTCCAGTTTTAACTTATCAAGAAGTATGGAAGAAAGTACTACCAGAACTCCTGCTACTAATCCGATGATGATAGCTGAACCAGGAGTGATTACATCAGCGCTGGCTGTGATACCCACTAAACCCGCTAGAATTCCGTTCAAAACCATTCCAAGATCAAGTCTTTTGAAAGCAAAATAGGCTGTAAAAAATCCGCCTAAAGCGCCTGCACATGCTCCAAGGCAGGTAGTAACCAAGACTATCGAAACCAAAGCAGGATTAGCAGAGAGGACAGATCCTCCATTGAACCCGAACCATCCCAACCACAACAGAAATGCTCCGATTACGGCAAGTGGAATACTTGCTCCAGGCTTATCTACTGTTTTACCATTTACATACTTACCAATTCTGGGTCCTACCAGGATTACGCCAGCCAAAGCTCCCCATCCACCTACTGAATGCACTAGTGTACTTCCTGCAAAATCATAGAAGCCCATTTCTTTCAATGCTCCACCACCCCACTGCCAGCTACCGATCAAAGGATAGACAATCCCGACAAAGAATACGGTGAAAATCAAATACGCCCAAAGCTTAACCCGTTCGGCAATTGCACCGGATACGATTGTAGCACAAGTGGCGGCAAACATTGCCTGAAACAGAAAATCTGTCCAGTATGTATATCCTCCACTGGCGTAATCAGCTGTTATGTTTGCATTTTCAGGTGAAAACCAAAACATGCTCCATCCTGCTGAATCAAAACCGAACCATCCCGGGGTTTCAAAACCAGGATACATTAAATAAAACCCTACAGCTGCATAGGTTAGAATACCTATAACAGGAGTGACCGTGTTTTTGAATAAAATGTTCACGGTGTTTTTGGCCTGCCCAAATCCGGTTTCAACTCCGGCAAATCCAAGGTGCATTATAAATACCAGGGCCGTACAGAGCATCATCCATACGTTATTGGTGGTAAAGAGATTGTTGGCGAGTTCTGCCGAAACATCTAAAGGAACGGCCACATCTTGAGCCAACAGGGTTGAGTAATACGTCATAGGTTAGAGATTTAATTTTGAACTACTTTCAGAATTTTAGCAGGGTGAGTGCTAAAGCTCGATTCGAAGGTAATTAGAAATAAAACAAAAAAACAAACCATTTTTTGTAAAAAAATCATTTTAATTAAGTTTTACATATCATTTTTAAATCAAGGTTTACATTTTTTTCAATTTTTTTCTAATTAATGGGCTTTTTTAATACCATTCAATTAAAAAAATATGATTCCGGAAAGCTTTAGATTATTTTTCGAAATCGATTACGAAAGGGTGTTTTAAGAATTTTATTTACATTTTAAACGCTCATATAAAATTAAATACCGCAAAATAGATTTTTGCAGGATTTTAATACAACAGATAGTTATTGCGAAAAATATAAATTTTCAATAAATTGAAATTATTTTTAACCAGTTATCAATTTTTTGACATAAAAATTGAATTATCAGGCCAAATAATACACTATGAAAGCAAAAAGCCCGGAATTAATCCGGGCTTAAGTGTTTTGAGACAGTTATGGATATTTATTTACCAATTGAAGCAAATTCTTTGGCGAAATAGGTCAAAATCACTTTTGCACCGGCCCGCTTTATACTAAGTAAAACCTCCAGCATAGCTCTTTCCCCGTCAAGCCAGCCTTTTTCTGAAGCTGCTTTTATCATACTGTATTCTCCGGACACGTTATACGCGGCAATTGGCAGCGGATAATTATCATGGAGTAAGCGAATCACATCCAAATATGACAAAGCAGGCTTCACCATCAGGAAATCTGCCCCCTCATTCATGTCAAGGTCGGCTTCTATCAAAGCCTCCTGAATGTTAGCAGGATTCATCTGATAGGTTTTCTTATCACCGAACTTCGGAGCTGAATCTAACGCATCACGAAACGGACCATAAAAAGCACTCGCGTATTTTGCCGTGTAGGACATGATGGAAGTATCTGTAAATCCATTATCATCTAACAAATCTCTGATATACCCAACCCTGCCGTCCATCATATCGGATGGGCCCAGAATATCCACACCGGCATCAGCCTGAGCCAAAGACATTCTTCCCAGAAAGACCAGGGTTTCATCATTAAGTATTTTTCCGTCTTTCACCAATCCATCATGTCCATCGCTGCTGTAAGGATCCATGGCCACATCAGACATAAGGCATACCTCGGGGAACTGCTTTTTAATTTCACGCAGAGCTTTAAGATAAAAAGTATCCGGGTTATAGCTTTCTGAAGCTATCGGGTCTTTCAAGGATTCCTGATAAGCCGGGAAAACATCAAACGCTTTAATTCCGAGTTTCAAGCAAGATTCAATTTCAGAAAGCATCGTATCAATCGAAAATCTGAATATCCCTGGCATTGAATTAACCTCTATTTTCTTTTGCGTTCCATCCACCAAAAACAATGGATAAATAAGGTCTTTGACCGATAGACTGGTTTCCTCTACCATTTCCCGAATGGCTGCCGACTTTCTGTTTCTTCTGGGTCTTCTTTGCATGATATTTAAAATAACAGCTTGATTTGATTCAGGTCTAATTCTGTGTAATCCTTTATATATAAGTCACATTTTGGCAATTCTTCCTTGGTATGGGAGGAAAGTACTCCCACCACCTTCATTCCTGCATTAAGTCCGGCAGTTGCTCCTGAAAATGAATCTTCAAAAACCAGACATCGATGAGGTTCCGCTCCGAGCAAAGACGCACTTTTCAAATAAACCTCCGGATCAGGTTTGTGTCTGGAAACATCCTCAGAGGCAAGCTTTGACTCCAATAATTCATGCAGATTTAGTGTTCCAATAATCAAATCCAAATTAGCCCTGGGTGCTGATGTCGCTACTCCTGTAGGCAGGTCAATTGATTTGAGAAGATTGAAGAAATTCAAAAAGCCCGGAATTGGATCCACTTCCGATTTATAAATTTCCCGAAACAAACTTTCTTTTTCTTCCTCCAACAAAAGTAACTCCTCCCTTTCAATTTCCCTTCCCAGAAAATGACTCAGGATATAACCGTTATTCTTGCCATACATATGTTGTAAGAATTCCTTCTCGGTGGGGAAGAGATTTCTTTTTTCGAAGAAAATCTTGAAAGCTTGAGAATGAAATGGATTGGTATGGCAAATCACCCCATCCATGTCGAAAATTACTGCTTGAAGCATGAGTTATTTTTCAAATTCAGAAATAGTCTTTTCAATAATATCGCAGCATTCATGAAGCTGCTCTTCAGTCATAACCAATGGAGGTGCAAACCGGATGATATTTCCATGGGTCGGTTTTGCAAGCAGGCCGTTTTCCTTCAGTGCTACGCAAATATCCCAGGCCGTATTGCTATCCGGAGAATCGTTAATTACCACCGCATTCAGCAGACCTTTACCTCTGACTAGTTTGAGGATTTTATATTTCTCAACCAGCACTTGCATTCTTTCGCGGAAGATTAAGCCCAGTTTCCTTGCGTTAAGAGAGAGTTTTTCATCCTTGATCACTTCCAATGCTGTAATAGCCACTTTGGCACCAAGGGGATTTCCCCCAAAAGTCGAACCATGCTGACCGGGTTTGATCACGCTCATTATTTCCTTGTCAGCCAAAACAGCTGAGACCGGATAGAATCCTCCCGAAATAGCCTTTCCCAAAATCAGCATATCTGGCTTGGTATATGTTTCCTGCTTTTCGCAGTGACCTTCGCAAGTACAGTTACCACAAACCGCCAAAAGTGAACCCGTTCGAGCTATTCCGGTTTGAATTTCATCAGCGATCAGAAGGACGTTTTTTGCTGAGCATGCCTCCTTTGCTTTTCGGATAAAATCATCCGCAGGAGTATAGACGCCTGCTTCGCCCTGGATCGGTTCTACGAGGAAAGCCACCACTCCCGGAGTTTGCAAGGCAAGTTCCAAAGCTTGAATATCATCAAAGGGAATTCGGATGAATCCGTCTGTGTAGGGGCCGAAGTTTTTACGGGCATTTTCATCGCTGGAAAACGAGATAATGGTGGTTGTTCTTCCATGGAAGTTGTTTTCGGCTACAATGATTTTAGCTTCATTCTCCGCAACACCTTTTTTCTCATACCCCCACTTCCTGGCTATTTTGATGGCTGTTTCAACACCTTCTGCACCGGTATTCATCGGCAGCACCATATCATATCCAAAATACCCAGTGATATATTTTTCAAACGGTCCTAAAACATCGTTGTAAAAAGCTCTTGAAGTCAGCGTCAAAATCCCGGCTTGCTCGATCAGGGCGTTTTTTATTCTTGGATGACAATGCCCCTGATTCACTGCCGAATACGCTGAAAGAAAATCAAAATACCGCTTTCCTTCCACGTCCCATAAGAATACGCCTTCTCCTTTGGCCAGTACAACCGGCAAAGGGTGATAGTTATGAGCGCCGTATTTTTCCTCCAGCTCGATTGCCTGAAGGCTTGAAGTGATATTCTCCATGTTTTGGTTAATTTTGCACTTCTCTTTATAATTAAGAGATAACAAATATAGCAATTGCCTTTTCGAATGCCGATCAAAGACGAGAAGAACCAAAAACCATTACCACAGCTTACACCAGAAGATTACTATTTCAACAGTCAGGGTTTAATGGTTTTCACCGAAAAGTATCATCTCAAACGAGGTAATTGCTGCGGAAGCGGATGTAAACATTGTCCATTTCCAAAAGGCTGAAACAAGATTGAATATTTTTGAAATGCATTGTTGTTAATTCCCTGAAAGTTCCGATATTTGCAAACTCATTAAGAAACGCATCCCATTTACGATACTATATCATGGCAAAAGTTTGTGACATTACCGGAAAAAGACCTCGCGTAGGTAACAACGTGTCCCATGCAAACAACAAGACTAAACGTAGATTTTACCCAAATCTTCACAAGAAGACATTCTACGTTCCTGAGGAAGACGCATGGATCACTTTGAAAGTGTGTACTAAAGCATTGAAGACGATCAATAAGAACGGTATTACTGCAGTTTTGAAAAAAGCTCAGGAAAACGGGATGATTGTAATCAGATAATCAAAGTCACGACCCATAAATCAATACTAAGATGGCTAAGAAAGGAAATAGAGTACAAGTGATTATGGAATGCACAGAGCATAAAAACTCTGGACTACCAGGTACTTCAAGATACATCACCACCAAAAACAGAAAAAACACTACTGAAAGATTGGAACTGAAGAAATTCAACCCAATCATGAAGAAGATGACTGTTCATAAAGAAATTAAGTAATTAGCTCGGGAGCAATCCTGGTAAACACACACACAAAATGGCTAAGAAAGTAGTAGCAACCCTGAAAAAAGAAGGTGGCGTAGCTTACGCCAAAGTTATCAGAGCAATTAAGTCTGACAAGACTGGCGCCTATACCTTCAAAGAAGAAATGGTTCCTGCCGCAATGGTACAGGAAACATTGAACAAATAAATTGCCTTAGGCATCTTAGATTATTCAAGTCCCTCTGTCCATCGGTCAGTAGGGACTTTTTAGTTATATTCCACTTTTAATTCTTAAGCAGCATGGGAATCTTTGGTTTCTTTTCAAAGGATAAAAAAGAAAGCCTTGACCAAGGCCTTCAAAAATCCAGTGAAAACATATTCTCCAAAATAAGTAAAGCTGTAGCAGGCAAATCGAAAGTTGATGAAGATGTTCTGGATGAATTGGAAGAAATTCTGATTACCTCCGATGTGGGAGTAGATACCACTATCAAGATTATCAGAAGAATCGAAGAACGGGTAGCAAGGGACAAATACCTCAATACGACTGAGCTCGATCAAATCCTCAAAGAGGAAATTGCCTCACTTCTTGAAGAAAACAACACGCAGGATTTATTGGATTTTGATATTCCTGCCGATAAAAAACCCTATGTAATCATGGTGGTAGGTGTGAATGGAGTAGGAAAAACCACCACTATCGGCAAGCTGGCCAATCTTTTTAAAACCGCTGGAAAGTCAGTTGTTTTAGGAGCTGCTGATACATTCAGAGCTGCGGCAGTCGATCAGTTGATTTTGTGGGGAGAAAGAGTTGGTGTACCGGTCATTTCGCATGGGATGAATACAGATCCGGCTTCCGTCGCTTTTGATGCCGTGAAACACGGTGTAGACACGAATGCCGATGTGGTTATTGTGGATACTGCAGGCAGACTTCATACCAAAGTAAACCTGATGAACGAACTGGGCAAAATAAAGCGGGTGATGCAGAAGTTTATTCCGGACGCGCCACACGAAATCCTGCTTGTATTAGACGGCTCAACTGGTCAAAATGCTTTTATTCAAGCCAAAGAATTTACAAAGGCAACCGAAATCAGCGCGCTCGCAATCACAAAGCTGGACGGAACCGCTAAAGGCGGCGTTGTCATCGGAATTTCAGATCAATTTAAAATCCCGGTCAAATACATCGGAGTTGGCGAGAAAATGACTGATCTCCAAATCTTCAATCGAAAGGAATACGTCGATTCCCTATTCAAGAAAAAATAAACAAAAAGCCATTTCAAGAAGTACCCCGCTAAACATCGGGGTATTTTTTTTTGAAAAAATTTGAACACTTGAATATTATTATCGTAATTCACAATGATATCATTTTAACATCATATTGAAATGGAAAAACTTTCAAAACCATCCTCAGGATACATCTATCTCCTGATCGAACTTGCCATACTGGCAGGAACTGTTTACACATTTGTAAACGAGCAATTTATCGTGAGTGCCGCCACCACTTTGTTGTTTTTTGTCTTCATGGGGGGATTCTTTATCGTGGATCCAAATAAAGCCGTTGTGCTTTTACTTTTTGGAGAATACAAAGGCACTGTGAAAGGCAATGGATTCTTTTGGGTAAATCCCTTCATGATCAAAAGGAAAATCTCTCTTCGGGTGAGAAACTTTGAGAACAAGCCTCTGAAAGTAAATGACAAAATCGGTAACCCTGTTATGATCGGAACCATCGTGGTCTGGCAAGTGGAAAATACTTTCAAGGCTTCCTTTGATGTAGATGATTACGAGAATTTCGTGCATCTCCAAACTGATGCCGCTGTCAGAAAAATGGCAGGATTGTATCCTTATGATAATTTTGAAGCTGAGCAGGCCGAAATCACGCTTCGCTCCGGAGTAGAAGAAGTAAATCATTCTCTGGAAGGAGAGATTAGCGACAGACTGAATCACGCAGGGATCAAAGTCATCGAGGCTCGAATTTCTCACCTTGCCTATTCCTCTGAAATTGCTTCAGCAATGCTTCAAAGACAGCAAGCTACAGCGATTGTTGCAGCAAGGCAGAAGATTGTAGAAGGAGCGGTAGGAATGGTAGAGATGGCGCTGGAAGATCTGAAAATCAAAAACATCATCGAATTTGACGAGGACAAAAAAGCAATTATGGTTTCAAACCTGATGGTTGTTCTCTGCTCTGACAAAAGCGCAACTCCTGTCTTGAACGTCGGCACTCTGCACCAATAATCATGGGCAATCGGGTTTATAATGAAAGTCAAAATTACAGAGGCACTTGGGTGATCTTCTTGATTTTGCTTATCGAGTTACCAACCTTGATTTTGATGCTCGTTTTATTCTTTTCAGCAGAAGAAAAGAATGAGATCGGAATTGCCTTGGTTTTTGTGGTCGGCATTTTGAGTCTGGTTTTGACCTTGATTTTGAATATCAAATTAGAAACCAGAGTAGACGACAGTGGCATTCATTTTCGATACCTGCCTTTTATCCGCAATTGGAGATTAATTCCAAAAGATTCAATCATTTCTGCTGATGTAATCTCCTTTAAACCTCTCATTGATTTTGGTGGATGGGGAATGAAAGCAAACGGGACAACCAAGCTATTTAATATCACCGGAGATCAAGGACTTTTGATTGATTCTGGAGAACCAAAAAAAATACTTCTTGGCACATTAAAAGCCAAGGAATTAAAATCCTTTTTGGAGGATTGGATGGAGGAATAAATTATGGCAGCAAAAAAAGCATTTGCGCTTCGCTTGGATGAGGAGATGATGAAAGCCCTCGAAAAATGGGCTGCAGATGAATTCCGCAGTACCAATGGTCAATTGGAGTGGATCATCCGAGAATCACTCAAGAAGGCCGGTAGGCTTCCAAAAAGACTTCCATGAGAGATTCCAAAGGGGGAAAATAAAAACTGATTTACAGTTTCACAAAAGTCAAGCGGCAGACTGAATTTATAAGCTCGTTGACATTTTTAAAGAATGACAGGTTTTATGAACTCAGGAATGTTTTTCCAATTTAAGACTACTCATGATTTGGTAACTTGTAACCTCAAATCCCACTAAATGAAGTCTGCAATCAGTTTTGTTATTCGGTACATACCAAGAAGCTTTTTACAAAGAGTCAGCCCTTTAGTCATGAAGGTCTTCGCTCAAATGAATAAAGGAAATGCGGTACAATGCCCCGTCTGTGAGCATTCATACAGTAAGTTCCTGCCTTATGGCAGAATCGCCCGTCCCAATGCACTTTGCCCAAACTGTTTGGCTTTAGAGAGACACCGATTGATGTGGCTGTTTCTACAGGAAAAAACCGATTTCTTTACTGCAAAGCTGAGGGTTCTTCACATTGCTCCTGAGCATTGTTTCATCGAGCGATTTGAGGCTTTGTCAAACCTGGACTACATCACAGCTGATATTGAATCTCCTTTGGCAAAAGTAAAAATGGACGTTCACGACATTCCTTTTCCTGATAACAGCTTTGATGTTGTCTTTTGCAATCACGTGCTGGAGCATGTCACAGATGATCTTCAAGCCTGCTCAGAATTTAACAGGGTTCTGAAACCTACCGGTTGGGGGATTTTACAATCTCCGGTTTACAATTTGGAAAAAACACTTGACGACAATTCCATTACTGATGCTGCGGAAAGGGAGCGAATTTTTGGACAGCGGGACCATGTCAGAAAATACGGAAAAGATTATGCTGCAAGGCTGCGGAGTTCAGGAATCAAAATCGAGGAAAATCATTTTGTTAAAGAGCTTGACCCTGTTTTGGTTTCCAAGTTTGCACTTCCAATTGATGAGACAATTTTCGTTTGCCGAAAAGGGAATTAACCTTTGGAAAGCTTAATGAAAAGCTCCAAAATGAGTCCCAATCCATACGAAAGCAACTGGACAAAAGAGGTAATCAAGCTCAAAATCCCGGTCTTGGCAGACTTGAATTTCTGAGAAGCAGAAACCAAAATCAAAATACTCCAGCTTCCTATCATCAATAGCTGCATCCCAAAAAGTGATTTTGAAGCTGCTTGAGTAAAAAACATACTTAAGCAAAAAAGCAGAAAAAACACAGGAATTAAATGAACTGGCTGGATGGCCTCCGGATGAAATCTTGAGACATTCACCCTGTTTCTCCCAAAGGAAAAAGCCTGCTTGGCAAAAGATTTTAGAGTATTTTTTCTTTTGTGATAGACAAATGCTTCTTGAACCAGTTCAAGTCGGAAACCTGCCTTTTTGATTCGCATGCTCCACTCAATGTCTTCTGCCCTATTCGGATCAAGAAATCCTCCGGTTTGGTTAAAAACTTCCCGAGATACTCCCATGTTAAATCCCCTTGCTTGAAATTTTGTGGGATCTTTCAACTTACCGCGTATTCCTCCTGTAGTAAGGAAAGAGGTCATCGCAAAATCCATCGCTTTTTGCAAAGGAGTAAAACTCTGATCGGCAGCATCGGGACCACCAAAAGCATCAAGTTTCCTTGAAAAAATTACCTTTTTGAGTTTGGATAAATAATCATGAGGAAGGATGACATCTGAATCTAGGATTACAAAAAAATCCCCATTTGCGACCTTCATCCCATTGTTTCGGGCAAAACCCTGACCTTGATTCTCCTGAAATAGATATTGTACAGGAAACTTCCCCTTGAATTCTCCAACTACTTTTTCACAGGTAATCTCAGATCCGTCTTCAACCAGTATGACTTCAAAATCTTTTTCCGTTTGGAGAGCGAGGCTTTCCAAAAGTTCTTTGGCCTCTCCCGGTCTGTTGAAAACCGGTATGATGACTGAAAAAAACATCAGAAATTCAGATTTAGCTCCTCGTCGATTTTATACTCGGTTTCTTTGGCTTGATTGGAGGTCATCAGTTCGGCTATAAATCCGGTGACAAATAGCTGAACACCGATAATCAAAGCTACCAAGGCAAGGAAAAACAGCGGCTGGTCTACAATCTCACGCACTGCCAACCCTTTGCTTAGCCCGTATATTTTTTCAAAAATCAACCAGCTTGTAATAATGAAGCCGATCAAAAATGAAATCATCCCAAGTAAGCCAAAAAAATGCATCGGCTTCTTTTTGTAGCGATGGACGAAAGAAACAGAAATAAGATCCAAAAATCCATTTAAAAATCGCTCAAATCCAAACTTTGAATAGCCATACTTCCTCGCTTGATGCTGGACTACTTTCTCTCCGATTTTTCCAAACCCATTCCATTTGGCCAACAAAGGAATGTAGCGATGCATTTCACCGTAGATATGGATGTTCTTCACCACCTTAAGTCTGTAGGCCTTGAGTCCACAGTTGAAATCATGCAATTGAATCCCTGAAATCCATCGAGTCACTCCATTAAAAAACCGGGAGGGAATTGTCTTTCCGATAGGATCGTGTCGTTCTTTTTTCCAACCGGAAACGACATCGAATCCCTCTTCAGTGATCATTTTATACAATCCGGGAATTTCATCCGGGCTATCCTGAAGATCTGCATCCATGGTGATCACCACTTGTCCGCTGGCCTTTTTAAAGCCAGCATCCAAACCGGCAGATTTACCATAGTTACGGGTGAAATTAATTCCTTTTACTACTTTGAAATCATGCGCAAGTTTGGAAATAACCTCCCAGGACTTATCCGTACTTCCGTCATTTATAAAAATAACTTCATAGGAAAAGTCGTTGTCTTTCATGACCCGGCTAATCCAATTCGTTAATTCTGGCAAAGATTCCTCTTCATTGAAAACAGGAACTACGACGGAAATTTGAATCATATTTTAAAACTCGAGCGACTTATCTTGCTTCTTTAGAATTGCCCCCAAAATTAAAGCAATAACCGCATATGCAATCAATCCAAATCCAAAGTTTTTAAGCTGTCCTGCCAATGTATAACTGGATGCAGTAGTTTCCCTCATATCGTCGAGGACTGCAGGATCCATTGAATCAGGATTTGCACCCAAACTTTCCATCATTTTCAGACTTGATTCGAAAGAAATATCTGCCAGAACTCCGGGAAGTGAAGGGTCAATTACCTGGAAAAGTAAAATTTGTCCCACTAACCCAACCAATCCGGAGATTATCATGGTGATAAAGCTGAAGTTGAAAGCAGTTCCAAACGTCATGAAACCTCCAATTTCAGTCCGGTATTGTTTTCCGAAATAGATGATCAGGACAAAGAAAACAACGATAGCAACTAGCCCAAACCAGCCGGATGCCAATAAAGTAGAATCAATGAAATACGCTATAAAAGTCAATGCTAAAGAGACCAGACCAATGGTTAAACCTGGTTTTACTGCGGCCTGAAAAGGCGATTCTTGTTCTTCCATAAGAAAATTAGTTAGGGTTCTTTCTTAAAATAATAGATATAATAATAGTAAAAAAAAGACCAGGAATCACTTTCCAGATAGCATCATTGAATGCTACATCCCAAGGAATCATATTTTGGACGCTCAGAAGTGTGGATTCAAATGAATCTATACCCATCTGAGAGATAATCGTTTCTTGATTTTGTTGAAGAACTTCGAGCTTCGAAAGCTTGATTTCTTCGAAAAGTTCCGGTGAAAACAACAAAATAACCCAAATGCCTATACCGGAAATCAAAGCAATGAGTGAATATGTGACAAAGCCAATCGACATTCCTTCTGCAAAAGAAAGAAATCCATTATTGGTGTACTCCTTAAAGAATTTAATAGCCAAAAACAGCGAAATCGGAGTGATGACATATCCGAAAATCAAACTCAGATTGGTAGGATCTGATCTCAGGAAGGATAAAATCAAGAAAGCGACGACACTTAATGCACCACCGATTCCTCCAAATTGGTAGGCTGAACCCAGGTATTTATTCATTAACCTGGATCAATTGACCTTTTTGAATCACATATTTTACCTGACCTGTCATCTCTTTCCCAAACCATGGGGAATTTTGAGAAAGAGATTTGTTTGATTTTTCATCGAAAACCCATTTGGCAACTGGATCAAAAATTGTCCAGCCAGTTGCTTTTTCAGAACCTATAACCTTTGCAGGTCCTGATGTTACTTTTTGGATTAAAAGCTCCCAACCAAGTTCCTTTTCTAACTGAACCATTGAAGGCAGGAATGTTTGTAACCCTACCATTCCGAAAGAAGCCAAATCAAACTCCATGAATTTGGAATCGAAATCCTGAGGTTGATGATTTGAAACCAAAGCATCAATCGTTCCATCCTTCAACCCGGCAATCAAAGCATCTCTGTCGGTTTCCCCTCGAAAAGGTGGTTTTACCTTATAATTTGAATCAAAATCAAGGAGATCACTTTCAGAAAACAGCAATTGATAAATTGAACAATCGGCTGAAACCTGCAGCCCTTCTTTTTTTGCTTGGCGAATTAATTCTACTCCTTTAGCTGTGCTGATAGTTTGAAAATGAACTCTTCCACCTGCATATCGGATGATTTCAAGATTTCGCTGAATCGCAACATCCTCGGCAAGATTGGGAATTCCTTTCATACCCAATTTAGTTGAGATTTCACCTTCGTGCATTTGACCGAAGATTGCCAGCAAAGGATCATATGCATGGTCAAAAAGTAACCCGTCAAATTTTTGGAGGTATTGAAGAATCTTCATGTATCGATCTCCATTAGAAAGTGTCTTTATTCCATCCCCGAAAATATATACACCTGATTGATGGTGCATATCCAGAATCTCTGTAAGATCCTCACCCTCGGTATTTTTGGTTACAGCCCCTTGAATGATTAATTGAGGAGTAAAAGACTTTGATTTATTAAGCACAAAATCAACCTCGTTTTTAGATTGAATTGTCGGCTCTGTATTTGGAAGAATTACCGCGCTGCCAAAACCACTTGACTGGAGTAATTCACAAAGGCTCTGAACAGTCTCTTTGTATTCCAATCCTGGTTCACCAATACCACATCTCAAATCAAGCCAAGACTCAGACACCAACCAATCAGAGCAATCAATAACCTGATCAAACTTGGCACTCCCGGAACCTGCAGGAATTGGTACTAATTCATTTTCAAAAACAAAGTCAACTGGTGTTTGAATACCGGCAGAGGTGACTAACCTAAGACCTTTGAAGAGTACAGTCATTTAATTTGGATTTGATGCAAAACTGCAACAATAATCTAAAAAATGAAAAGTGATCATGTAAAATGTCCATCAATGATCGAAATGAATTAGATATTAATAGCATCTTAAAAATCTCCCCTCGCCTAAACGCAAAAAACCCAGCTTGATTAGAGCCGGGTTTGAATAATGTGGCGGCGACCTACTCTCCCGGGTGTAACCCCAGTACCATCGGTGCTGCAGGGCTTAACTTCTCTGTTCGGGATGGG
>JAKFCO010000022.1:0-90196 GCA_036676605.1 Algoriphagus sp.
TGGCCCAAGAATTACAGAAAGTCACGATAGTCGCAAGTTAATCCCAAAGCTCCACTTCAGAAGCTCCTTTTTTTTGGATTTTGTTATTCCTTTTCTCCAATAGTTCAACCCCGTTCGGGGTTGTCGTTCTCATTTCGGACTTTCTTTTTACCCTAGGTTGCACCTAGGGCTATTGAAAGGTTTGACTCGTCCTAAAAAAAGTTTACAGGTTAATTTCTAAATCCTGATACTGATTGACTGTTTGATCCTTTCAGGATCTTCATATCTAAAACCGATTTTTAAGTAAAACTTAACCTGAATGGGGGTTTGGGCCATTTCGGGTCATTAAAGACTGGCATCGACATTCCAAAAATATGACCACGAAGTGGTCGAACCTTTCAATAACCGCGGGTGCAACCCGTGGACAGAATGCACCAATACCGAACCTAAACGACCCTGAAGGGTGTCGAACTTTGTTTCCTTTGGATGTAAAAAAGTATCCAAAGCAATTCTCAAATTGTAAATCCTTTAGGATGGTCGAGCGTAGGATTTTAATGAAAAAATCCCCCTTGCCCTCCGCCGCGGCGGAGGGAGTCGCATTTCCGCAATTTTCAAACCTGAGGCTTCTGTCAATCGTGCAGGTATACAGATGCACCTTTTTCTATCAATCCTCCAACAACTCAAAACACTGATTAGCAATTTCCAGCTCTTCATTGGTGGGTATCACGAGGATTTTGACAGGAGAATCTGAGGTATTGATTTCCCGAAGACCTTTTCCCCCTGCTTCATTTTTTGCTTCATCCAGATGAATTCCAAGGAATTCCAAATCCTTGCAGCTGAGCTTTCGGGAAAGTGTATCGTTTTCTCCAACTCCCGCAGTAAAAATAATTGCGTCCAATCCATTGAGGATTGCAGCGTAGGAACCGATGTATTTTTTGATTCGATACGCGTAAAGTTCGTAGGCTAAAACTGCCTCGGGACTTCCTTCGAAGTACATTTTCTTTACATCCCGCATATCATTAAAGCCCGTAAGCCCCAGCATTCCGCTTTTCTTATTGAGCAGGGAATTGACTTCCTCCAGCGTGTATCCCAGTTGATTGACCAAATGAAAAATAACCGACTGATCCACATCTCCGGCGCGAGTGCCCATGATCAATCCATTCATCGGACCTAGACCCATGCTGGTATCGATGCACTTCCCGTTGTGAATTGCGCTCATGCTGCAGCCATTTCCCAGATGAATGGTGATGAGTTTGGAATCCTTTTTCCCCAGGTATTCGATTGCCTTTTCGGAAACGTATTTATGGCTCGTCCCATGAAATCCGTATGCTCGAATACCATGTTCTTCGTACAGCTCTTTCGGAATCGCAAACCTGTAAGCCACCGGAGGCATGGTCTGATGAAAAGCTGTATCAAAAACTGCGACTTGCCTGGCACTGGCGAAAATCCGGGTTGCCACTTCAATCCCCAGGTAATTCGGAGGATTATGAAGCGGAGCAAGAGGGAAAAGCTCGCGGATCTTTTTCATCGTCTCGTCGGTGATAATCTGAGTTTCTGAAAAACTCTCTCCCCCATGAACCACCCGATGCCCCACCACATCCACTTCTCCCGGATCGCTGATGACACCAGTTTCTTTGTCCGTCAAAAGTCTGGCTACTTCCTTCAATCCCGCGACATGATCGGCAATTGGGATGACTTCACTTTTTTTCACTTCACCGGTTGGCAAAAAGGCCTTGTAGTCCACTTTGGAACCTTCCTGACCGATCCGATCCACCAAGCCGGAACAGACAACTTCCGCTTCAGGCATCCGGATGAGTTGATATTTGATGGAGCTGCTGCCTGAATTGATTACGAAGACGTTCATAGAGGGGAAGACGTAAGATGGAAGATTTAAGACGTAAGATTTAAACATCGTATTCCCCCTTAAGGGGGTTAGGGGGTGAAGAATTTTAAACATCTTTTCCCCCTTCAGGCCTGCGTGGCGTGGAGTCAAAATCAATCAGGCTTGCTGAGCCTGGATGGAAGTAATCACAACCGTGTTAAAGATGTCTGCCACTGTGCACCCCCGGCTCAAATCATTGACCGGCTTGTTCAATCCCTGAAGCATCGGACCAATGGCAATGGCTCCGGTCTCCCGCTGCACTGCTTTGTAGGTGTTATTTCCGGTATTCAGGTCAGGGAAAATCAGGACGCTCGCTTGACCGGCTACTTCAGAATCTGGCATTTTCTTTTTCCCCACTTCCAAATCAACCGCCGCATCGTATTGGATAGGGCCTTCCACCTTTAGATCAGGCCTTTTTTGTTTGACAAGCTCTGTGGCCTTTCTTACTTTCTCGACATCCTCGCCTTCTCCGGAAGAACCTGAGGAATAGGAAAGCATGGCGATTTTAGGATCAATTCCCAGCATTTTTGCCGATTCGGCTGAGGAAATGGCGATATCCGCTAATTGCTCAGAGGTAGGATTTGGCACAACTGCGCAGTCTCCAAAAACTGAAACCCTGTTTGGCAGACACATGAAGAACACCGAAGAGACAGTGGAAACTCCGGGTTTGGTTTTTACAAATTGCAGCGCAGGCCGGATTGTATGCTGAGTAGTGTGAATCGCACCAGAAACCATTCCGTCAGCTTCGCCTTTGAATACCATCATGGTTCCATAGTAAGAGACATCGTGCATCAGTTCACGGGCCATTTCGATCGTCAATCCCTTCGCTTTCCTCAGTTCAAAAAGAGTCTGGGCATAGTCCTCGAAGCGATTGGAAGTCACCGGATTTTCGATGCGGACTTTATCCATATCGAGGGAAAGATTCAATCGCTTGATGGCAGTTTCGATATTTTCCCGAATTCCGAGAATGGTCAAATCCACCACATTCTGTCTGATCAGCGCATCCGCTGCCATCAAAATCCGATCATCCTCACCTTCCGGGAGGACTATGTGTTTTTTATGTTCCTTGGCCCTCTTCACCAATTGATATTGGAACATTCTTGGGGTAAGAGTTTCAGAATGAAAAGCGACCATCTTTTCAGCCAAAGCCTTTTCATCCACCCAGGTATCAAAAAGCCTGATTGCCAGTGAAATTTTTTCCTTGTCGTCAGGTGAAATCCTCGCCCGGATCTGGTTCACCTTGGTGACTACTGCGAAAGTCCCCTCATCTACCTGAAGAATTGGAAGTATGGTTTCCAAACCCTCGATCAACTTGACAATGGAAGTCTCGGGATGCATTCCGCCGGTAAGAATCAGGCCGGACACCTTTCCAAAACTTCTTGAAATATTGGCCTGCAAGGCTCCGATGATAAGATCACCCCTGTCTCCGGGCGTCACAACCAAGGTGTTGTTTTTGAGTCTGTTCAGGAAATTATGAAGCTGCATAGCCCCGACAATGGAATGATCCACCCGATTGGTAAGAAGGTTTGCTCCAAAAAGAAGATTTGCGCCGAGCGACTCCCTGATCTCATCCATAGTTGGATTGCTCAATTCCATATGCATCGGAATGGTCGTCACCAAAATTTCTACAGGCAGGGCTGTTTTCAATCTTTTGGCAATTTCTTCCTCTTTCCCTCCCTCTACTTTATTGGCGACGAGGGTCAAAACCTGCACTCCCTTATTCAGGAAACCATTGACAGTGGCTTGCGCCATATCGACAATTTCCACGATAGATTTACCCGAACAGTTAATAATGATTGCGGCAGGAATTCCCAGGTTTTTTGCAATTGAAATATTTCCGTCAAATTCCACATTGGTTCCCACTCCCAAAAAATCTGTTCCCTCCACAACTACGAAATCACAGCTTTCCTGAAGCTCTTTGAATCGCTCAATGATGGTGTCGATCAGATAGGTTTCGTTGCCCTTGTTGATCTCATTGATTGCTTTTTTCCGGGTGAAAACATACATCTCCTCGTAGGTTTGATGCAGGCTAAACTGTTTGGCGATCAACTCGAGGCGGCGGTCTTTTTCCTTTTTGCTTCCGGCCACAATGGGCTTGAGATAGCCGATTTTATCAGTTTTACTTGCCAGTAAATTTACCAGGCCAAGGGCAAAAATTGACTTTCCTGAAAATGGCTCGGTGGTAGTCAGATAGATAGCATTTGTCATAATTCGAACTTTTAGCTTTTAAAAATTTTCAGGCCTTCTTTAATGAGTTTGGCTTCAATAAGGACTGCCTTAAAAACCCTAAAGTAGGGAATAAGCTTTTTTAAATTGGATGATAAAGATCATAGAGGAATGAAAATCTCTGAAAAGTGTGTGTTTTTGGATGTATGAGGGGTGACCGGTGCTGGATGACCGATGCTGGATGACGAATGAACGGTGAACGGTGATGAAAGGGATACCGATGACCGATGCGGGATAACGTGATATCAAAGAAATTAAAAAACTCCGTGGCACTCTGTGACTCCTCTGTGTCACTCTGTGTTACTAAAAAATTCAATGGTTTTTTAGCTGTCGTCAGTGGACGATTTTTTTCTCTATTCTCCACTTTTGAATACTGAATGACCCAACCCGCCAACTTGGGTTGGTCGGACTTACAGCTACAGGAATTTGTTCCATGAAAGGCACGTCCATTTATGTGGTGCTTTTTAAGACCCTGCGGAATGTGCCCGGGATCGGACCCTTCGTTTTGCTGACGTTTCTGTTTGCCTCAATTCCTTCAATTTTAGCTGCGTTGGCTTATCCCAGTTAGTTTTCTGTCCTATCGAGGTCCTGAAATTGCATCCGAAATGTAAATGATTGGGAACCTATCGCCCGCACATATGGCGAGCGATTTAAAGACATTCAGCCCGCCAATACGATGGTCGGGACTGAACTTATCGGGGGAGAATACCTCGTAGAAATAGAAGCCGAAGCAGTGGTGGATTGATTTGGGAAGTAAATATTCGAAATCATTCATCTTGCGTTCGTATTTGTAGGTTTGGTATTCAAAATTCGATATTTTGGAATTCGATCTTAAAAATCGAAATGCCCAAAATAATCCTAAATGAAAAAGTTAAATATCCTGTTCCTATTCCTGTTTTTAATAAGCTTCGCTTCAGTATTTGCTCAGGACAAAATCAATGTGAAAGGCACCTGGATCATGAGCGTCACTTCCGACATGGGTAGCGGATCGCCAACCTTTGTTCTCGAACAAATGAATGACACCACAATAACCGGCACATACACAGGCCAATTAGGCGATTCCGAAGTAAAAGGAACTCTGAAAGGAAATATCATCCATCTGGAATTCGATATCCAGGGCAATCTGATCGAATATGACGGAACTGTAAAAGGTCCGGAAATAAGCGGAAAAGTAAAACTTGGAAGTATGGGCGAAGGCACTTTTACAGGAAAGAGAAAGTAACGACCAGTAAATTCCAACCTGCCTTTTTTAAGCCCATCTGATGCTACTTCAAATCAACCCGGAGCAAGACATCCATGCCTTAAACCCATCAATTCCCCTAACCATCCAAGGCTTAAAAATCTTACAAATGGTAGATGTTCGTCCTTAAAAAAAATTATCTTGCCACTCAATAGTAACCGATTTTCTGATCATCTGAACCAAACGAAAATCGTTAACATTTCACGCTTTCAATCCTAAGAGATTACATGGAGCCAACCGATATCAAGGACCCGGAATACTTTCACAAAGTAGTTGATTGTCAATATGCTTGTCCTTCACATACCCCGGTGCCGGAATACATACGCCTGATCGCACAGGAAAAGTATGACGAAGCATACATGGTAAACTGGGATTCAAATGTATTTCCGGGGATTTTAGGACGCACCTGCGATCGTCCCTGCGAGCCAGCCTGCCGTCGTGGCCGGGTTGAAGAAGAACCCGTTGCAATCTGTCGATTGAAGCGAGTCGCCGCTGATAATAAAGGTGATGTAAAAAAGCTGATGCCTCAGGGACCTTTTGCACCAAACGGCAAAAAAATCGCACTCGTTGGTGGCGGACCTGCATCGCTTACGGTAAGCCGGGATCTGGCTCCGCTTGGCTATGAAATTCATCTTTTTGACGAGCAGAAGTTTGGAGGGGGATTCATGCGCAGTCAGATTCCTTCTTTCCGTCTGCCTGAATCGGTTCTCAATGAAGAGGTGAATTATATTCTGGATCTGGGAATCCATACCCATTTCAATCATTATGTATCAAGTCTGAAAGATCTGCTTTCAAAAGACTATGATGCCATTTTCATAGGTACAGGTGCTCCAAAAGGTCGCGACTTGCCTGATATGCCGGGCAGATGGGAAGGCGATGCCAATATCCATATCGGGATCAACTGGCTTGCCAGCGTTGCCTTCGAACATACCCAGAAGATTGGCAAAAAGGTGATCGTTTTGGGTGGTGGAAACACTGCCATGGACTGCTGCCGAACTGCCCGCCGATTGGGTGGTGAAGAGGTAAAAGTCGTAGTCCGCAGCCCGTTTGCGGAAATGAAAGCATCGCCCTGGGAAAAAGAAGATGCTCAACATGAGGACATTCCAATCATTGACAACCATGTTCCCAAAACCTTTGTCGTCGAAGATGGGGTTTTGAAAGGCATGACTTTCGAAAAAGTGAAGGCTGTCTTTGAAAACGGAAAACGCAACTTGATTCCAACGGGCGAACCGGAGGTATTTATTGAAGCAGATGACGTGCTGGTTGCGATTGGTCAGGAAAACAGTTTCCCTTGGCTGGAGCGGGATCAGGGTGTTGAATTCGACAAATGGAATATGCCAATTGTGGATGAAAAAACATTCGTTTCCACCAACCCAAAAGTATTCTTTGGAGGTGATTCGGCTTGGGGTCCTAAAAACGTAATCACAGCTGTTGCCCACGGACATCAGGCAGCTATTTCAATAGACCTTCATTGCCGAAACGAAGAACTCACAAAACGTCCTTCCCCTTACGTAAATCTGGTTAGCCAGAAAATGGGATTGCATGAGTGGGCTTATGAAAGCGAAGTGGTGAATGATATCCGCTACATCGTACCACAGGCAGATAAAAAAATGACGCTTCATGACCGGAAGAAGGAAGTCGAACTTGGATTCAGCAAACTCGAGGGGTATAAAGAAGCGCAACGCTGTCTCAATTGCGACGCGCAGACGGTATTCAGTGAATCCAAATGCATCGAATGTGATGCTTGCATGGACATCTGCCCTACTTCCTGCATCTCATTTGTGAACAATGAGGAAAATGAAACTGATCTGCGTGCAAGCTTAAAAATGCCCGCCAATAATCTCACTCAGGACATTTATGTCTCTGAACCTCTCAAAACCAACAGAGTCATGGTGAAGGACGAGGATGTTTGTCTTCATTGCGGCTTATGTGCCGAGCGCTGTCCTACGGCTGCCTGGGACATGCAAAAATTCTTCTATAATGTAACAAAAGCACATTCAGGATGTCAGTCAACCAAGTAAAGATCAACGATTTTGTAATCCGGTTTGCCAACGTAAATGGTACAGGTTCGGCAAGTGCCAACTACCTGTTTTGCAAGTCAATTTTCCGGATGGGAGTTCCGGTGACTCCTAAAAATATTTTCCCATCCAACATTCAGGGATTACCTACCTGGTACGAAGTTCGGGTAAGCGAAAAAGGATATCTGGGTCGCAGAGAAGGCATCGATATCATGGTTTCTGTAAATCCCCAAAGCATGCTTGCCGATGTGGGCAATGTCAGAACCGGCGGGTATTTTCTTTACGACAGTTCCAAGCCTTTGCATTCGCAGTACATCCGGGATGACATTCACTACATCGGGATTCCTTTAATGGAAATGTGCAACGATGCATTTACCGACCCTCGTCAGCGCCAGTTATTTAAGAATATCATCTACGTAGGCGCACTTTCTGCCTTATTAAATATTGATTTCAAAGTATTTGAAAGCCTGCTTGCAGAACAGTTTGCGGGCAAGGAAAAACTGATCGCGCCCAACATTAAGTCACTTCAAATTGGTGTTGACTATATTCATGAGCATTACAAAGATCCGATAGATATCAGAGTCGAAAGCCGCGATTTGGTGGGAGATTCTATCATGATTGATGGAAATACTGCCTGCGGCTTAGGTGCAGTTTACGGTGGTGCCACCGTAGCCGCCTGGTATCCGATTACGCCTTCAACCTCAGTTATTGAGTCATTTATGAGTTTTTCCGATGAATATCGGATAAATCCCGAAACCGGAAAAAGAAATGTAGCGATCATTCAGGCCGAAGATGAATTAGCCGCAATCGGGATGGTGATCGGTGCCAACTGGAATGGCGCACGCTCTTTCACTGCGACGAGCGGACCGGGTCTTTCACTGATGAATGAGTTTCTGGGACTTGCCTATTTCGCAGAAATCCCAACAGTATTAATTGATGTACAGCGAATAGGACCTTCTACCGGAATGCCGACGAGAACACAACAATCGGATACCCTAGAAGCTGCTTATGCATCACATGGTGATACCAAACATATCTTGTTGTTTCCTTCCACTCCAAAGGAATGTTTTGAAATGACCGCAAATGCCTTCGATCTGACCGAACAGCTCCAGACTCCTGTGATTGTGATGACTGATCTGGATCTTGGAATGAACGATCACATGTCGAAACCTTTCCAGTGGGATGATCACCGGGAGTACAAACGCGGGAAAGTCCTTGATGCTGATGCATTGGAAGGAATTGAGCGATTCGGTCGGTACCTGGATGTAGACGGGGATGGAATTCCCTATCGTACCTATCCCGGAACCCATCCTACCAAAGGTTCCTATTTTACCCGCGGAACTTCCCGTGATGAATATGCTGTGTACACCGAAAATGGAGATGACTATGTGAGAAACATGGATCGTCTGATGAAGAAATGGAACACTGCGAAAGGATATGTCCCTGCTCCTCACTTATATCAGGAAGAGAATTTGTCCACTTATGGAGTTTTATTCTTTGGCACATCAGAGTATCCAACGAAAGAAGCCATTGATTTACTTCAAGCCGAAGGTGTCCAACTGGACGCCATCCGAATTAAATCCTTTCCATTTAATGAAACGGTAGAAGACTTTATCCATTCGCATGATAAAGTGTTTGTAGTGGAGCAAAATCGGGACGCACAAATGAGGAGTTTACTCATGATTGAATTAGGTATTAACCCCGAAAAACTCATTCCGGTATTGAATTACGATGGTCTGCCTATCACGGCGGATCAAATTGTAAACTCAATCAAATCCGGTATTTAAAATTCTGATCCCAAACGGCCTCCTTTCCGATGACATATCTTCGCCCAAAATTCCGTCACCCCGATTTACCCAAGAATAATTTAGGCTACTCTGTAGATTATTACGAAGGCTCACTCTCTACACTCTGCGCAGGTTGCGGACATGATTCCATCAGCGCCGGCATTATTCAGGCTGCTTATGAAATGGATATTGAACCTCACCGCCTTGCCAAACTTTCAGGCATTGGATGTTCTTCCAAAACACCCGCTTATTTCCTGAGCAATTCCCACGGATTCAACAGTGTTCACGGGCGAATGCCGTCTGTTGCCACCGGTGCCAATATGGCCAACCGCGATCTCATTTACCTTGGTGTTTCAGGAGACGGGGATACTGCCTCAATCGGTATGGGCCAATTTGTCCACGTCGTTCGCCGTAATCTCAACATGGTTTACATCGTGATGAACAATGGCTGCTACGGTTTGACCAAGGGACAGGACTCGGCCACTGCCGATAGCGGTTCAAAAAACAAATCCGGCAATGTCAACCTTTTCCAATCCATTGATCTGGCAAGTCTTGCCATAGAATTGGGAGCAACCTTTGTAGCTCAGAGTTTTTCGGGAGACAAAACGCAGTTGGTGCCCCTCATCAAAGCAGCGATGAATCATCCCGGTTTTGCCTTTATCAATGTGATTTCCCCTTGCGTGACATTCAACAACAATCCTGGCTCCACGAAGTCTTACGATTTTGTACGGGAGCATATGGAAGCTACTTCCACCTTTGATTTCGTTCCTGAAATGGCTGAAATCACCACTTCGTACTCAGAAGGAACTCAAAAATCTGTCAAATTACACGACGGTACATTTCTTCAATTTAATAAACTTGCTCAGGACTGGGATCCGGAAGATCGATTATCTGCCATCAATGCGGTTCAAAACGCGAAGGTGAAAAATGAAATCCTGACAGGATTACTCTACATCAATCCGAATCCAGTGGATTTGCATTCGATGATCAATACCTCCTTAAAACCTCTGAATTCCCTGACCAAAGAAGAACTTTGCCCGGGTTCGGAAGTGCTAAAGAGCATAAATAAAGACTGGAGATAAGCACCTCTCCTATTATTGAAAAAAGTCTGATTTAACCGATCAGGCTTTTTTTTTATCCGGCCCCTTTAAAATTGAAAAGCCGGAATAGATTCGGAATTTCGGATTGAGGAGTTTCGTTCAAAAACTTGATGTCCAGGAATAATTGCATTTATACTTTTGCAATAGCAGTCCTCAATGTGGACTTATTTACACCTGCCAAAATTTCAATAGGTAATTCAGAATTGCCCACCAGGCTCTTGCTGTAGAAAAAAGTTTCCCTGCAAAGCCAGTCCACTTGTCCCCGGGAAAGGCTTCTTTAGAAATATCCCTAAATCCAGAAAAACTTCTCAATGTAATCCTGACTTTAGAGATTCAACACTCCAATTTGAGAAAATGAAGCCATCCTCCCCGGGAAATTTGCATCAGCTCTGCTGGCTTACTTATTGTAATTATCAATTCGAATTCGATCAATTTGATTCGTAAATTCAGTAATACTTTTATTTGCCTCCACCAAAAATAAGAATACCATGAAAACCAAGACCTACCTCAGCCAGCTGGGAATAGCATTATCACTGATACTTATTGGGAGTTGCGCAGTTAATCCGGTGACAGGAAAAAAACAGGTTGTCTTTATGACCGAAGAACAAGAAATCGCTATGGGCAAACAGTCAGATCCGGAAGTATTGGCGTTTTTTGGTTTGTACGATGATCCTGAAATGCAAAAATTCATCACTGAAAAAGGCAATGAAATAGCTGTCATATCCCATCGCCCCAAACTTGCCTACGAATTCAAAATAGTGGATTCTCCTGTGATAAACGCGTTTGCTGTTCCCGGAGGCTATGTATATTTTACCCGAGGGATTATGGCTCACTTTAATAATGAGGCAGAATTTGCAGGTGTGTTGGGACATGAGACCGGTCACATCACAGCACGTCACTCTGTGATCCAGCAGCGTAACTCGATGCTGGGCCAACTTGGAATGATAGCCGGAGTAATCCTTGTGCCGGAACTTACCCAATTTGTGGAGCCGCTCTCCCAGGGAATGCAACTTGCCATGTTGAGTTTTGGACGAAATGATGAGCGCGAAGCTGATAAACTGGGCGTGGAATATTCTTCCCGAATTGGGTATGACGCTTCCGAGATGGCAGGTTTTTTCGAGACTCTTGAAAGACAAGGTGCCGGAAGCGGAAGCGAGGAAATTCCGGAATTCTTATCGACTCACCCATCACCTGAAGAGCGGAATATTACTGTCGCGAAACTTGCCGAGGATTGGAAAAAGAAACTGGATTTGACCAATCCAAAAATCAACAGAGAGAGCTATTTGAAATTAATTGACGGGATAGTTTTGGGAGAGGATCCCAAGCAGGGTTTCGTAGAAAACAATACTTTTTACCATCCGGTATTGAAGATTGAATTTCCGATACCTACTGACTGGACTCTTCAAAATACTCCCCGGCAAGTTCAGATGGCACCAAAAACCGGAGACGCATTGATGATGCTTTCAATGGCAGGAGGAGCAACCCTGGAGGAAGCCGGAAACACGATTTTGGAACAGTATAAACTTGAACTCGTCGAATCCAAAAAAGAAACCATCAATGGATTGCCAGCCTTGATCATGATCGCAGATCAAAAACAAGAACAAGGTACGATCCGGGTACTCTCATCCCTGATCCAGTTTGAGGGAAATATTTACAGCATCCTGGGTATCTCGGAACTCTCTAAATTCGATGGTTATCAATCGGCATTCCTTTCGACTATTCGAAATTTCAAAGAGTTGAAGGAAACTGAAAAGCTGAATAGAAAGCCTGACGTGGTGCGAATCAAAACAGTACCCCAGCAGATGACCTTGCAAGCTGCTTTGCAGAGTTTCAATATGCCGAAAGAGCGATTTGAAGAACTGGCAATTCTGAACGGAATGCTTCTCACAGATCAATTGAGCAAAGGAACCTTGATAAAAGTGGTTGGAAAATAACCTGAGTTTTTTCAAAACTCAACCTGTCTGTTTAGTATAAAGAGTTGGAAATCTACTGGATATTATCATAACGCTTTTTCAGAAGATCCTTATCTCCAGATACCCTGTCAAAAAAATTTTAACCAGATTCAAGGCTGGAAACTATCTTTGGAATTAACTAAAAACCTCAAGAATCGGAAAAGAATCTTGGGGTTTTTAAATTTCGAAATAAATTAGGCTTACTTTATTTAACCTGAAGCCTTACAAATTCAGGATTAATGCCGCCAGATACGCGACATACAATCCCAACAACAAGATTCCTTCCCATCTTTCGAGACTTCTGCCTTTTCCTGTAAAAATAAATACGAACAGAAGAAGACCTGCGAGCACATTCATCCAAATATCTATGAAGTTTGGCTCCGAAATAGTCACCGGCAGAATAGTTGAAGAAATACCCAGAATAAAGAAAATGTTGAAAATATTGGACCCTACCACGTTTCCGATGGCTATATCCACTTTTTTCTTCCTGACAGCCGCAATGGATGTTGCCAATTCCGGCATGGAGGTTCCGATAGATACGATCGTAAGTCCAATCACCCTTTCTGATAATCCAATACTTATGGCAAGTTCAACAGCATTGTCTACAATCAGTTTTCCTCCAAGAACCAATCCTGCCAGACCAACAAAAATCCACAATACGGCTTGCCCTGTGGTGTATTTGCTAATCTCGACAGAGTCCGATTTCTCTCCGGGTTTCATGGAAACTGTGATATTATAGACAATAAAAACAATGAAAAACATGAGTAAAACCAATCCATCTCCAAGAGAAATAAAATTGTCACCACCGGCATTCAACAGGAAATCATTTGCCAGGATCAGGACCATAATGGCTGCTAAAAATGACAATGGGATTTCAATCCAGGTTGTACCTGACTTGACAGTTAAGGGATAAATAATGGCTGAAATGCCAAGGATTCCCAATACGTTAAAAATATTACTGCCCAAAACATTGCCCATGACCATTTCGGAGGAACCGTTAATCGATGCAAGGACATTCACCACTAATTCCGGTGCGGATGTTCCAAACGCCACAATGGTCAAGCCGATGACAATATTGGGAATTCCATAATTGGCAGCTAAACCAGAGGCCGCATCTACCAATTTATCAGCTCCATAAACGAGCACCACAAATCCGACGAGCAAAAGGACAAATGATAGGACCATAAAATTGAATTTTGAGGTAATTTATGAGCATTAATTGAATTTTGGGTAAAAAATACTGGAACTCAACTTAGCAAGAAGGTCTGAATTGGGCCTTTTGAAGGGTTTTTCAGAGAGGTGAGGATAACATTTTGGGTAGATGATTCAAATTCTAACCTTCAAACCTGTCTTTTTTTGTACCTTAATTTCAGCTTTTGTTCGAAGACTTTAATTACAATTTTAAAACCCAATTCCATGAAAACCACCCTCACCCTATTCCTGTTTTTTAGCATTTCTGTTACCTTCGCACAATCAGAAAAAGAAGTGGAAGCAGCCGTTCAAAACCTGAGAACTGCAATGCTCGCAGAAGACGCCACCTCTCTAAAATCTCTGACTTCGGAAAACCTGAGCTATGGACATTCCGCAGGCAAGATCGAAAATCAAAAACAGTTTCTGGCTGTGTTCAGCGAAGGGAAAACCGATTACCAAACCTGGGATATCACTGAGCAGGAAATCAAATTTCATAGCAAAAAACTAGCGATGGTCCGCCATAAAGTATCCGCTGAGATAGCGTCCAATGGAACTACAAACAACCTGAAAATTGGCCTTTTGATGGTATGGGTTAAGGAAAAAGGAGAATGGAAGCTTTTGGCCAGACAGGCGTTCAAGTTACCTGTTTGATGTTCAGATATCAGATTTCTGATTCTTTTCGGTCGGTTTTTTATGCCAAAAAGTAGCCAGAATCGACCCTGAGATATTTTGCATCGGACCAAATACAGCAGGCGCCAAACCTACGGTTGCGATTTTGCCAAGTAACTTTGCCAAACCTGAAGCCAATCCGGCATTTTGCATCCCGACTTCTATGGCGAGCGTGCGCGAATCACGTTCATCCAATCCCAAAAGCCTTGCAAATCCATAGCCGATTCCGTATCCGCTGAGGTTATGGATCATCACCAGAAGAATCAATAAAGGCCCGATCTCCAGCAAACTGTCTCTTCCGGCAGCCGTGATAACCAAAATGATCAGTGCAATTCCCAGCATAGAAACGATAGGCATAGCTTTATCCAGCCAGGCTGATCTGCCGCGAAGCAGCTTATTAAATATCAAACCCGCCCCGATTGGAAGGATGATCATCTTGACGATATCCCACATCATTTTCAGCAAGTCAATTTCGATAAACTGACCCGCCAGGATTTTCATCAGCAAGGGAGTCATCAGCGGCGCCAGCAAAGTGGTGATAGAAGTAAGGGTAACCGAAAGTGCCAGATTAGCTTTCGCCAGATAGGTCATCACATTCGAGGCTGTCCCGCTTGGAGAACACCCAACCAAAATAATCCCGGCGGCGATTTCCGGCGGTAATCCGCTTATGCTGGCAAGTCCAAAACCGATCAGAGGCATGATCATAAATTGGGCAGAAACGCCTATCAAAACGGATTTAGGACTTTTTGCAACTTGAGCAAAATCTCTCAGACTCATGGAAGTTCCCATACCAAACATGATCACCTGGATCAGCGGGGTAATCAGATTAGATAAAGTGTAGCCTCGGAATTCCTGAAAATATTGAGGAAAAAACATGGATGAAGCCACCACCCCAAAGATGAAAACAGGAAAAGAGAAACCCTTTAGTTTTTCAAATCCCTGGAAACCAATCCCCAACAAAATAAAAAAAAGAATTAGAAAAGGACCTGCATGGCTGAATCCTCGAAAAAAACTGATTCCGAGGGTTGTCAATAGAAAAAGAATGGCAGTAACCGTAGCGATTTTATAAATAGCAATTTTCAATTCTTTGGTATTTTGGGGGGTGAAAGACAAAAATAAAAATATCCGAAAACCCGGAGAATTCCGGGTTTTCGGATTAAACTTATAACGAATTTATCCTCACTTAACTGTAAGTCCGATCATGGGAGCGCTTCTCATTCCATTCATCTGTCGGAGCAAAGAAGGAAGAATCAGACTTGTGCAAGTGTTCTTTGAGAACCTCCTCGTTAAGTTCGATTCCTAATCCCGGAGAATTGAGGGGGACGGGCGAATATCCCTTATCGATCATTTTATTTCCATCCACCATGGTGACCATACTTTCCCACCAAGGAACATCCACTGAATGATGCTCAAGGGCAAGGAAATTTTGAGTTGCTGCAGCACAATGCACATTCGCCATAAATGAGACCGGAGTTCCTGCCTGGTGCATCGCCATAGCTATTCCCTTTTCCTCGGCATAGTCCCCAATTCTCTTGGTCTCCAGCAATCCGCCTGAAGAAGCCAGATCCGGATGTATGATATCTACAGCATGCTGGTCTATAAGCGGCTTGAAGTTTTCCAGAAGATATATATCCTCACCAGTGGTGGTAGGAGTCTCCAGTGCTTGGGTGATAGTTTTATGTTGCTCAGTCATCTGCCATGGCACCATATCCTCTAGCCACGCAAGACGATATTTATCCAAAGCTTTGCCGAGTCTGATACAGTTATTTACATCAAAATGCCCATAGTGATCGGTAGAGATCGGAATCTCATAGCCCACCATTTCACGCACATTATGAACGATTTTTTCAAGTTCTGCCAATCCTTTTTCGGAGATCTGAATTCCTGTGAATGGGTGTGCAGTGTTTCCATAAGACATGAATGGTCCGGAAAACTGATTAGGACTTTGCTTAAGCAACATTGGGTTCACAAGGCAACCCGGAATGTCTTTGATTTTGTTAATGGAAACGTCCATTTTCAGCCAGGTGTATCCCTGTGTTTCTGTACGAAATTTGATCCGCTCTTTCTGTTGCTCAGGATCATTCCCCTCCGGAGTATCTGCGTATAGTCGAATTGAGTCACGATATCTTCCCCCAAGCAATTGCCATGCAGGAACATTGTAAGCTTTTCCGCAAAGATCCCAAAGGGCCATTTCAACTGCGCAAACACCACCCGCCTGGCGAGCTTGTCCGCCAAATTGCCTGATGATTTTGAAAATCCGCTCAACATTGCACGGATTTTCCCCCAGGATCCGGCTCTTAAGCAAGAGGGCATACTTAGGATCTGCTGCATCCCGTACTTCGCCTAGTCCATGAATTCCCTGGTTGGTGTAAATCTTAATAATCGCAGTCCCGCCCATCACTGCTGTATGGCAATAGCGCATGTCCGTGATTTTAAGATCAGATGGGGCAGATGCTCGCTGAACTTTAGAAGTAGTCTGCGCCATGGCATCCTCTATTCCAAGCCCCATCAGAGCCGTCAAAGACATCCCTCCCAAGGCGGTTTTCTTCAAGAAATCTCTTCTATTGGACCCTGTCAGAGGATTTTCCATTTCTGCCATTCGTTGAGCAGTATAGGTTCTTTCCTGTTCTTTTTGTTTGGCAATTATCGCCTGTAAAGCATTTTTCATGGGGATAATGGGTTAGTGGTTAAAGGATTTTTTAGAAAAAAACAGATTGGGGACTAATGGGTGGAGTACCCGTCATTTCAGTAAATTTCAACAGGTAAGCATTAATAATTCCGCTCTTTCAGGTAGTTGTCTAATTCGTCTTTAGACATCGGAAGTTTTCCGGGATAGTTATTGAGCCAGTTCAGAAAATCTTTCTTGATTGCTTCGGTCCATTCGCTGTCGATTTCTCCGGCGAGGTATTTTTTCTCCCGAAGTCTAAGATGACCAAATTCATCCCGAAGTCCGGTCACTTCCGAAGTCAAAACCAATTCTTCCACCAAGTGGGCAGGAATAAAAATGACCCCGTACTTTTTAGCAAGAACCACATCTCCGGGTAAAACCGTAGCCCTGCCGATTCTAACAGGAGCATTTATGGAAGTGAGCATCATCTGATTGATGTAGGACGGATCTTGCCCTTTGATCCAGGCATTGAATCCTTTGATTTCGGATAGTCCTTCCTGATCACGCACAGAGCCATAGAAGATGACTCCTCTTTGAGATTTGGCAAAAATAGCGTTACCAAGATTATCACCGATAAGTGTACCGTCAGCCATTTTTCCATAACTGTCTGCCACGTAGACATCACCATTTGTGAGGATATCAATAGGCCAGGAATTGGTCCCTCCTTTTGGTGACCTTCCTTCTGAATTGACACCTTGATTCTTAACCTGCTTCTCAAAATCTGGTCTCAAAGGCATGTATTGAGCAGTAACTACCCGCCCGGTCATGGCACTGTCGGGAAGCATGATCTGCCAATCACCTTCGTATTGATTTTGGTAGCCTTTGTTGCGAAGGACACCCCAGGCTTCTTCGATGGAGATGTTTTTTAGTCGTGCAAGGATCGCATCCGATACTTTTGGACGACCATCCGAAAACCGCTCGCCTTTCCATTCCGAAGTAAGAGCTTTGATGTAATCCGGAGAGGAACTCACATTTTGTGCAAACAGACTACCCCCTGATAAAAGAAGGAATCCTGCCAGAATTACAGTTAAATAGGAGATCTTGTGGTTTTTTAAAGGTTTCATGGTATTTTGGGTAAATTGATTTATTCGAAAAATGGAACCCCGGGAACGGCATACTTGCGCATTCCTTCTTCATTGATTTCAACTCCAATACCGGGTTTTTCGGAGAGTGTGATAAAGCTATTTTCGGTTTTCGGACCCTCGTAGATCACAATGTCTTTCCACATCTGATCTGTATCCATGTAGATTTGCCACTCCATAATCTGGAAGTTTGGAACAGAAGCGCACACATGACAAGCAGCCATAGCTCCCAGAAATGAAGCGACCATATGAGGTGAAAATGGAACGTAGTATAAGTTTGCCAGATTAGCGATCCGTTGACCTTCTCCTAATCCACCGGCTTTCTGCAGGTCCGGCATAATAATATCGACTGCCCCATCGGTAAGGAGCCTAGTAAAACCATAAGCCAGGTAGATATTTTCCCCTGTACAAATCGGAGTCGATGTTTCCTGGGTGATTCGCTTGTACACATCAATATTTTCAGCAGGAACGGGTTCTTCCAACCACATCAGATTCAGATCCTCATACATTTTAGCCATTTTCAAACCTGTGACTGCATCGTATCGTCCATGCATGTCCACGCAGATATCGATATTGGGGCCTACTTCCTGCCTTACTGCAGCAATGGCATTGTACATTCGATCGATTTCCATTGGGTTGGCTGTCCAGTTAAACCGATCATATTTGGTAGGATCGCGGCCATCGTCGACGTCAAATTTCACGGCGTTGTATCCTCTATTTACTGCTCCCCTGGCTGCTGTTGCATAATCATCTGCAGTGGGATTTGTGGAAGTGTAGAGCGCAGTATCACAGTAAACGCGGATTTTATCGCGAAATTTACCACCGAGCAACTGGTAGACGGGAACTCCAAAAACCTTTCCGGTCAGATCCCAAAGGGCTGTTTCGATGGCGGTAAGCACCGCCACAAAAACTCCGGATTGAGCACCGCCAAAAAATGCTCCTTTTCTAAGTTGCTCAGCAAGTCGATTGGGGTTGAGGGGGCTTTGTCCTCTGAGTTGCTCACCCAGCCTTTTGACCAAATGATATGTTCCATGGATAGCATCTACTGCTTCTCCACATCCCCAGACATCCTGATTAGTATAGATTTTTACATAAACTGCTCCTCTAACATAGCCGCATTTGACGTCTGTGATTTTCAGTTCTGATGGGCTGGAAGCTTTAGGAGTTCGTTCTACGGCTGCCTCCAATCCCTGACCAAAATTGGTCATGAATGCTGCCCCGGTCAGTCCAATAGCTGTCCCTTTGGAGAGAAAAGATCTTCTGCTTTCTTTTAGGTTCTTCATAGTGTGGGTGCATGGTTAATAATTACCAGGTTCTGTTTTTCAGAAATTCCTGGATTTGAGCTCTCGTAACCGGAAGTTCATCAATATGATCATTGAGCCACCCGGAAAAGTCCCGTTCTATTTCATCGGCCCATTTTGTATCTATTTGACCGGCAGAATACTTTCCTTCACGAATCCGCTCATGGCCAAACATGTCTCTGAGTCGCACGATCTCCGAAGTGACTACTACTTTCTCGGCGAGATGTGGTGGAATAAATGAAACTCCGCCATCCCGGCCCAGTACCACATCTCCTGCCATGACTGTTACCTGACGAATTTTGGCAGGCTGATTAATCCCTGTCAGCATGGTATTAAGATTTCCTTGCTGATTATGATGAGAGGGGTGATAGCTGGTATAATAAGAAGTGAATGATCCTATTTCTTTCAATCCGGTCACATCACGGATTGCTCCGTCGTAGACGATCCCGTTTCCGGTTTTTGCAAAAATCGCGTTACCCACATTATCTCCGATCGTAGGTCCATTGACATGGATTCCAAATTGATCTGCCACATATACATCACGTTTGACAAGTAGGTCCACCGGCCAGGAGTTTTGACCACGCTTTCCTTCTTTTTTGCCTCGCTCATCGATGGCGTCATGGATGTCCGGTCGACCTGGCATGAACGTCGCAGTTACAGCCCTTCCGATCAGAATACTATCTGGGTTGATGATTTGCCAGCCGTCTGCATATTGATAGAAATAGCCTGCATTTTTCATCACTGCCCAGGCTTCGTCATGAGTCACCAACCGCATTCTGTTGAGAATATCTTCTGAAACCTTTGGGCGACCATCTTCAAATCGCTCACCTGTCCACTCTCGGGTGAGGTAAATCAGTTCGGCTTTTGATATTTGCTGGGCTTTGACGGAGAGAGTAATCAGTAGAAAGCTTGAAAAAAGGCATATAAAGGTCTTGTATCGCATAGTTTTGAATTAATTCTAAAGTGATATAAAGGCAGATCCTGTTATCAGAATCTGCCTGCAATTTTATTTATCCCACCAAACTTTCGTAGCCAGATTATCCGCCCCTTGAGCTGCAATAGCAGCCTGGACATTATCTGAGTTTACAGAGATTTCAGAGTTTGGATAGGTCAAACGATTAATGAAAGGCACCTCTCTTCCTGGAAATGGGTTTGCTGCCAAAGTTGGAAATCCGGATCTTCTGAAATTGGCAAAAGCCTCTGGTCCATTCATAAAAGACGATATCAACTCATTGAAGTACTTCAGAAGAACTGCTTCACGCTGTCTGACAGTGAGACAGGCAATCGCGTTTTTTAATTGCTTCAGCTTTTGCTCTTTTGTTTGATCCGAAATCAAATTCTCTTCCCAGGAAGGGTCAAACTCTTTGGCGTTTTTTGAAAAATCTATCCCAAAAATGATTTTCCTTTTTTTGTTTAATTTTTGGATGACAAGATTCCGAAATGCCTTAAACAGGTAATAATTGACATGGTTCAATTCAACTAAACCCTCTCTTCGAAGCCAAACACCAGAAAACAATTCCTGCAAACAATCCTTAACCAACTCACGATCAAATGAAATATGCATTCCGTAATTAAAAAGTTGGTTTACATATTTTTTATAGAGGGTTGTAAAAGCCAAGTTGTTTCCTTTCCTAATACTTTTCCACAATACTTTATCATCAAGCAAATGGTCCGGACTTGATCCGGACTTTTCAATATCAGAGAGTTTGAATGGAAAATCAGCGTTTTTCAAAATATTATCCTGACTAAAGGGGCAATAAATTAGAAAATTTATGTTGATTTTTCAAAATCAATATTTAATTTCTTAAGTGAATTTATAACTCTGTACGTTGACAGTTTATAATTAGTGTAAGATTTAAATGAGCTCATTTTAAAATGGGAAAGTAAGTTTCCTTTACTAACCGGGGTTGAATCCATCTTTTAGGGAGGTGCCAAATGAAATCCCAAATCAAGTCCATCGTGAAAATTAGATGAAAGTGAAGGAAAAAATGAATAGGCTATTTATTTAAACATGCCGAGTTTATTAAGCCTTGAAAGCAAAGCATGGCCTCCATTCTCCACATTATTATTCATTTTTTTACCAAGAAAAATGATAATCCCGGCAGTCCCAAACATTAAAATCCCGTAGATAGCTGAAGGAATTGTCATTTGAGAATTACCGACTAAGGTAGCCGCAATCGTGATTCCCAAAGTTCCATTCTGGATTTCGGCCTCGATTGAGACCGTACTGCTTTGCTTATTATTAAGACCAAAAAGTCTGGCGCTAAAAACGCCGATAACTAGTGTTGCGATGTTTAATGTCAGAGCCATCGGCCCAACCTTAGAAATGTAATTGAGAAGATTATCTCTTTCCTTAAGAACAGCCGCTATTAGGATTAGTACAAAAAACACAGCCGAAAGCTTTCGAAAGGTTGGTTCAATTCTATACGCAAGATTTGGTATTCTTTTTAAAATGATCCCCCGATCAAAACAGGAATCGCGGTGATCAGAATTACCGAGACCACCGTTCCAATGATATTTAGCTGAATCTCCTGCCCACCGTCCGGCATGAAATATTGAATGGAAAAATTTACAAGAAATGGGATCGTAAAAACCGTAATGAGCGATAAAAATGCAGTCAGCGTGATAGAAAGGGCAGAATCTCCTTTGGTAAGATGAGTGATCAGATTGGAAGTTGCCCCGCCGGGACATACCGCCAGGATCATCATACCCACTGCCAGTTCGGCTTGCAATCCGAAAACCTTGATCAACCCAAAAGCAACCAATGGAATAAATACAAGTTGATTAATTAACCCGATGGTGACCGCTTTAGTGTAAAATTATATTCGCTTGAAGTCACCAAAAGTGAGCGAAAGCCCCATTCCAAACATGATGAATGCAAGAGAAAGCGGGAGGAAAATTTCGGTGAGAATACTTGATTCCATTGGCTGATTGAATGTATGATTTAAGATTTCGGATTTATGATTTGTGTCAATGTCTTATATCTTAAATCTCAAATCTCATGTCTTATGTCTTATGTCTTATGTCTTATGTCCTAAATCCTCAAAGAATTCCTGCCACAAAAAAACCCGCATACGTCCCCAATGCATTTCCAAGGCTCCCAACCAACACGCCCGGAATCAACAAATCCGGTCTATCCAAACTTTCGGCAGCAGCAATTGCAGTGGTAGTTCCGCCCACATTTGCCTGAGAAGCGATGGAAACCACATCCCAATCCATCTCGAAAAGTGCACCTATTCCGAAAATAGCCAGACCATGAATCAAGACGCTCAGTCCGACAAACAGGAATAAGGTGCCCGCCAATTCTCCGGATTCGAAAAGTGTTTTCACATCGCAAAGAGTGCCTATTGTAGCCAGGAAAATCAGGATCAGAAAGTATCCGATAGTATGAGCTCCGGGGAGTATTTTGATTTGAGGGATTTGGGCTAATATCAGAGCGATTGTAGTCAGAATGATGATTTCCGGAACTTGCGGAAAAAATTCATGAATAGTTTTGGAAGCAAAAATTCCAAAAAACGCCATTCCCAAAAGGGCGGAAAGTGAAGTTATGCTTACCGCTTGTTCGGTCTTTTTCACGGAAGCTTTATGTGTGGAAGATGCCAGTTTTTTCCTTGGGAAAAGCTTTTGAAGGTATTTTGGCAAAATCAGCGTAGCAATAATCCATGTAATTCCAATGATATTGTCCACCACCGTACTTGCCGCATAGAGTGTACCGCTTTCGTTGACTTTGTAGTGCAGGGCAACCGCATTAAAATTGATGCTTCCGCCGATGTATGTTCCGGTAAACATACCCGCTATGGCATTTGCCAGAGGTCCGATCTCAGTCTGAGGGCGAACCAAAAACCAGGCAGTAAGTACACCGATGATAGTTGCCAGCGAACCAACTCCAAACATTGCCAAAATAGGAATGCCGGCATTTTTCAAACTCTTCAGATCCACTTCAAGCAATGCGATGAAAATTCCCATGGGTGCCAAATACACAAAAACTCCATCGTAAACGGGATTTCCCGCGGTGGCAGTGGGCATTAGGCCGAAATTTGCCAGGATAGCTGCCATTAGAATCACCAGAATCGGGGTACCCAGGGTTTTCCATCCTTTGAATTTGCTCAGCCAAAATGCTAAAAGCACCAAACCGCAGAGAATTCCACTGACGTAAATCGGATCATTTGTCCAAGCCATCAGGGAAAATAGGAAAAAATAATTGAGACGCGATTACCTTTCAAAATTTCCGGAAATCAGGAAACAAGGCATGGAATAAGTGAAAGCTGGAATTTAATAATATGCGTATCCTGATATCTGCACGATGGATAGAAGCCTATCGGTTTTAATGATGCGGAATTGTGACTCCCCCTTTTTAAGGGGGTTAGGGGGATTTTTTCATTCAAATCCCAACTTAATTCTGTTACGTGCAATCAAGCGAATACACATATTTAATAAAAACGCTTGTTTTCTTTCTGTCGATTGCCCTGTTTAATTGGCTTAAGCAGACAAGCTTCATTCTAATTATGCTCCCCGCTTTTCGAAGTGTAAAACGCCTTCACCTTCTCAATTACCTCTATTACTTCACTTTCCTGCAACCAGGGATTCAAAGGAAGTGACAATCCCTCCTGACTGATTTTTCGGGCATTTGAAAAATCCCCATCGGTTCGGAATGGCTTCATTTCCGGCAAAATCATCGGGTAATGAATGGCGGTTCCTATGCCTTTTTCAACCAAAAAAGCTTTCAATTCATTCCTCCGCTTAGTTTGAATTACAAAGAGATGGGCATTGTGATCCGAAAGATCGATTCCCGAAGGCAAGCAGATTTCTGAAATTCCGGAAAGTTCTTCCAAATAGATTTGAGCTAAAGCTTTGCGCC
The DNA here is from genome assembly GCA_036676605.1 of Algoriphagus sp. Lineage (GTDB taxonomy): Bacteria > Bacteroidota > Bacteroidia > Cytophagales > Cyclobacteriaceae > Algoriphagus. Next base: position 23,954 of record JAKFCO010000022.1, read on the forward strand.
TTGCAAGATTCTCTTCCCATTTCTCCAAAAACAAATTCAGGAATCCGGCCTGAATGGAGTCAATCCTGCTATTCCGTCCAACCAATTCATGCTGATCCCGAACTGACTGGCCATGATTTGAGATTAATCGCATTTTATCAGCCAATTCTTTTGACGAAGTCAGACACATTCCTGCTTCCCCCAAAGCACCCAGGTTTTTGGTTGGATAAAAACTCAGACAACCTACTTCACCCCAAGTTCCTGCAGCTTTTCCATTTTGAAAAGCTCCAAATGCCTGTGCAGCATCTTCGATCACAAAAAGTCCATGCGATTTTGCTTTGGAAAGTAAAGGCTTCATTTCGACCATTTTTCCATACAAATGCACAGGAATCACTGCTTTGGTTTGAGTAGAAATTGCTTTTTCCCAATCTGAATCTATCAGTCCGTCTTCATCCGTATCTACAAAAACAGGCTTCGCTCCCACCAAAACCACCGCTTCAGCTGTGGAAACCCAAGTCATGGCCGGCACGATCACTTCATCTCCATGACCGACTCCCAAAGCTCTCAAAGCGAGTTCGAGTGCGTCAGTTCCGTTGGCACAGGGAATGGAAAATGGAGATTTTAAGATTTTGGATATCGATGATTCAAGAAGCTCAACTTCCTTTCCTGCGGAAAAAATACCCGCATCCAGCAACTCTGAAAACTTAGCTTTCAAGGCCTCCTTCAACTCATTGTCGATCCGACTCAGGTCAAGAAACGGAATTTTCATCCAAAAATTTGGCTAGTTGAAAACTCAGATTTTTACGGGAATATTTCTCGATATTACCTAAATCGGTTTCTCGCTTCTCAGATTCGAAAACTGCTCTTAGTCTCTTTCGAATTGCACCTGAGTCAGTGTGCGCGATTACGTTTCCCGAACCTGAATTTTGCAAAATCGTGGCTGAATCTCCCTTCGGATCACCCAATGCCAACACAGGAATCCCGGTTGCTAAATATTCAAAAAGCTTTCCGGGGATATTTCCCTGGGCGTTTTTAGTGTCTGTCAAAATCAAAACCAGCGCATCTGCTTGCTCATAAAACCCAAAAACTTCCCGATGCGAAACATATCCGGCGAAGTGAATCCGACCGGAAAGCCAGGAATCAGACTGAACAAACTCTTTCAAAGATTCGCTGACATTTCCCACAAAAGTCATTTTGACCTCTTCATTTTTTTCAGAAAATTCAGCCTTCAACGCTTCCAGCAAGGGAACAGGGTTGCGAATGGAATCGATGATCCCGGAATAGACCAAATGCAGGTGATCGGCCTTTTTTTCCTGGGGTTTAAAGTCCTGAGGAATATCGGAAGGATCGTATCCATTGGTCAGGAGTTCGATTTCTCTTCCTGCTATTTTATTCAAGTCGCGTTGGAAAGTCGGAGAAATAGTGGTGATCACATCAGCCGTTTTGAGCACGGATTGTTCCAGATTTTCATGCTTTTTCCTTACAAGAGAACTCATCGGAAGTGTGTCCAAAAACTCCCATTGTGACCATGGATCGCGGAAATCCGCCAGCCAAAATATCCCGGTTTTCCGCTTCAACTCAAGTCCGATCAGGTGCAAACTATGAGGCGGACCGGTGGTGATGATCGCCTGAAACTGACCGCTTTTCACCAAATCGGTCAGGAATTTCACGGAAGGCTTTATCCAAAAAACCCGCGGATCGGGAACCAGTAAATTGGCTCGCATCCAGATGGCTGTTTTCTCCAGAAATCCTCTGTCCTTTTGCTCAAGCAATCTTCCGGGGTGCGTTTTGGATTTTCCTTTAATCTTCGAAAAAAGCTGATATGGCTCCCAAATCGGAAATTTTATAACTTCCAACTGGCTTGGAATATCTTTCAGAAGCGACTCATCCTTCAGGTCGAAATCAGGATTTTCCGGCGTAAAAATCACCGGTTCCCAACCAGCCTCCGGCAAATATTTCGCAAACTTCAACCAACGCTGCACACCAGATCCACCGCTTGGTGGCCAATAATACGTGATGATGAGGGCGCGCTTATTCATTGGCACAAAGTACCATGTCCAACGTACAAAGTACAAGTGAACCCCAAAGAAAAAGGAAGAAAGTTGCCCTTTTCTCTTTTAATGTGAGACCTCTCTCTTCGTTCGAGGTGACTGATTACTGCGACTGATTACTTATTCGCCTTGCGCAAGTGAATATCCTCTCACTCCGTCGAATGTGTAAAGATTGGCTGTTTGGATAAAGTCAAACCCCAATTTACCAATCTGATCCAGCAAGTCGAGGATCAGTGCATGTGAGACCACCGATTGATCGGCCATCGCGAATCGAGCTCTCCAATGATCGGTGCAGAAAGTTTCTTTCATCCCTGCCGGGAAAACTTTCACTCCTCTGTTGGTCATCAACTGAAGCTGAAGGCCGGAAGCATTTGCCTGACGAAGTTTCTCACCGATCAGATTTGGATCGCGACCATCCTCATTCCAATCGATAAACACATCCACTCCGATCAGTTCCTTTTTGGCTTTTGCTCGAGGGCGCAACTTCGTATCCATCGGCTTGGTATCCTCCTTGTCAAAAGATGCAGGAATCATATTTACCGGAAATTGACCCAACCGATCGATGACCGCCTGAGCAAATTCCTGAGTGCCAACTCTCTTGCTGGAAAGTTCTTCCTGATAAATATCTCCGGTGTGAATTCCGTCTTCCAGGGTTTTCATCCAGGCATTGGAAACTTTCTCGGCTACTTCAGGCTGCCCAATATGTACCAGCATCATGATCGCACCGTTCAGCAAACCTGAAGGGTTGGCGATTCCCATTCCTGTGATATCAGGAGCAGAACCATGAATTGCTTCAAACATGGCGACTTCCTCACCTACATTCGCAGAGCCACCCAAACCAACAGATCCGGTCACTTGAGCTGCCACGTCAGAAATGATATCTCCGTATAAGTTTAGGGTTACGATCACATCAAAAACCTCCGGTCGATCAGCGATCAAAGCAGTTCCGATGTCGATGATTTTATGATCAGTCTGGATTTCAGGATATTCCTTTGCGACTTCGTCGAAAGTCTTGTGAAAAAGTCCATCCGCCAACTTCATGATATTATCCTTGGTCATGCATGTCACTTTCTTGCGGCCATATTTTTTAGCGTATTCGAAAGCATATCGAACGATTTTTTCAGAACCAGGCTGGGAAATCAGTTTGATGCTTTGAACTACTTCCTGGGTTTGTCTATGCTCGATTCCCGCATATAGATCCTCTTCGTTTTCGCGAATGATGACAAGATCGGTCTTAGGAAAATGGGTTTTGATAAAAGGTGAAAAAGCCTTGCAAGGACGTACATTTGCAAAAAGTCCGAAAGAAGTTCGGGTTGTGACATTCAGAGACTTGAAACCTCCACCCTGAGGCGTTGTGATTGGTGACTTGAGAAAAACTTTGGTTTCACGAAGCGATTCAAAGGCTTTTGGCTCCATGCCGGAACTGATCCCTTTGAGGTACACTTGCTCACCTATTTCAATTACATCATATTCGAGTTGTGCACCGGCAGCTTCAAGAATATCTAAAGTGGCCTTCATGATTTCCGGGCCAATCCCATCGCCGTAAGCCACAGTAATTTTTCTCTTGGGAGACATATTTTATAGAGGTTTAGTTTAAAATTTTAAACTGTATAAACGCTTTTCTACCAGTAGGCGAATTTTCTTTGGGCAACGGGCTGGAAGACCGATGACCGAAGACCGAAGAAATCCAAAATCAAACGTTTCTCTGGATTTTCAATTGTACAAATAAACTAGTGGCAAAGTTGCGGATAATCATAAAATTTAATCCTGCAAAAGTAGGGAAAAATGCCGGAGGGAGTTTTTTGAAAAATCTAAATTCCTTAAATTGTGCCCATTAATTTTTAATTGAAAAACTGCCTGAATTTCACCAAATAGTATTTTTCTAAAGTCTTCAATTTGGGATTGACCACCCTGCTTGTATATTTGTTCGATACTGATTTTATCTACTATGAAAGATTTTCAAAATATCCTCATTGAAGAAAAGGGCGGCGTACTCTATCTCACCCTCAACAGGGAAGACAAAATGAACGCGCTCAACTTTGCTACTCTGGAGGAATTGAGGGAGATTTTTGAAAATATAATAGATAATAAGGAAATCAAGGCTGTGATCATCACCGGATCGGGAGAAAAGGCATTTGTCGCCGGCGCAGACATCAGCGAAATAGCCAATCTCAACGAAGTCAACGCACGAAAATTCGCAGAAAATGGTCAGGAGATTTTCTCCATGATCGAAAACTGCCACAAACCTGTAATCGCTGTCACCAATGGCTACACACTTGGCGGAGGCTGCGAAATGGCAATGGCCTGTCACATGAGAGTTGCCACTGCAAATGCAAAATTTGGACAGCCGGAAGTGAATCTTGGAATCATTCCGGGTTATGGAGGTACGCAACGACTCTCTATTTTGATAGGCCGGGGCAAAGCAAATGAGCTTATGATGACAGGTGACATGATAGACGCGGTATCTGCTTTGCAATTAGGCCTTGTCAATCATGTACTTCCTTCCAAAGCCGAAGCGATGACTAAAGCAGAAGAACTGATCGCCAAAATCATGAGCAAAGCGCCTTTGGCTATCGGTATGATCGTGGATTGTGTCAATGCGGTCTACATGGCAGAAGAAAACGGCTATCAAACTGAAGCGAACAGCTTCGCCAGATGTGTGAAATCAGGAGATTATAAAGAAGGGACCTCTGCATTTTTGGAGAAAAGAAAACCGGTTTTCAAAGGAGAGTAACCTCCTTGCACCCGAATGAGTAACCTCAAAAAACTAGCCGGTCAAACCGCCATTTACGGACTTAGCAGTATTCTGGCAAGATCAATTAATTTTTTAATGATTTTCATTTACACTTCCTATCTCAATAAGGAAGTCGTCGGGTCTTTCACCGGTATATATGCGTTGATCGGCTTTCTGAACATTATTTTCACCTATGGAATGGAAACTTCATTTTTCCGTTTCTCCACAGGAAAGAATCTGGATCCTGAGAAAGTTTACAACACCACCCAATCACTTTTGGTTACTTCCACTTTGATTTTAGGAAGTGGATTGTTTTTTGCCGCCCCTTGGCTGGCGGAGCTGTTAGACTATCCAGGTCAGGCATATCTCTTTCGCTGGACAGCATTAATATTATCTTTCGATGCCATTTTGGCCATTCCGTTTGCCAAGCTCAGGCTGACCAATCGGGCTTTTGCCTTTGCAGGTGCCAAAATGATAAATGTCTTGCTCAATGTCTTTTTCAATTTGCTATTAATCGTTTGGATTCCTTTATTGATTGCAGGCGGATACTTGGAAAGTGGCTTAATTGGATACAAGCTTGACTGGGGCGTAGAATATATCCTCTTGGCCAACCTGTTTGCCAATGGTCTGATCATTCCTTATGTGTGGTGGAAGGCAGGAGTTTTCAGCTTTTCGCTGGACAAAGAAATCATCCGACCGATGTGGAAATATGCGATACCTCTTCTTTTTATGGGTTTAGCAGGAGTCACTAATGAACTTGTTTCTCGCCTTTTATTTGAATATCTCCTTCCTGAAAACTTCTACAACGGGTTAAGCGCCAGAGAAGCAGCGGGGGTTTTCGGCACAAGCATTAAGTTGGCGATTCTGATGAATCTGGTTATCCAAGCGTTTAAATATGCCGCGGAACCGTTCTTTTTCGGAAAGTCTTCAGATAAAAACTCACCCCAGCTTTACGCCAAGGTGATGCATGCATTTATTATTTTTTGTTCAGCGCTTATGATTGCTGTTTCGGTGAATCTGGACCTAATTGCCTATTTATTTCCTAAAGGCGAAGGGTACGATTCTGCCTTTTTCATAGTTCCTATCCTCCTAATGGGATATTTACTGCTGGGAATATATTTCAATCTTTCAATCTGGTTTAAAATTACCGATCAGACCAAATTCAGCTTTTGGATCACACTTGTCGGAGCCTTTGTCAGTTTAATTGTGATTTTCACTCTAGTTCCGATATTAGGATATCTTGGAGGTGCCTTGAGTACATTATTGTGCTATCTGGTAATGTGTATTCTCTGCTTTTTCTTTGGGCAGAAATACTACCCTATCCCTTATCAGACTGGCAAAGGCCTTTTTTACCTGGTCTTTGCATTTGTCTTGAGTTACCTTGGTTTTTATATGAAAACAGAAATTCCAATAGTTGATTTTCTGTTGAGAAACAGTATGATTCTGGTTTTTATTGGCTTCATTTTGGTTTTGGAAAAGGATCAACTGAAAGCCTATTTACCATTCAGACGGAATCCGAAAAATTGATTTCCCCGGATTGGGATCAATTTTATGAAAACGGCGTTTATCATTTTTGAATGTCTTCATTTCTATCAAATCAAGACCTATCATCCTCTATTTCCTCCTGCCTTATTCCATAAAAGGCATTATGTTTGTAACCTGATGCTGCATTCCCATTTCCACGTGATTGTCAAAAGAACTCTTCCTATAATCTTCCTGCTTGTTTCCTGCCTTGCCTCCGGCTTTGCTCAGGAAAAACTTTCTAAGAAAGAGAAAAAGGCACAAGCAAAACAAATAACTGCCAGCAGGTATTTTATCGAAGGAACCAAACTGATGGCTTTGGGTGATCTGGATAAAGCCCATTTCTACCTTCAAAAAGCATTAGAGTTCTCCCCTGACGAACCCGCCATTAATTACAAAGTAGCCGAAGTACTTGTGAAGGCAAATCAAGCTGAAAAGGCTTTGCCTTACGCTGAAAAGGCAGCCATTCTGGACGGTGATAATAAATACTATGCCCTCATGCTGGCGGAGATTTATTCAAATTTGAAGCAACCTTTGAAAGCGGCTGAGATCCTCGATCGACTTACTTCTGACGGAGAAAAAAATCAACAATACAATCTTGACCTTGCTTCTATTTATTTAGCTGCCGGAGAATATGAAAAAGCGCTCGTCGTCCTGGACCGGGCCGAGGTGTATTATGGAATTTTGGAACCTATTTCGGTTCAGAAGCAACGGATTTATCTGCGGAAAAATGACCTCGAAAGTGCCATCAAAGAAGGAGAACGATTGATCGAGGCTCGTCCGGGAAATGCAAATTATGTCCTGAACCTGGTCGAAATCCTTTATAACAACAATCGATCTGACCAGGCACTTGAATTGGTTTTGGGAGAAATCAAAAAATATCCAAATCAGCCTGAACTTCAGATGGCAGCGCATACGCTGCTCAAAGAAAAGGGCGAAATTAAAGAATCAGACAACTATTTGCTGAGTGCTTTTGCAAGTCCTGACCTGGATCCTGAGGTCAAAGCAAAGGCATTCATTTCCATGCTGGGTGAGATCAAAACACCGGAGAAAGAAGCTTTGCTGGACCAACTTGAAGTCTTGATGCTGGAATCCAATCCTGAAAATGCAGATATTTTCGGGGCCTTGGGGGAAAGAAGAATGCAAGCCGGAGATCAGGTTGCCGGAATGAATTATTTCAAAAAATCCCTTTTGCTTAATCCAAAAGACCCGAAAAGACTGGAGCAGGTGATTTTGGGTTCATTCGGAGAAAATGCGAATTTTGAGGAAGCTGAAAAATTCACAATCCTGGGAGTAGATAATTTTCCGCAAAGTCCGGAATTCTGGTTTTATGACGGAGTGGTAAAATCCGCTCGCAAAAAAGACCAGGAAGCGGTCTCCTCACTTGAGAAAGCATTGGAATTGAATGCCGGAAAAAACCCTCAACTGGATCAGGTCGCTTATGGATCGCTTGGCAGTTCCCTTTACAATCTTGGCGAAAAGCAAAAAGGATTTGAAGCTTTTGAGTCTGCCCTGAAATTGAATCCCAATGATGAGCAGGTGCTGAACAATTACGCTTATTTTCTTTCCCTGGAAAAACAGGACCTGGAAAAAGCCAAAACCATGTCCGAAAAAGTAGTAAAGAGATTTCCGGACAATGGCACCTTCCTTGATACATATGCATGGGTACTTTTCCAGTTGGCAGATTATGAAGGAGCCAAAAAATACATGGATCAGGCTTTTAAATACGAATTGGAGCCAAGTGGTGTGATGCTGGAGCATTACGGAGATATTTTGTATCACTTAGGAAAAAAGGCGGAAGCGATTAGTTATTGGAAAAAAGCGGAAAGCAGCCCCGAAGCATCGGACAAACTTTCCAAAAAAATAAGAGAAGGCAAATATTATGAATAGACTTTTTTCGGGACTTCTTATGCTTGTTGCAATCGGATATTTATCCGGCTGCGCCAAAAAGACCATAGTCTATGAAGGCGATGGCAAAATGGAAGATTACGCTCCTGTGTATTCGGAGTATGGGTACATGGATGCTAAAGCTAAAATCGTGATCGAAGAGGAGTCCGGTAAAATCACCCGGGGAACGATGAGTTTGCGGGCAAAGAAAGACAGCGTCCTTTGGTTCACCATTTCCCCGGGTATGGGAATGGAAGCAGTGAGAGGATTTATTACTCAGGAAAAAATTCAGATTAAAGACCGAATCGGAAAAGAGGATGTCAATCTGACTTTTAAAGAATTTGAAACCATTTATGGATTGAAGCTTTCATTGGATCTTTTTCAAAACCTGCTTTGGGCCAATCCTCCATATTCCTTTGATTACAAAGACCGACTCGTTCGGGTTGGTAAATCTTTTGAACTCACCCAGGTAAGGGACCAAGTCAGATATTTCAGTAAAATCGATGTGAATCACAGAAAAATGTCCGAAATGGCCAGCACTTCTCTGGATGATCGCGGGTCTTTACTGGCAAGCTTTTCCACTTTTCAGGATGTAAATGAGCAGCCATTTCCTGCGGCAGTTCTTTACAAACTAGCTTACCAACTTCCTGCAGGCGGGCAGAATACCATTATTCACTTGGAATGGACATCCATCAATCCAAATTCAGGCAGCCTTAGCTTTCCCTTCAGATTTTGATTTTTATGAATCGCAAATTCCGGTTATCAGTTAGTTTTCTAGTAGGATTTATCTTCCTCATTTCCCTGGACCTTACTGCCCAGACTGCAAAAACAAGAGAACAACTTGAGCGTGAAAAGGCGGAAGTTCAAGCCCGATTGAAGGAGTTTGACGCTATCCTAAAACAAACCACCGCTACCAAAAAAAATACGATCGGTGAGCTCAATGTCATTACGAAAAAGTTTCAGACCCAAGCCAAACTAGTCAGTACACTAGACAGGGAAGTAAAACTCATCAATCAGGAAATTACTTCCACCGAATCGAAAATTCAAACTCTGGAGCAACAACTTGTCGATCTGAAAGCCGAATACGGCCGAATGATTTACAATGCATCCAAGCTTAACCGTGGGCTTTCTATTGTTGCTTTTGTATTCAGCTCCAGCAACTTCAACCAGCTCTACATGAGGCTGATGTACCTGAAGCAATACACTGACAGTCGCAAGCAGCAAGCGGTTCAAATCCAAAAGTTAAGCGAACAACTAGCCGGGGAGCGAATTACATTGGATAAAAAGAAAAAAGAGAAGGTTGTTGTACTGCAACAAGAACAACAGGAAAAAACCGCTCTTGATCAGGTCAAAAAAGAGCAACAAGGCATCGTAAACAGCCTGACCAAAAAAGAAAAGGATATCAAAAAACAGATTGCAGCGACTAAAAAACAACAGGATCAGCTGAATTCGATGATCAAGAAAGTAATTCAGGATGAAATCCGATTAGCAGAAAAAGCCTCCAAAAAAGAAAACAGTACCGCCACCAAAAGTGCAGGAAGTAGTATGCCGATGACTCCTGAAGTCGCAGCACTTTCCAGTTCATTCGCAGGCAACAGAGGAAGGCTCCCATGGCCGGTGGAGACTGGATTTATTTCCCAGGGATTCGGATCATATCCGCATCCAACTTTGAAAGGAATCATGATGGATAGCGACGGAATTGACATCCGAACGCAACCAAATTCAAACGTTCGAACAGTGTTTGACGGGACAGTTACCAAGATCACGACTATGCCGGGATTTGGCGGAACTGTCATCATCAAACATGGTGAATACTACACCATGTACAGTAAGCTAAAGACCATTAGTGTAAAATCCGGGCAAACGGTAAAGGCAAAAGATATTATCGGTCAGGTAGCTTCGGGTGCAGATGGAGAGTCAGAAGTCCATTTTCAGACATGGAAAGGCCTCACCGTGATGGATCCTTCAAGCTGGATTACATCCAAATAATGTTTTAATTCGTACATTCATAAAAAACATAGAATCCCTGTCCAAGGAACTTTGCGATAGAGATCGACAGTTGTATCTTTGTACACTCATTTACCTTTAAACACACACCATCATGACTACATTGGGTTTCATTCAAAACATGGGCGGTGGCTCGATCATTCTGATCATTCTGGTCATCCTCTTACTGTTCGGAGCTAAAAGAATTCCTGAACTCGCCCGCGGATTGGGTAAAGGTATCAGAGAATTTAAAGACGCTACCAAAGACATTCAGAACGATCTCGAAGAGGGGCTGAAAGACAAGAAGAAGTAATCCTTAAGCCAATAGCATTGGAAAAATTTATTTCATTCGACGAAATCAAAAAATCGCTCGAAAAAAAAGAGACTGATTGCCGGGCAATTGTCAATCATTATCTCCAAAACATCAAGACGAAGGCGCATCTCAACGCCTTCGTCGAAGTTTATGAGGAATCCGCACTCCAGCAAGCTGATCTTGTAGATCAAAAGCTCGCTGAAGGCAAAGCCGGAAAACTGGCTGGAATGGTGATCGGGATCAAAGATGTTCTTTGCTACACCGGCCATGAATCCAATGCTTCCTCAAAAATCCTGAAGGGTTTTCAATCTCAATTCACCACAACAGCGATTCAAAGACTTCTGGACGAAGATGCTATCATCATCGGCCGATTAAACTGCGATGAATTCGGAATGGGAAGCTCTAACGAAAACTCTGCCCATGGCAAAGTGCTGAATGCACTGGATGAAACCCGGGTTCCCGGCGGATCTTCAGGCGGCTCAGCTGTTGCCGTTCAGGCAAACCTTTGTACCACTTCATTGGGTACGGATACAGGCGGGTCAGTACGTCAGCCTGCAGCATTTACCGGAATCATCGGTATGAAGCCAACCTATTCCAGAGTTTCCCGCTGGGGTTTGATTGCTTATGCCTCCTCATTTGACACCATCGGAGTTTTCTCCCGTACGGTGAAAGACAATGCGCTGGTCATGGAAATCATGGCTGGTCACGATGAGTTTGACAGCACTTCTTCCCGTAAGCCTGTGTTTGCGTACAGCGAATTGCTTCATTTTGAGAAAAAAGCAAAAATCGCCTACCTCAAAGAAACCATCGAATCTCATGCGCTACAGCCTGAGATCAAGGCAAACACGCTTGCAGTTCTTGCAAAATTAAAAGAAGAAGGACATGAAGTGAAAGAAGTGGACTTTCCGCTTTTGGACTACATTCTTCCTACTTATTACATTCTTACCACTGCTGAAGCCAGCTCAAATCTTTCACGATTTGATGGTGTAAAGTATGGCTACAGAACTCCCAACGCTCATAATCTGGAAAGCATGTACAAGCTTACCCGTACAGAAGGATTTGGAGATGAGGTGAAAAGGAGAATTATGCTGGGTACTTTCGTACTGAGCGCGAGCTATTACGATGCTTATTTTACAAAAGCACAGAAAGTCAGAAGATTAATTAAAGACTTCACAGAGAATCTTTTAAATGATTTTGACTATATTATTATGCCAACCACGCCATCTACGGCGTTTAAGTTTGGTGAACATAGTGATGATCCTGTAGCGATGTATTTAGAAGATCTATTTACCGTTCAGGCTTCCGTTTCCGGAGTACCGGCGATTTCATTGCCGAATGGAAAAGATCAAAAAGGAATGCCAATAGGTTTGCAGGTGATCGCAAATTCATTTAGGGAAGCTGAATTATATGCTTTCAGCAATTATCTGACTGAGCTTACAACCTAAACCCAATTACAATGAAAGAAACTTTGAGCAGAACAATCATACTTGCATTTATCACATGTCTGATCCCACTGTCCAAAGCTTTCTCGCAAGACGAGGGACTTGTTGCAGCGGCACCTCTTCTCGATGAAGAGGTCCTTCCCAACTATCATTACGAATACATCCCCGATTTCACCTATTCTGACATTGAGAAGAGAGTTCAGGCCATGGACCATGAAATGGACTTTGAGCTGAACGATAAGATTTTTTCCTTCATCCAATACTTCACAGTAAGAAATCGGGATTACACCAAAATGGTTTTGGCAAGGAAAGAGCTGTATTTCCCTCTTTTTGATGCCTCTTTGGCAAAGCACGAAATGCCGCTTGAGATCAAGTATCTCGCAATCATCGAATCAGGACTAGACCCTCAGATCAAATCGAGAGTTGGAGCGATGGGTCTCTGGCAGTTCATGCCGGCTACGGGTAAAATGTACGGGATGAACGTGAACTCAGAAGTTGACGACAGAATGGACCCTGAGCTTTCTTCAGACGCTGCTGCCAAATACCTGAAATCATTGTATCGCATGTTTGGAGATTGGGAAGTAGCACTTGCCGCTTACAATTGTGGCCCTGGAAATGTCCGAAAAGCGATCAGAAGATCCGGTGGGAAGAAGACATTTTGGGGGATATACAATTACCTTCCAAAAGAAACTCGAAGCTACGTGCCTCAATTTCAGGCAATGCTTTACGTGCTAAATCATCTTGAAGCCCATAATTTTCATTCGGAAGAACCAACTTATGCCATTGCTTACGAGAAAATAAGATTTGACAGGGCTATGAGTCTGGACAAATTAGCAGACCTTACTGACATCTGTCCAACGGATCTGGAATCACTGAATCCTTCTGTAAAAAACCGTAAAATCCCTGAAAGCAATCGCAGCATGGCCGTGAAGATCCCAAAGTCCAGGGCGTCATTTATCAGGGAAAACCTGGCCTGGATTAGTGATTCACTTAACCATTCTTCTACTCCTTTGCTGGCATCCTCCGCTCCTATCATTGTAGTTCCGGTAAAAACCCTTGTGCAGGAAACAAGACAAAACGGGACTACCTACAAAGTGAGATCGGGCGATGTTTTGGGCAGTATTGCGAGCAGGCACGGAGTAACCGTTACCCAATTAAAATCCTGGAACAACTTGTCATCCAATCTGATCAAGGTTGGCCAAACATTAAAAATCAATTCCTCTTCAGGAAGTACTATTGCAGAAAACCAATCCAAATCTTCTTCACCCAGAACCTATATCGTTCAACCCGGCGATTCACTTTGGATCATTTCCAAAAAACACAACGGATTAACAATCGACGACATTAAGAGGCTTAATAACCTCAACACCAACAACATCAAGCCAGGTCAGAAATTAATCATCGGGTAGAAAAACTCTGCTAAATTCGTTGATGTTAATTTTTGCAAACTAAAGCCGATATCCGAAACAATCAGGGGAAAAATATTTTTAAATCTTTACTTTGATCTACTGTCGGCAACTAATTCCATACGTATGAAAGCTATCTCATCTATACTATTAACCCTGCTTCTGGGAATCGTATTATCATCCTGTGACTCAGAAACAACAAATTCCAATAGCGCAAAACCCAAGGCCAGAGGAATAATCGGTGAAATCTTCATGGTGATTGATTCAGTCAAATGGGCAGGACCAGTCGGGGATGAACTTCGAAAGATTTATCAGTCAGATCTTCCGGGAATGATCCGATCAGAATCGAAATTCAGCTTGAAGCGGATCGATCCCCGGGAAATGAACCGTATGTTGAAAACGTCTACAAACATTATTTATGTGACTACTTTCGATGACAAGAGATCCTCAAGCCAGATTATTAATTCACAGTTTTCGAAAGAATCCAAGGAAAAAGCATTAAACGATCCGAGCATTTTCTCACTCAGAATGGAAGATGAATTTGCCGTAGGTCAGGAAGTCCTTTATTTATTCGGAAATACTGAAGAAGAACTGATATCAAATCTCCAGAAGAATGGAGATCGCCTTCAAAACCTTTTTGAAGTACGTGAAAGAAAGAGATTGGAGAAAATCATCCTGGCACGAAAAAACACAGAAGCCAGAGCGGAAGCGAGAAAAAACGTTGGAATTGAAATCAATGTACCTGCCTCCTATCAGATTGCAAAGTCAGAAAAGAACTTCGTATGGGTGAGACAGATCACTCCTACCGGAAATCGTGCGGATATTAGTTTATTTTTTCATGTGGAAGATTATGTGTCTGAGGAGCAGACATTTCCAGAAAACATCCTCAAACTCAGGGATTCAGTGGCACGTCAGCATATTTTTGGAGACCCGGAAATCCCCGAATCATACGTTATTACCGAAAAACAAATCATTCCCGCCTTCAGAAACATGGTGATAAATGATAATTTTACCACCGAAATCAGGGCTTCCTGGAGAACCAACAACCTCAGCATGGGCGGCTCATACCTGGGCTATCTCATGATAGATAAGGAAAAAGGGAAATTGTATTACATCGAAGGTTTTGTTTATTATCCTAATGAAATTCATCGGGATGCCCTTCGTGAAATCGAAACCATTTTGCTTAACACCAATGTGAGTTGGAAAGGTGCTCAGGGGGTCTAACACCCAAATAAATTTAGCTTTTTATGACAATTAAAATCCGGAAGGAAGACGCGCTTAACTATCATACTCAAGGCAAGCCCGGTAAGATCGAAGTCGTTCCAACCAAACCTCTTTCCAGTCAAATGGATCTTGCATTGGCTTATTCCCCGGGAGTAGCCGTGCCTTGCTTAGAGATTGAAGCGGACATAGAAAATGTCTACAAATACACAGCAAAGGGTAACCTGATTGCTGTAATATCAAATGGAACTGCAGTCCTTGGACTGGGAAACATCGGTCCGGAAGCCTCTAAGCCTGTAATGGAAGGAAAAGCAGTTCTGTTCAAGAAATTCGCAGGGATCGATGTTTTTGACATCGAAATCAACGAAAAAGATCCAAAAAAACTTATTCAGATCATCAAATCTCTGGAGCCAACTTTCGGAGGAATCAATCTGGAGGACATCAAAGCTCCGGAATGCTTTGAAATAGAGCAAACACTCAAACGGGAAATGAAAATTCCTGTCATGCACGATGATCAGCATGGCACAGCTATTATTTCCGGTGCGGCCTTACTGAATGCCCTGGAAGTAGTAGACAAAAAGATTTCAGAAATTAAGTTGGTGGTAAACGGTGCCGGAGCTTCGGCTGTTGCTTGCACCCGATTCTATATTTCCCTAGGAGTGAAAAGGGAAAACATTCTCATGTGTGACAAGGAAGGTGTGATCCGAAAAGATCGTACAGAGCACATGGATCATATCAAGGAAGAATTTGCAACCGATAAAGATCTTCACACACTTTCAGAAGCCCTGACCGGTGCGGATGTGTTTTTAGGACTTTCCGCAGGAAATATAGTATCTCAGGATATGGTGAAATTGATGGGACCAAACCCAATTGTATTTGCTTTGGCAAATCCGGATCCGGAAATCCCCTATCAACTGGCCATCGAAGCAAGAGAAGATCTGATCATGGCAACAGGTCGATCTGACCATCCTAACCAGGTAAATAACGTACTCGGATTTCCTTACATTTTCAGGGGAGCTCTTGACGTGCGAGCTACAGAAATCAACGAGGCCATGAAACTGGCAGCGGCTCAGGCAATCGCAAAACTTGCAAAAGAGCCTGTTCCGGATATCGTGAATAAGGCATACGGTGAAAGTATTACAGGATTTGGAAGACTTTACTTGATTCCAAAACCACTTGACCCACGATTGATTACCACCATCGCTCCTGCTGTTGCAAAAGCAGCAATGGATTCGGGTGTTGCCAAAAATCCTATCAAGGACTGGGATGCTTATGAATTAGAACTTCAGGAGAGAATCGGTATCGATCAGCGATTGATGTCCGTCGTAATTGCCCGGGCTAAAAAGGATCCCAAGCGTGTGGTTTTTGCGGAAGCTGATAACAAGAAAATCCTCAAAGCAGCACAGATTATTCGGGACGAAAAGATCGCTTTTCCAATCCTTTTGGGTAACCGTGAAAAGATCAAAGCATTGATCGAAGAACACTCACTGGATTTGCACAACGAAACCATTATTGATCCGATGGAAGAAAAGGAGATGGTGGAGAAATTCACTCAAATCCTTTACAAAAAGCGTCAGCGAAAGGGAATGACTCCTGCGGATGCAAATCGATTGGTAACACAGCGAAACTATTTCGGAGCTTTGATGGTGGAAACCGGAGCAGCGGATGCATTCATCTCTGGCTTGACCCGCGATTACCCGAAAACTATCCTTCCTTCACTTCAGACTATCGGTGTAAAACCTGGCGTAAACCGGGTTGCAGGTATGTATATCATGAATACTGACAAAGGACCTTATTTCTTTGCAGACGCTACTGTCAACTTGAATCCAACTGCTGAAGAAATGGTCGACATCATCGGCCTGACTGCAGATGCAGTGAAATTCTTCAACATGGAGCCTCGCGTGGCGGTTCTTTCCTATTCCAACTTCGGTTCGGCAAAAGGCGATATCCCTACCAAAACAGCCAAAGCTACAGCACTTGCAAGAAAAAAATATCCTGATCTGATCATCGAAGGCGAAATGCAAGCCAACGTGGCAATCAACGAGGATATTCAGCGGGAAATGTATCCTTTTTCCAAGCTGATTAACAAAAAGGCAAACACGCTGATTTTCCCTGATTTGAGTTCCGGAAACATCGCCTATAAGCTTTTGGCGGAACTTGGAAATGCTGAAGCAATTGGTCCAATTCTGCTCGGAATGAACAAACCTGTTCACATTCTTCAATTGGGAAGCTCAGTCCGTGAAATTGTAAACATGGTGGCAATCGCCGTGGTGGATGCACAATCGGGAGGCAATCTATGATCGCATATCTGAGTGGCCGGCTGGTATTCAAAGACCCAACTTACGTCATCATTGATGTGGGTGGTATCGGCTACGAAGTGAAGATCTCTTTGCAGACATACAGCAAAATAAAAGATGAGGAGCAAATTAGGCTCCTCACTTTTCTTCAAATCAAAGAAGATGCACATACTCTCTACGGCTTCAAAGAGGAGGCCGAGAAGCGACTTTTTTTACTTTTAATTTCAATCAATGGTGTAGGTCCGGGTACAGGCCTGATGATCTTGTCCTCTTTAAATACCGAAGAGATAGAGCATGCTATTCTTTCCGGAGATGTGGCCACAATCCAGCATGTGAAAGGAATCGGAATTAAAACTGCCCAAAGAATAATTTTGGAGCTGAAAGATAAAGTTGGAAAAGGAACTTCAGAATCAGGTGCTACACCTCTTGGCTTCCTGAAATCCAGCAATAAAACCCGCGATGAGGCGTTACAAGCTTTAATTACTTTGGGATTCCCGAAGGCTGTTGCAGAAAAAAATATAGCGATGGTCCTGAAAAAAACCACAGGAGAAATTTCGTTAGAAGATTTAATTAAAGCATCTTTAAAGACACCTTAATTTGAAGCTGTATTGAACTTTCAGAAGTTACTGACTTTTTACAGGAGGAGGTTTCTTGTTAGTTGGCCCGCAAGCTTCCTTCTGTTCGGGCTGATTTTAGCCTATACTTCCTCCCAAGCACAGCAAACAAATCCACCTGCCCCACAATCCAGGATGGATTCACTTAATGCCAGGAGAATGTCTCCGTCGTTTTTGCTTTGGCAAAACATGAGGACAAACCCACTTTTCCCTTACAGAAACCCATTTCTAAGGCCTGAATCCCCTTTTTTACCTGTTCTCCTGACCAATCAAAATGTTCAGGTTTTGATTGATTCCACTCTTCGGTACAATATTGTAGATGAATTGGACAGTACTCGCGTGGGTAATGAACAGGAATATGATTTTGAGCAATTTTCGCAGATTCAGGAATATAAAGTAAGGCAAGACTATTGGCGCAGCCGGGCCAGAGGCGGAGATGGAGAAAGTGCAGTGGAAGGAAGAGGACTGATTCCACCACTTACAGTGAGCCCTTCTTTTGATCGGATTTTCGGTGGGGATAAAATTAGTATTGTCCCTTCGGGATATGTAAACCTGGACTTTGGAGCTGTTTTCAGGCGGGTAGACAATCCGACCCTTCCCATTCGTCAACAGCAGAATGGAGGATTTAATTTTGACCAGCAAATCCAAATGGCGGTCAACGGTTCCTTGGGAGAAAAAATGAAGATCGCTGCCAATTTCGATTCCAATAACTCCTTTGATTTTCAAAATCAGTTGAAGTTAGAGTATAACGGCTTCGAAGAAGATATCATCAAATCCATTGAAATCGGTAACGTGAGTTTGCCTATCCAAAACCGATTGATTCAGGGTGCTCAAAACCTGTTTGGGGTGAAAACCCAAATGCAATTTGGTAAGCTCAATGTGACAGCGGTTGCCTCGACTCAGAGAGGACGAAGGGATAATCTAGTCGTGGATGCCAATGGTCAGGGAAGGTCATTTGACATTCAGGCTTCCAAATACGATGAGAACAGACATTTTTTCCTGGCGCATTTCTTCAGAGATAATTATGAAAAATGGCTAAGAGGTTTGCCTCAGGTGCTATCCGGAGTGAATGTGACCAGAATTGAGGTCTATATCATGAACCGTGCAGCCAATACGGAAACGCTTCGGAATTTTGCTGCATTTATGGACTTGGGAGAAGGAAGCGTCATCTACAATCCTACTAATCCCAATATTGGAACTGGTGCACCTAATACCCCTACAGGAAATGCTGCCAATGGACTTTATACCAATATTTCAAGTGACCCATCTTTCCGTCCTTTTGATACGGGTTCAAGAGCGATGGAGACAAGCCTTGGATTAAGAAAGGGAGTTGATTTTGAACAGATCAACGGAGCAAGAAGACTTGATCCTACCGAATATTTTTTCAATCCTCAACTTGGTTATGTATCGCTTTTCCGGAGGCTTCAAAATGATGAAGTCCTTGCTGTTTCCTTCGAATACACTTATAACGGTCAGGTTTACAAAGTCGGAGAATTGACGGAAGACTATCAGGTGCGAGCTGAAGATGAATTGATTTTCCTCAAACTTCTTCGCCCTGCCAGGATCAACAACAGAGTACCTACCTGGGACTTGATGATGAAAAACATCTATAGCCTGAATGCAAGCCAGGTTTTGAGAGAAGGTTTTCAGCTTCAGGTAATCTATCGGGACGATCGAACAGGTTTGGACAACCCTTCCTTGCTGGAAGGTCAAAATGCAAAAGACAAACCTTTGATCCGGCTTACCGGGCTCGATAACCTCAATCCCCAGAATGATCCATCTCCCGATGGTAACTTTGATTTTGTCGAGGGACTTACCATTTTATCCAACAGAGGATTGTTGGTTTTTCCTGTTTTGGAACCTTTTGGATCTAATTTGGAAAAACTGTTTCCTCAGAATGAAGCGGTACTGAGGGAGAAATACGTCTATGATACACTCTATCGCTCCACGCAAGCCGATGCTGAATTGGTCACGAGACTCAATAAATATTTTATCAAAGGACGGCTAACCGCCGGATCAGCGAGTGAAATTCAACTTCCCGGCTTGAACATTTCCCCGGGTTCGGTGATTGTTCAGGCGGGTAATATTCCTCTCACGGAAGGTGTTGACTACACCGTCGATTACAATGTCGGCCGATTGGTCATCATCAATGATGCGATTTTGCAATCAGGAAAACAGATTAATATCAGTTTTGAGAAAGCAGATCTGGTTTCTTTCCAAACGCGAAGCCTTTTGGGCACACGAGTGGATTATCTTTTCAGTGAAAAATTCAACCTGGGAGGTACTTTTCTCCATCTGAATGAGCGTCCGAATGTCACCCGTATTGCAACCGGAAATGAAACGCTCCGAAACAGCCTTTGGGGATTGGATGCAAACTTCAGTGACGAATCCCGCTGGCTCACCAAACTTGCGGATGCATTTCCTTTCACTGATACGAAGGAAACTTCGTTGGTTCAATTTAGCGGTGAATTTGCCCACTTGATTCCTGGCACTTCAAATCAGGTAGCCGGAGATCAGGCGTCCTACATTGATGATTTTGAAGCAGCTATTACACCATTCAATTTGGGCGGGGCACCAAACCAAAACTGGAAATTGGGTGCTACTCCTCAAACCGTTGATGGACGCTTTGACCTGAGTCGGCTTACTGAAGACAACCTTGGAAATACCTATCGCAGAGCCAGAGTCGCATGGTACAATATTGATAATATTTTCTACAGGCAAAACGGAGTAGGTGTACCATCAAACATCACTTCAGAAGATCGGGACAATCACTATGTCCGACGGGTAGTTCCTCAGGAAATATTCCCTCAGCAAGACCGTGAAGTAATTATTACCCCTGAGCCGCTATTTGAACTTTCGTATTTTCCACAGGAGAGAGGAATGTATAACTACAATCCAAACTTAACTTTTGATGGCTTGCTGTCAAATCCAAAAAATAATTACGGAGGAATAACAAGAGCCATCACTACCGAGGTGGATTTTGATCGGACCAACATTGAATACATTGAATTCTGGTTGCTTGATCCTTTTATCGGAGGAGAAAATGGTCGGGTACTGGATGGTAAATTCAACCAAAACAATACAACCGGGGGTAAATTATTTTTCAACCTGGGAGATATCGCCGAAGACATCATGAAAGACGGCCGCCATGCTTTCGAAAATGGTCTTCCTGCCGACGGAGATCCTGCAGAAACATCCTCGAACGAGTGGGGAAGAATCACAAAAGACCAGTTCCTTTTGCCCGCATTTGATAATTCTGCTTCCTCAAGAGAAAATCAGGACGTTGGTTTGGATGGTTTGAAAAATGATGACGAAGCCGGTTTTTTCAATGATCGTTTTTTAAGCCGATTGAATGTTTCCCAAAATGCCAGAAATGAAATTAATCAGGACGTTTCTGGTGACCTGTTCCAGTACTATTTGGATGAGAAATTTGACCAAGCCGACATTAAAATTCTGGAACGATACAAAAAATTTAATGGGATGGAAGGCAACACTCCTGCCTCGGTTAATGAAAGTCTTCCTTATACCAAATCCGGTTCAAATACTCCTGACAACGAAGATCTGAATACAGATAATACGATCAACGAACTGGAAAATTACTACGAATATGAAATGGACCTTAGACCGGGAAATCTGGTAGTCGGTGAAAATTACATCGTAGACAAAGTCACTCATAACGAAGCCGGGGAAAATGTCGATTGGTACTTATTCAGAATTCCGGTAAGGCAACCAGATCGTGTACAGGGAAATATTTCAGGATTCAAATCTATCCGCTGGATACGAACTTACCTGACAGATTTTGAGCAGCCGGTCGTTTTACGAATGGCGAATTTCCGAATGGTTGGAAGCCAATGGAGAGTATTCCAGGAATCCTTATTTGATCGGGGCTTTTTTGAAATTCCTGAGCCGGACAATTCAAATGTAACCGTGGATGTGGTGGGCATAGAGGAAAATAGCCAGGGATCTGAAACTCAAAGTCCATACGTGCTTCCTCCGGGAATCCAGCGCGATCGTGACAATACTTCAACTGTCGAAAGAAGATTGAATGAGCAATCGCTGAGAATTTGCGTGGAAGATCTTCCTGCAAAAGATGCTCGCGGAGTTTTCAAAAATATTACCCAGGATCTGGTTCAGTTTGAGCGAATCAAAATGTTTTTGCATGCAGATAGCGAAGACGCTCGGGATGGAGAAATTACTGCATTCCTCAGACTGGGAACTGATTACACAGATAACTATTACGAAATAGAGGTTCCTCTGAAAATCACACCAAAAGGAACGCGTGATCCAAGTCAAATATGGCCTTTGGAAAATGAAATTGACATCGCAATTCAGGAGATTGTGGGGGTGAAAGTGGACAGAGATAATAGTCAATCACCACTCAATTTGCCTTTTTCCAAACAGATCCGACAGTATAAAGTGACAGTCGTGGGCAGGCCGGAACTCAACCAGCTACAAGGATCAATGATTGGTTTGAGAAATCCGGGTACCTCAGGCGGAGGCAGCAGAAGTATCTGTATTTGGGCAAACGAACTTCGTGTAACCGGATTTACAAAGACAAATGGCTGGGCTGCAAATGCCTTCATGAATGCCAAAATCGCCGATGTCGCTGTTGTCACAGCTTCGATTCGGCATAATTCCATCGGCTTTGGTGGCTTGGAAACCCGGCTTTCGCAAAGAGCCCGACAAGCAACCACCCAATATGATATCTCTACCAATGTGGAGGTTCACAAGCTTTTGCCAAAAGCATTGGGTGTCAGTATCCCAATGTATTTCAGTGTTGAAAATGCGACCACCAAGCCGGAATATGATCCTTTGAATCCGGACGTACCTTTCGAGGTTGCACTCGCGAAATTTGAAACAGATGCAGACCGAAATGAATACAGAAAAATCGCTCAGGATCAACTTGACCGGAAAAATATAAGCTTCAACAATGTCCGAAAGGTGAAGACAAATCCGGAGGCAAAAAGTAAATTCTTTGATATAAGCAACTTTGCATTTTCCTATGCCTTTGGTACCGTCAAACAAACAAATGCTCAGATAGAAGGGTATAATTTTAAGACTAACAGAGGAAATATTATTTACAATTTCCAGCCCAAGCCTATGAACATAGAGCCATTCGCAAATAGTGAGTGGTTAAGCTCTCCGGGTTTAAAGCTGATCAAAGATTTCAATCTGAATTTGGTACCAACTCAATTGGTTGCAAGACTCGATGTGGACAGGAGATTCCTGCGATCTCAATACCGAAACGACCAATTGGAGACAACCGGAGTAGATCCTCTATTCCAAAAAAGCTTCTTCATGAACCGTACTTATGCAGTCAATTGGGATTTGACCAAAAAGCTGCGGGTGGATTATACTTCCAATATTTTTGCCATAGTGGATGAGCCTGAGGGCGATTTAGATACGGAGCAGAAGCAAGACTCTGTGAAATACAATGCTTGGAGATTTGGCAGAAAGACTAACTATAGCCACCTGGTCAACCTCAA
The DNA here is from genome assembly GCA_036676605.1 of Algoriphagus sp. Lineage (GTDB taxonomy): Bacteria > Bacteroidota > Bacteroidia > Cytophagales > Cyclobacteriaceae > Algoriphagus. The sequence continues at coordinate 46,891 of JAKFCO010000022.1, forward strand.
TTATTCATTGCCACTGGAGAAATTACCCGTTATCGATTGGATCAAAGCAGAATATAAATACTCCACCACCTACACCTGGCAGACAGGTGCGATCGGCCAAAAAGATACCCTCGGAAACGTGATTCAAAACACCCGTGACCAATCGCTGACAGGTAAACTTGACTTTATTCGCCTTTACAACAAGAGTAAAAAACTTGCAGCGCTGAACGCTCCGAAAAGGCCGACAATTCCGGGCAGACCTTCCTTAAATGCCGAAGACACAATCGGGACGCCTTTTTCAAACAAAGTCCTCAAAATGATGATGATGGTAAAAGAAATCACTTTCAGTTACGGAGTGATAGAAGGCACTTTCTTACCGGGTTACCTGCCAAATACCGGACTTCTTGGGATGGACCGGGCGTTCAATAATCCTGGCTTGGCTTTCCTTTTTGGTAGTCAGGATCCAAGCATCAGAAATGACTTTGCGAGTCAGGGGATCATGGCACCGAGTGCAGAGCTGACTCAGCCGTTCAGCCAAAACCGGGCAATGAATTTACGATTTGGAAGTTTGGTAGAGCCTTTTCCTGACTTCAGAATCACTCTTAATGCCACCAAACGTGAAATCGGAAATTATCAGGAGATTTTCAGAAACTCAATGGATAATCCCGGAGAATATGTTTCGATAAGTCCAAACAGAATGGCAGGATACAGCATCAGTACGATCCTGCTCGGAACCACGTTCTCAAAAGACGATTCTCAAAATAACTCCCCCCTGTTTACCAGTTTTGAAAATAATCGGGCAGTCATCAAAGGCAGACTTGATTCACAAAACACGGGCGGAGAATATTCAATCAACGGTCAGGATGTTTTAATTCCATCGTTCCTTGCCGCCTATCGGGGCCAAGATGCATCTGAGGTCAATCTCAATCCTTTTCCAAAAACACCTCTGCCAAACTGGATGTTTGAATATCGAGGCCTGTCAAGACTGAAAGGGCTTAGTGATATTTTCAGCAGCATCAACATCAGGCATGGGTATATTTCCAACTACGATGCAAGTAATTTTTCCAACTCACTTCAATACCAGCAGGGATTAGAGCTTTACAACACCCTCCAAGATATACCAAGGTCTACAATCACCAATGATTTGGGTGAGTTTATTCCAATATATGTATTGAATCAGGTCGTCATTTCCGAGAGATTTGCCCCTTTGATAGGAATAGATGTACTGACAAAAGATCGATTAAATATTGCATTCTCTTACAATAAGGAGAGAAACCTGGGGTTGAATTTTTCAAATGCTCAGGTCACCGAACAGAAAAGTCATGACTTTGGAATCAACATCGGCTATACCAAAGCCGGAATAAAAATACCTTTCAAGTTCCAGGGGCAACAGAAGATATTGAAGAATGATGTCCAATTCAGAATGGATGCAAAAGTCGTAGACACAAGACAGATTCAGAGAAAGATTGAGGAAAAGAGCACCATCACCAATGGTAATCTAAACCTGCAGATACGGCCAACTATTAGTTATCTGATTAATCAAAACCTGAACATTACATTCTACTTTGACAGAACTATAAACGATCCGTTGGTCACCACAGCTTACAAAAGAACTTCGACTGCATTTGGCGGACAGCTGAGATTTAATTTATCTCAATAGATTTTATCCTTGCCTGAATCCTCTTATTTTTGATCCTATTAAAAATCGAAACAAATCATGAATTTTCCTCAAGAACTGAAGTACACCGAAGACCACGAATGGGTCAAAATCGAAGGAGATATTGCCACAATCGGTATCACTGAGTTTGCACAAAAAGAACTGGGAGATATCGTCTATGTAGAAGTAGAGACTATCGGCGAAACAATTGAAGCAGGTGAAGTTTTCGGTACTGTGGAAGCAGTGAAGACAGTTTCTGATCTTTTTATGCCAATAACAGGTGAGATTCTTGAATTCAACGATGAGTTGGAAGCCGCTCCTGAATTAGTAAATGATTCTCCCTATGAGTCTGGATGGATGGTTAAAGTGAAAATCTCAGGTGACTTGCCTTCTGATTTGCTTAGCGCATCTGAGTACGCTGAGCTTGTAGGAGAATAACCAACCTTGAGGTTACTATTAAGTATTTCCTGGCTGGTATTCATTGCTATAGCAATGTTGACACCAGGGGATAAATTCCCTGAGGCAGATTTCTTCAATTTTCAGGACAAGCTTATTCATTTCATTTGTTTTGGATTGCTTAGTTTCCTTTGGTGTGGAGTAGGAATTGATTCTAAAATCTCTCCTAAACCAAAAAAGAGAATCCTGATAAACTACCTCGTATTCGGCATCCTTGCTGGAATTATTTTAGAGTTTTTGCAACGATTTATTCCATTTCGATCGTTTGATTATTTGGACATGATTGTCAACGAGATAGGCGGATTAGCAGGTCTGATCTCATATTTAAAGATTCCGATTAAAAAATTCAGTTTGGATTAATGTCTTTTAATTCTTACACTTGTTATTCTTATAAAAGAGCAAATTAACCTGTAAAAACCAATTTCACCATGGAAGCAAAAAAGACTCCCAGCGCTGATCTAACCAGAAAGTCAGGAATGTTTCTGAACTTGGGTTTGGCGATCGCTGTAGGCGCTACTCTTGCTGCCTTCGAATGGAAATCATTTGATGAAGGAGCTTTAAAAGACCTTGGTCAGGTGACTGATAATTTCGAAGAAATTCTGGATATTCCAATCACAGAGCAGCCACCACCTCCTCCTCCACCACCTGTTGAGCAACCAATCATTCAGGAAATCCCAGATGAAGTGGAAATCGAAGACAAAATCGAAGTAAACTTCGATGTGGATGTCAAAGAAACTACTGTAATTCAAGAAGTTGTGATCTCTGAAGCAGCTCCGGTGGAAGAAAAAGCAGATGTAATATTTGACGTAGTAGAAACACAACCAAATCCTCCCGGAGGAATGTCAGGTTGGAATGAATACTTAAGCAAGAATTTGAAATACCCAACTCAAGCAAGAAGAATGGGTGTTGAGGGAACTGTAATTGTGGTATTCGTTGTAAATACTGACGGTTCAATCCAAGACGTAGAAGTATTAAGAGGTATTGGAGGAGGTTGCGATGAAGAAGCTCTACGAGTGGTATCAGCAGCCCCTAAGTGGGAACCTGGAAAGCAAAGAGGCAGACCAGTTCGTACAAGAATGAGACTTCCAATCAGATTCAAACTAAGCTAATCCTAAAGACCCGAGATTCGGGTCTTTTTTTTATGTGTATTCGGTTGATTGCACGTGACAATAAAAAATTCTGAATAAATTTCCCCTCGACTTTGCTCGGGGACCGAATATAAGTCTTAAGTCTGGGGAGAGGGATGGAATGCGGCACTGCCGCATTCCATCCCTCTCCCTCTAAACTATAAACCTCCGGAGGCCGAGCGCCCGCCTCCCGGAGGGCAGGTAGTCGAGGCCAGATTGAACATACGTGCATGATTACGGATACACATATTTTTTTTAAACCTATTTCTTCCACCAAATCGCAAAGACAATTTCCACCACTTGTTGAGTGGTTATTTTTTTTGAGTATTTCCTACTATTTTACTTCAGACACTCTTCCTCGTTAAATAAAATGAAATCAATCTACCTCGCATTACTCAACCTTTTGTTTGCTTGTCAAAGTCCCGATTATGAAATAATCATCAAAGGAGGAACAATCTATGATGGGTCATCCTCTGACTCATTTATTGGAGATATCGGTATCAAATCAGGCAAAATATTGACTATCGGGGATCTGAGTGGTGCAAGTGCTGAAAAAATAATAAATGCTGAAGGTCTCGCGGTTGCCCCGGGGTTTATCGATATGCACACTCATTTGGAGCCAATTATGGAGATGCCTCTGGCTGAAAGTCTTGTTCGGCAGGGAGTGACTTTGGCAATAGGAGGACCAGACGGCGGTGGTCCCTGGCCATTTGGTGAATACCTGGACTCACTTTCTAAAATGAATCTTGGAATTAACGTGGCATATCTTGTCGGACACAATACTCTTCGGAAAGAAGTCATGGGAATGGAAGACCGTGAACCGTCAGCGGAAGAATTAGAATTGCTGAAAAGCTACGTCAAATCCTCAATGGAAGAGGGAGCATTTGGCATTTCTACAGGACTGAAATATCTCCCGGGTACTTTTTCTAAACTTGATGAAATCATAGCACTTTCAAAAGTTGCCGGTGAAATGGGTGGAATTTATACCTCCCATTTGCGTGAGGAAGGATTGGGACTGATTGAGGCGGTACAAGAGGCAATGGTTATTTCCAGAGAAGCCAACATCCCGGTAGTACTTACTCATCATAAAGCCATCGGAGTAAGTATGTGGGGAGCGAGTACAAAAACATTAGCTCTCGTGGATTCTGCCAGAAATGCAGGTTTGGACATCATGATGGACCAATACCCTTACGCTGCGAGTCACACGGGAATCAGCGTTTTAATTCCGAGCTGGGCACTTGAGGGAGATAAATTTGCAGAAAGAGTCCTTAATCCGGAACTCAGAGACAGCATCAAAGCTGGTATTGTTTTCAATATTGTCAATGATCGCGGAGGCAGTGATCTTAGGAGAATCCAGTTTTCCAGAGTTGAATGGAATAAAGAACTCGAAGGAAAAACCATGCATGACTGGGCAATTATGGAAGGAATGGAACCAAGCGTAGAAAATGGAGCCGAACTTACCATCCGCGCACAGCTTAACGGAGGAACCGGAACAATTTATCATGCCATGGACGAGAAAGATGTAGAAAACATTATGCGTCACCCAATGACGATGATCGGTTCGGACGGCAGACTTTCTCAGCCGGGCGATGGTCACCCCCACCCTCGTGCATATGGCACATTTCCGAGAGTATTGGGGCTTTACGTCAGGGAAAAGAAGGTCCTTCCTCTCCAAGTCGCGATTCATAAAATGACCGGTCTTTCGGCTGCAAGACTTGGACTTAAAGACAGGGGTTTGATAAAGGAAGGATACATTGCAGATTTGACGATTTTCGACCCTGAAACAATTATTGATAAATCAACATTTACTGATCCTCACCAATATCCGGAAGGAATACCCTATGTATTAATCGGAGGAAAATTTGCAGTCGAGAATGGAGTATTCCTAAAAGCACCAATAGGAAAAGTGATTCGGAAAAACAGATAAAGCATACTGCTAAAAAATAAAAAAGGGGCTTCAAGCCCCTTTTTTATAACACATTCATGGATTGCTCCTTGATCTTTTCAAGTTCGTCTTTCATCAGAATCACATACTTCTGAATCCCTGCGTCATTTGCTTTTGAACCGATCGTATTGATTTCGCGACCAATTTCCTGAGAAATGAAACCCAGCTTTTTCCCCTGGCTACTCTCCTCTTTCATTGATTTGGAGAAATATTTCAGGTGGGTATCCAGCCTGACCAATTCTTCATTGATGTCCAGCTTTTCGAAATAATAGATCAATTCCTGCTCAAATCGATTCGCATCAAATGAATTTTCATCAAGCCATTCACTAAAATGATTCCTGATTTTCTGCTTGATTCTCTCTTTTCGCCCGCCTTCCTCTTCTTTGATTCGGGTCAATCCTGCTTCGATATTCTCGATATTTTCCTGAAGTTTCAGTTCCAGAGAATTCCCCTCATCCTGTCGGAAACCTTCACATTTTTGCAAAGCTTCTTCCAAAATCTTTTTCACTTGAGTCCATTCTTCCTCTTCATCTTTTGCCTCACCGGTAATTGCACTCATTACATTCGGAGCCTGGAGAGCAAGTTTGAACAAGTCTTGCGAATTATCATCGACTGCATCAGCAAGGGTTTTGAATTTTTGGTAAACAGCCTTGAACAGGTCCTCATTGATATTCACAGGCAATTCTGTGGCTGCCTTTGGAAAAAAATCAATCATGACGTTGACTTTTCCCCGATCCAGAACAGTCTGCACTAAGTTGCGGATTTCATGTTCTTTATCAGAAAACTGTCTTGGGCTACGGATTGAAAGGTCCAAAAACTTTGAGTTGAGCGACTTGACTTCCACATGAATCATCATGCGCTCGTCCTCAAATCCGGCGTTTCCGAATCCGGTCATTGATTTGATCATAGAGGGTTGGGGAGTTAGAAATTGAAACCCAAAGTTACATAGAACTTCAAATCTTCTGACTCATAATTTCGAACAGGCCTTGCCATATCGAATTTGACATAATAATTCAGAAGTACCGTTCTTAGTCCTGCACCATAACTTTGCAGCCAAGGGTTATTAAAATTGTTCAGGGTGATTACAAAAGGTGACCCTTCAGTGTTAATTACCTCAGTATTTTGGTCGTTCACCCTCTCCCATGGTGCAGAATCATTCCATGCTGAACCTATATCATAAAATCCTACTAACTGGAAATTACGAACGAAATTCGAAGTAATATTTCCCCTTGTCAGGTAAGAAAATAAAGGGATTCTTAATTCACTGGAAAATGTAATCACGTTTCGACCGCGGATCTCATCATAGTCGTAACCTCTCAAATCCGTAAAGTCTGCAAATAGAATATTGGAGTTTTCTACTCCGCTCGGATTTCTGATCGGAGATACTTCAGGTCTGTTGGATGGAGGCTGATAAAACTCGTTAAACATCCAATTATCCATTCCGCCAACCAGATAGGACTGGGGATCATTGCCCATAAACGAACCAGCGTAAAGCTTCGTCGCAAATATTATGTTCTTATGAATTCGTTGATAGTTTCTCAGATCAAGATAAAAATTGCTAAATGACCTATCTCCGTGGTTCAAACCCTGATAATGGGTAAACCCAACTTTTCCTTTAAATCCTGCCTGAGCATATAATTCCAGTTGGTGGGTGCGGTCATAGACTATTTCAGCTTTCCCCCCAACATAATTAACATGATATCGGCTTTGGTCAGGGTCCATTCCCAAAATCAAAGAATCCGGGTTTTGGTTGAAATACTGGGTTTTAGCTATAAAAGGAGCTACTGTCACTCGGGCATTTACATTCAATGGATAAGAGAAACCTGCTTCTACTTTGGTCAGAACATACTTCTGAGTAATATCCCCTTCGGAAATATTGATGGTTTTTCGGTCAAATCTTCCTCTAAAATCAATTCTACTTTTCAAGTATTCATACTCAAAAAACAAATCTCCACCCGAACTAAAATTCAGAGATGTCGTCAAACCGGCATAAAACGAATGATTGTCCAGCAAATCAGTCATTTTCCCCGTCAGGTTTAATCCAAATCCTCTAAGCGGATCGACTATAAATCGGGTATTGACATTATTGATGAAAAACTGTGGCTCCATTTCTCTTGGTCCGGTCACTCTTTTCTGAAGGCTCTGCTTTCTGAAAGTCTCCAGAAGATTTACTCTGCTATTCTCCTGAGTTGGTTCCGCAGCTTTTGCTAAAGCAGGATTTGGAAGAGTATCGAACGTATAGTTTTCCGTGTCGAGACCTTTCTTTGACTGGAATCTTAACCGTTCTAGGCTAATCGATGAGGTAGCACTTTTTGAAGTTGTATCGGACTTAACGGGTGGTGCATTGACCTCCTGCGGTGCAACGACAGCAGGTTTATTAGCTTCAGCTTGTTTTTTTTCCATCAGCCTTCTTGCAGCCAGCCGCTCATTCAGACCCTTGGCTTGAGCCAATTGGATTCTTGGAGTACTTGGAGTGAATTGATCTGCATTTGAAAATCCTTCAACTACCAAAAAACTCTCCCTTCCATCTCTCACTGAATACGCGATTCGCCCCATTCTGCTACTCACATCAAATGCCTCGATACTTTTATTGTAAGCGGAAATTTGGTTTGAAACCTGATTCCCAATATTCAATCGCATCAAATTATTAATACCGCTGAGGTCACTTATGTAGATGACGTTGTTAGGATTCAATCTTCTCGGCATGATATTCTTACTATTGGAATTAGTAAGTTGATTAAAGACAACCGTGTCCCTAACTTCTGCAATGAACAGATTATAATTATTAGAATAACTCTTCAAATCCATCGGTTTTCCAGCCAATGAATCAGCAACCTTGATGAAATTTGAAGAGTAAATGATTGTGGAATCATTCAAGAACATCGGTGTCAAATCATCAAAAGAATCATTTGTAAGTCTCTTTCCCTGACCTCGCGTATTGAGCGTGTAAATATCTGATTTCCCATTTGAAATCGCTGAAAGCACCATGTTCTTACCCGTGCTGTTAAAATCCAAGCTCAATATTTGAGTGATATTTCTAAAAAAAATCTTGTCCTGATTAGTCCCGTCAATGGATCTCAGTCTGAGAGTTGTGGTTCCGCTTTTAAAAGACGCAATCGCAATGTTGGCAGAATCTCTCCAGGCAATTACCGGAGCCTGGAAATTTGCTTCCTGATCTTCATAGACTGTCCCGCCCTGAAAAACTGTTCGCTCCGTGCCGGCGGACAAATCCCTGACCTGGACTTTGAATTTGCCTCCATTGTTTAAAACATAGGCAAGCAGAAGCCCATCAGGGCTAAATTTAATATCATTGATTTCACCCAATACTCTTGGAGAAGTGGAAGCAATCGAAGCCCCTGCATTTACATCCTTGAAACTATTAAATACCTGCTGATTGATTCCTGCATAATATTTCTTCCATTCCTCGGTAAAGGTTTTATAATTAAGACCTACTGTATTTGCAATGCTGTTTTCTTCATTTCGATTGATTCGGGAGAGGTTTAAAATACTCGAAATGTACCTTCTACCATACCGTTCAGCGATGTAATTCCAGATTGACTGGCCTACCAAACCGGCTTCATGTTTTTTAAGCTTTAAAATTCTCTGCTCTTCGTCTCCCTGAAAATAATGTCTGATATAGTCATCCATTTCCCTGCTCCAGCCTTTTGCCAAATACAATGCAATCCCATCTACATACCAATCCGGGAAATTGTTGACCAGGTTAGCTTGAAAAGCATCCGCGCCGGAAGATCCATAGAGCATCTCCTCGATTATCACCTTGGAGGTCGCATACAACAGATCCTCTTTGAATAGGTCTACCTGACCTTTGTAAGAAACTTCAGCAACCAGTCTGCTGAAGTTGGTCTGACCGTCCTCGTTGTATTGTTCTTTGTTGAGGTTAAGATTGCTTTGAAGAAGTTCTTCCGGTGAATTATAAATGTAAATTTTCGGCTTGGTGTACGCCACATAACCGATCATCTGAGTGAGTCTGTCAAATTCCTCCTCTATGAAATCAATGGCCATTTTTGCATTGGGACCTCCACGATCATAGTAGTAAACCTCAAAGTTATTGGAGGAATAAAAATACCATTCGAATTGCTGGTGCTGAACTCTGTTCTTACCAAAACGCTCCTGATCAAATTGGGCTAAGGCAAAAAATGAGTTAAACCATAACCCAGCAAAAACTACTATTCGAAATAAATAATATCGCATTCGATTCGCTGAAAGATGTCTTTAAATATAATTAAAATACCGTGCGATGTCCACTTCTCTGCTGATCGGATTTTGACCAATGAGATGATTTTCCATCATTTTACTATAATAAGGAATTAATGAAACTCCTTTAGCTCCAAAACCATCGAATATGTAAACGCTCTGCTCTTTAGGATGTTTTCCCAAAAACGGTTTTCTGTCGCGAGTAGCTGGCCGGATTCCGGTTTTATGACTTACTACTTCAATTATAGGAACCTTAATCAATTCAGTCAATCGGTCCAAAATCTCTTTTTTTGCTGAATCAGTTGGACCTTGATCCAAATCATGCTTGGTATAGGTTGATCCAACCCTGTGAATTTGATCCCCAAGATGTATTCTGAAAACTCCCCTGTTTAAGATATAATCCGGACAAAATTCTTGCCTTACCTCCAAAACCTCACCTTTCACGGGTGCAAATGGGAGTCCTCCAAAAAACCCGGACTGCATTGCTCCTAATCCATTGCAAAAAACAATGGCGCCGAACTGAAAACCGCGGTAATTCCAGGCATCGTTTTTCCAAATTAATTCTTCCTCCTCAAATCGTTCTTCAATCAGATCTTCTCCGAAATACTCCCCCATTGCATCCAGCATCACATTGATATTGAGCCAACCTGAATTGCGAAGCAAAACTCCGCCAAATGGATCTTTGATAAACTCTGATTGGGAATGTGTAAAGATTTTTTCCAGATACTGCGCAAAGGTCGGATCCGAACTATGCCCCATCCATTCGTTTTGCTCCTCAATGGAGACAAAAGGTCTGTAAATCGCCTGCTCAAGCAAAAACTTTTGCCGGGTCACTTCTTCCAATTCCTTATAAAAAGGCTTGATCTCGGGGAAAAGAACATCAGCATTCCAAGTCTTGACCATTTTTCTGCCGGTTACAGGATTATATAATCCTGCAGCAATCCGGCTGGATCTATTTTCCTGAGGCAAATCTATTATCCTGATTTTCTTTCCCGCTTGCTTCAATCGGTAACCCAATGCGGTTCCTGCCAAACCCTGGCCTATCAGCAAAAAATCAATTTCCATAGCCCAAATTAAAGGTATAATTCCTTATTTTGTTTGCTCTCAACAGACATTTTCAATGCTTCACATTAAGTCCTTTACCTTCAACCCTTTTCAGGAAAACACTTATCTGGCTTATGACGAATCCGGAACAGGTGTCCTGATTGATTCTGGTTGTTTTGAAATATGGGAAAAATCTGAGCTTCAAGATTTTATTGAAAAAAACGGAATTCGCCTCACTCATTTGCTCAATACTCATTGTCATATTGACCATGTTTTGGGAAATGCCTGGGCAAAGCGAACTTTCGGGATTCCATTATTAATTCATCGAAATGAAATTTCAGTTCTGAAATCTGTTGAAATCTATGCATCTAATTATGGATTTTCAGGATATGAATCCTCAGAGCCGGATGGTTTTTTGGTTGAGGGGGAATCTATTATGGCAGGCGAGGAAGAATTAAAAATTCTATTTGTCCCCGGGCATGCACCAGGCCATGTGGCATTTTACCATGAAGCTTCAAAGAGATGCATTGCCGGTGATACCTTGTTTCGCGGAAGTATCGGCAGGACTGATCTTCCCGGCGGAAATCATGACCTCTTATTGAAAAAGATTAAATCCGAACTTTTCACCCTTCCGGATGAAACAATCATTTATTCCGGTCATGGTCCGGAAACCAGCATTTTATTTGAAAAAATTCACAACCCATTCGTGGGCAAACAGGCGACCTATTGAAAATTAAAGCTCAAATTCCCAATGCGTTCACACTCATCAATCTCTTGGTTGGGGTAATCGGAATCATCAGAGTATTGGATGGAGACATTGTTTCAGGTGCTTATTTCGTGCTTTTAGCAGCTTTTTTTGACTTCATCGATGGCCTTGTAGCTCGTCTGCTGAAAGTTCAAAGCGAGATGGGAAAGCAACTTGATTCCCTTGCAGATGTAGTTTCATTTGGAGTTTTGCCGGGAGTAATCTTGTTTATGATGGCCAAAACCTACTCATCCTCAGAGTGGCTGCCATATTTAACGCTGATCGTCCCGATGCTTTCTGCTTTTCGATTGGCAAAATTCAATTTGGATAACCGCCAATCCGATCGCTTCATTGGACTTAACACCCCAGCTAACGCCCTTTTCATAAGCACGTTGCCTCAGCTTGCAATCCATTGGCCGAAGCTGGGTGAAATTCTGACAACTCCATGGGTTCTTGTGACTATAGCCTGGGTTTTCTCAATCTTGCTCCTGGCTGAGATTCCAATGATCGCGCTCAAATTCAAAAACTTTTCCTTTTCACAAAATGTCTTCAGGTATGCTCTGGTCGGACTTGCTTTAGGGATTTTCCTTTGGCTTGGACTGGCAGGCATCCCACTGATAATCCTGGCGTATATAGGATTGTCCATTATCGAAAACAGTCAAGGGAAGGAATGAAATCCAACACTATCTGGTTTTACTTTTTAATATTCTGTTGCTTCCTTAAGCAGGAAGTCAGCGCTCAAAATCAGTATTTCAAATTCAAAGTTTCCAAAGAAGGTGTCTATAAAATCACCGCCTCCCAGACTCAACAAGCAGGTGCGCAAAACCTGAATCAGCTGGCGATTTTTGGCTTTCCGGGAATGCTTCCGCAGCTTTTGGACAGTTCAAATTTACTTTTGCAGGAAATTCCGGGTCTGGAAAAAGATGGAAATCTCTACTTCTACTTAACCGGACCAAATCAGGTTTTCAAAAATGAAAAGGATCAATTTGACTATTCTCACCATCTTTTTTCAGATTCGCTTAGTTTCCTGATTGGGATAAAAAATAATCCGAAAAGGATCAGCACAACCCAAGCTTCTTCGGGAAATTCAGGACCGGCAACTCTCTACAGTTGGCAAAGTATCAAGGAAGAAGAAAAGAATTTACTGAACTCAGGCCGGACTTGGTATTCAAAATCAGTTGGTCCGGGTGGATTGAAAGGATTTTCGATCAGAGCCCAGACTACAAGTTCATCTCCCTGGAAACTGGTTGGTACATTAATGGGGCAATCCCTCGGAACTTCTGAAATCGGGCTCAAAGCGGATGATTCGGAAATTTTCAAATATGAAATCACCCCAATCCCAAACAGCACTTACGGAGTGAAAGGAAGGGAAGTGCCTGTGTCAATTGATTTCAAACCAGCCGGAAATAAGATTGAAAGACTCGTAATTTCTTACCAAAGTTCCGATCAAAATGGTGCAGGCTATTTGGATGAAATTTTGATCGGCATTCCCTTTTCAAGTCAAAGCCTTTCCGAAGGAATCTATTTTTCGGAGCATTCTTCCGCTTTTTCTTTGAGTCCGAACAGCCAACTTTCAGCATGGGATATTTCTGATTTTCATGAACCAAAAGCTTTGGACCTTTCCACCGGAAATCAAATTAAGGCCGACAAACTGGTAGTCTTCAATCCATCTGAAGTCAAATCAATTAATGATTTAACCCCCGTTGAAAACCAGCTCCGAGCGCAATCTTCCTGGCCGGAACTTTTGATAATTGCCCCAAAAATCCTAGAATCAGCAGCTGAAAAGCTCCGAATCCATAAGATTTCAATGGGCATCTACGCTGAAGTCGCAGTGCTGTCGGATATTTATGATGCTTTTGGCTACGGTAATCCTGATTTGAATGCAATCCGGAACTTTATTGCATGGCATTTTCATCAGGGAAAAATCCTTAAAAATGTCCTGATTCTTGGAAAAGGCACTTTTGACTACAAAGCAAAACTTGGAGGAAGACCGAATCTGGTCCCGATTTATACAAGCCGAAATAGTCTGAATCCCCTGACCACTTTCAGTTCGGACGATTATTATGGATTAATCGATTGGGGGCAGGGAGAATGGGAAGAAAGCCGGGAAGGAGATGAACTCATGCAAATAGGAGTGGGCAGACTTCCGGTGATCAATGCGCAGGAAGCTTTAATTGTTGTCGACAAAATTATCCAATACGAAACCCGTCCGAAGCCTGGGAATTGGAAGCGATCAGTAACCTTATTTGCAGATGATGCAGATAATAACATTCACTTGCGGGATTCAGAAGTACATGCGAATTACCTCAAAACAAATCACGGAGAGTTTCTCCAAAACAAACTTTATCTGGATCGATTTGAGCAGTTGAGTAGCGGCTCCACCCAATCCTCCCCGGAGGCAAAATCCGCACTTGAAAAAACGCTGGAAGAAGGGACACTTTTGGTGAATTACATCGGACATGGAAACGAAACCACGCTCACAGCCGAGGAAGTTTTCCTGGTTTCAGACATTCCAAATTGGCCAAATCAGGAGCAATTAGCACTTTGGATGACCGCAACTTGTGAGTTTGGAAGGCATGACAGTCCCTTCATCCGGTCTGCAGCCGAAGAGCTATTAATTGTCCCGAATAAAGGTGCAATCGGGCTTTTGACTACGGGAAGACCCGTCTTCAGCAGTGTGAATTTCCTGCTGAATGAAATATTTATCAATGAAGTTTTCAGAACTGTTGATGGGAAAAATCAAGATCTGGGAAGTATTTTCAAAAACACAAAAAATGGAAGTTTGAATGGTTCGCTAAACCGAAACTTCAGCCTTTTGGGTGATCCAAGCATGAAGCTGGCTTCGCCTGAATATAAAATCCGGCTGACATCTTTGGAAGACCCGAAGACAAGGCAAAACCTGGACACGCTTTCTGCCTTCCAGGAAGTCCAATTCAATGCAGAAGTTATTGATCCGGAAACCGGAAATAAAATTGATAGATTCAATGGAACCTATGAAATCGAACTGAGGGATAAACCGTCTACTTCCAAAACACTTGGTGATGAAAGTAGTCCGGCTGAGTTTAAGGAAGAAAAAATCTTATTATTCAGAGGAACCGGCACAATTCTAAATGGAAGCTTGACCGGAAAAATGCTCATTCCCAAAAACATTGATTACAATTTCGGAGCGGGAAATATCCGGATTCTGGGCGTAAGCAATGATAATCTATGGGAAGCATTTGGCTCAGAAAATCCAATTATTGGAGGAACCTCAGAGAATATTTCTGCTGATAATACGGGTCCCGAAATCAAGGCTTTATTTGAAGGGGAAAATTCAGAGCCATTAATCTTTGCTTCCACAAGCATTAAGGTAGAATCGTCAATTTCTGATCTCAGTGGTATCAATATTTCCGGATTGGGAATTGGTCAGGAACTCAGCATCCAGGTGAATAATAATGATCCGATTATTCTGAATGAAAAATTCACAGCGCTGAATGGAAGTTATGAGGAAGGATCATTTTCAATTCAGCTTTCAGGATTGACAGAAGGCAAAAACCTGATCACAATCCGGGCATGGGATAACCTGGGCAATGGGAGTTTATTTTCGCAGGAAATAATCGTAGAAGGAAGTGACCGATTACAAATCCTCAGTCATAAAACTTATCCAAATCCGGCAGAATCAGAAAGCAACTTTGAGTTTGAACACAATCGTCCGGGCGAAAACTTACTCGCCGTTCTTTCTGTTTACAATTCGAACGGTCAAATACTATTAAGTGAGTCTTTTCGTTTTGTGAAAGCTGAGGCTGTGATCAGCGATTTGTCTTGGTTTTTTTTCCAAAGTCAAACCAAATATCCAGCAAAAGGAACTTATATTTACAAGCTAACGCTCCAGTCAGAAACCGATAATTCAGTTGCTATTTCGAGTGGAAAAATCGTGATTAAATGAAACAAATGGTCAAAAGAAACAGGATAACCATATTCTTAACGGTCTTCGTCCTGGCTACTTTACCCACTTTTGCTCAAAATAGTGTGATTATCTCCGGTCAGGATCCTAACCGAAGAGTGATCACTACGGCTGTGCCTTTTTTAAACTTTGCCCCTGATTCAAGACATTCCGGTATGGGAGATGTGGGAGTTTCCACTACCCCCGATGCAAATTCAGCCCATTGGAATTCCGGGAAACTTGCCTTTGTGGATCAAAAAATGGGGTTTTCCCTTTCCTATTCGCCTTGGCTCGGAAAATTAGTGAATGACATGTCGCTCAGTTATTTGACAGGATTTTTTAGAATAGACGAGAATTCTGCCTTTGGATTCGATCTCCGTTACTTCAACATGGGAGACATTCAACTTACCGATGGACGGGGAAATGAGTTGGGAGAATTCAACCCGAGAGATATCGCTATCGGAGGTACCTACTCCAGAAAACTTTCTCAAAATTTAGGATTGGGAATTTCTTCACGTTTCATCTATTCCAATCTTTCAGGGAATATTTCATCCGTTGGTGGAAGTGAAAGCAAACCGGGAATCGGAGTTGGAGTGGATGTCGGACTTTATTATCAAAAACAAATCTTCGCAGGTTCAAAAGATGGCTCTTTTTCCTGGGGTATGAATATTTCCAACATCGGGCCTAAAATCACTTATAACAGTGCAGAAGATCTGGATTACATTCCGACGAATTTCCGGATAGGAACTGCCTATTCTGTGGATTTTGACCCACAAAACACGATCACTTTTGCATTGGATTTCAACAAACTTCTGGTTCCAACACCACCTATCTATTCAACCAATGAAGATGGAACCTTGGCTACAGATGAAAATGGAAATTTGATAATTGAGCCAGGAAACGGAAAAGATCCTAACAGATCCCTGATCTCAGGAATGTTCGGATCATTTGCTGACGCCCCGGATGGATTCACAGAAGAACTTCAGGAGGTTATGATTTCTTTTGGAGTAGAATATTCCTATGACGATAAATTTGCCTTACGCACCGGATATTTCTACGAAAACCCAAATAAAGGAGGAAGAAGATATTTCACGATGGGCTTGGGATTTGACATTAATAAGCTTGGGGTAGATTTTTCTTATCTGGTTCCCCAAACACAAAATCACCCGCTGGCCGAGACTCTTAGATTCTCACTTCTCTACACCATTCCCAACTAATAATGGCCTTAGACAGGTCCAAAGCTCCTGACTTCCGCGTTCCGGAAGATTTCGAACTATTTCCGCCAACTGAGTTCCTTCTAAAAAATGGAGCTAAACTATTTTTCATTCCAACTCCCAATTTAGCCGCGGTTAAAATTGAAGTATTGGGAAAGGGAAACAGGGCTTCTCTGCCACTGGATGAAACCTTGATTCCTTCGTTCACATTGCAAATGCTTCAGGAGGGTACAGTCTCAAAAACTGCTGAAGAGCTTGCTAATTTCTTTGATTTTCATGCCAGTGAGGTCAGCCCAATGCTTACTTATTCTCACGAAGGATTGAGCCTGCTGACTACAAAAAAACATCTTGCCGAAGTGGTTCCGGTTTTCTTAAGCCTGTTCACTGAATCTGTTTTTCCGGAGGAATATTTGGAGAAAAAACAATCTCAGCGAAAACTCAGCATCCGGCTGGAAAAAGAAAAAACAGCTTCAAAGGCAAGCCAACTTTTCAGAAAAGCACTATTTGGGTCCAATCACCCATATGGCTTGGAAACCGAAGAAAAGCATGTCGAGACTGTAACCAAAGACAAACTCAAATCCTACTATGCGGAAATGCTTTGGCAGGATCTTGAGCTTTTTGTCTGCGGTGATTTTGAAGGAAATGAATTAAAAAACCTCTGCGAATTATTGGGTGGGTTGCCCAATAGAAAGCGAGTTCAAGAACCGATTTTACCTGTGGCCGAGACTATTTATCACGTAATCGAATCACGTGAAAATACAGTACAAAGCAGCATTCGGATTGGGAATTGGTCCATTTCTAAAACTGATCCCGACTTTTTTGCGCTTTCAGTTTTCAATACAATTTTGGGTGGATATTTCGGATCAAGACTGATCAAAAACATAAGGGAGGACAAAGGTCATACTTATGGAATCTATTCCAGTCTTGCTGAAATCGGCGACTCAAATTATTGGGTAATTGGGGCGGATGTTCAGAAAGCCTTTTATCAGGAAGTGATTGAAGAAATCTACTTTGAAATTGAAAAATTGGTTTCTGAACCAATAGATGAGGATGAATTAGAAGTCGTTCGCAATTACATGATTGGTCAGATGCTTTCTCGATTCAGCTCATCCTATGACCTGATGGATCGATTCCTGTCAGTTTATCACTCGGGCTTGGATTTTAATTTTTACACTCAAAAACTTGCCTTCCTGAAGTCATTCACCGCCGAAGATGTGACGAGAATCGGAAAAAAATACTTTAAGCAAAGACCATTAGTTGAAGTAGCAGTCGGTTGATCAGGTGATTTTTACATACAGCCAGGAAAGATCCCAACGTCTTTTCGCCCAGAATTTATAAAGTATAAATTTGAATCCCTTGAGTCCGATCTCATCTCCGATGGAAATCAAATCCTCTCCGGATTTAAAGTTTGCTGACCAAAGTGCGTGCTTCAATTCATAAAGAATCCGAATCCCTAACGCCTTATTATCAGACTCTTGTCTGTTCATTTGTTGGATTTTCCGACAAACTGCCACTGTACTGGGAAGCATTTTTGATTGATACCGCTTATATTGACCTGCAGAGAGTGAGTTGGAATGCTTACGCTTCAATACCCCGATATGGTCGGAAAAAAGAAGCGAATATTTTCTGGCCAATCGAAGCTGAATATCAAAATCCTCATAATATAAAGACGAATCGTATCCTCCTTCCTTAATCAGAATCGGAGCATTAAACACGATCGTGGGTGAGCAAATCTTGTTGGATCTGATTAAGATCTCATAGATATTGCCCAATTCAATTTCTTCCGCCAATTCTCCGGAAATCGAGCGCTTGTAAAAAGTCTTTACAACTCCTTCCAGCTCAAGAATGTAAGCGTCAGAGAACACAAATGCAGCATTGGGATCCTGTTTTAGAACTTCCACTGATTTGGATAAATGATCAGGATAAAGGACATCATCGCCTGAAAGATCAATCACGAATTGGCTGTTTGACCTCGACAACATATCGTTGAAAAGCTGGCAATATGGCTGCATTTCCTTATAAAAAACTGTTTGAACCGAAAGCTTTCCCGAACTTTGGTTCACCCATTTTTTGATAATTTCCTTGGTATCATCTTCACTCCCATTATCCACAATGATTAATTCCTTGAAGTGATAATCCTGCATTTTCACGCTTTCCAAAGTCTCTTCTATCCAATCCTGATGGTTGTAGGCGATGCAAATAATAGCAATCCGATCCGAGGTGATCATTTCATTTAGTGAGGTTCCAGGTGATTTTATTACTTATGTCATTCGCAAATCTAGACTTGAAATACATCAGACTATGATTCGCACTCGTCTCCAAATCAGAAGAACCCAAATCGATGAAATCAACTTTTTGCTCTGCCGCAATTCGAAACAATTCATACACGATCAGCTCTCCACCATGCTTCAGAGAAATCTTGGGATTGATTGCCGACAGGTAATAATATAAAGAATTGGCTGTCAGTTTCACCCCCAAAGAATAGCCGATCGGTTCATTATTTTTCAGAATTGTAATCAAAAAATATCGGTCAGGGCAAACAGAAACTTGTTGGACGATCCTGTTTTCGTCAAGATTGACTAAGTAACCCCGTTGCAGATTCCAGGATTTGATCTCCTGTAAAAATCCAAAATTTTGAATTGGACCATGAATCATTTGTACGCCCTCATTATTTGCTTTGGCAAAAAACCCGGCTTGCTCTTTCAGGACCAGTTTTTTTATCTTTTTCCTCCCAATGAAAAACTGATGGCTTACCACTTCTTTCTGTTCAAATCCACATTTGAACAGAAGGTAATTTACTAAGTCATTCGCTTGACCATAGGGTTTGGGCGCTTCTGTGATGCTCAATTGAGTTATCCCCCTTTTTGAAAATTCCAAGACCACCGCACGAATGAATCCTTGCAAGGCTTCTGAATTCAGACTTTCCTCCAACCAAAATCCTCCAAAAGGAGATTGCGGGAGAGAGATTGCTTCGAATTCCTTTGAGATCGCAAAAGAAATGGATGCTCTGATTTTCCCCTTTTTTACCCAAAGAAAATCCAGTTGCTGAGAATATCCCGTAACAGGAAAATTCCTCAGGAAGTAATCCCATTTCTCTTCCAAAGACGGGATTACTTTGAGTTCATAGGATTCAGTGGTTTTTTTCTTGGAGGGTTCCAAAATAGCTGCGGTCTCTGATGTAATCTTCTTCTGAAAATGCCAGATCTGATAATCCAAGCAGTACAGAGTCAAGTGAAAAATGAACTATTACCCAATGCAAGGGAGGAACAAAAAGACCATTTTCAGGCCCTGAGAGAGGAAATTTCCATTTATCCCCCTTAATATTTTCAACTTCAATCACAACAGATCCGCTGATTGCTACCAAAATCTGGGATTCTTTCCAATGTGCATGATTGCCGCGGGTCTCCCCTTCTTTCACTCCGGAAATCCAAAAGCATCGTTTGATTCCCTGCGGAAACAACTTTTCATTTTCCCAGAAATGCAATTCACCGGTTGGAGTGGATTCACCCGGCAACCGGATTAAAAACGGATCTTGGTTAATCAAATTTTCAGGCATTTTTTGCAGCTCCAGTTTTCTTAAAATTAAGATAATTCAGTTTGAATTAAGGTTACCCACAGGTTAATTTTCTATTTTCGCGTCCAACCAAAGAATTCCAACGCATGTCAAGTCTGAAGGATGCCGCTGCATTTGAAGATACATTTTTTACAATTTCAAAGCCTTGCGAAGGTTTATTCAAGGAGCGGAACAGCAAATTCTATTACTTCGCTTTTCCGGTGAAATCCGAAGATGAGGTTAAAGAAAATCTAACGAAACTGCGAAAAACTTATTTCGATGCACGCCATCATTGCTTTGCCTGGGTATTGGGAAAAGACGGTGATCACTTCCGGGCTTTTGACGACGGAGAACCCAACCATTCCGCAGGTGATCCGATTCTCGGACAAATCCGATCCAAAGGTTTAACCAATATTTTGATTGTTGTAGTCCGGTATTTCGGAGGTACAAAACTGGGAATGAGTGGTCTGATTCAGGCTTACAAAACAGCTGCTGCCTTGGCGATCGAGGAGTCAGAAATCATCGAAAAACAAGTAAAGGCAGAAGTTGAGATTCAATTTCCCTACGCTTCGATGAACGAGGTCATGAAGTTGGTGAAAACTTTCGACCTCCAAATCCAGTCTCAGGAAATGAATCTGGATTGCAAAATGCAACTGGAATTTCGGGAAGGAATAAAGGCGGCCGTTCTTTCCGGATTGACCGATGTGAAAGGCCTGAACCTGATCAGCTCCTGAATAGCTCATCGAGGTAACCCTCTTTTTTCAACAACTTAAATATCTCCAGACAAGCCCATGCATCCGTCGCTGCATAGCGCTGCTGCTTTTCTGTCAGGACAGGCGCTTCCCAATTGGAAACTTGCTCAGACTTGGAAATACGCATTTTCAGGACCATTCCGCAAAGATTCCTGACTCCGACATTGTGAAATCCGACTTTCTTCAGCTCATCGTTGAGGTCAAAAAATGAGTTGGGATAGAATGAATCGGTAAGTCTGGAAAGACCTTTCAAATCATCATGAACAGCGGCACCAACTTTCACGATATGCTCCCGCTCCAGAAGTGTACGAAGGTCGTTCGGGAATCCTATATCATTTAATCGAAATAAAAATGCCTGAGTTTTGGTTGATAGCTGGAGCAGAGAAACGGGATTTATTACCCCTTTGCGAAAAGCAGGTTTTGTCTCCGTATCAAAGCCAAGGATCGATTGGGTTTCGAGAAACTCGACCACCTCCTCCACATCTTCAACTTTGTTGACGAGGTAGATTTCTCCCTCAAACTGTCCGAGAGGGAGCTCATTAATTTCTTCTTTAGTAATCTGAAAAGGAATCATGCCAACTGTTCTTCTTTGTCGTAATACGCAATTCCAATTTTAAAATACCCATAAAATATGGTCATGATAGGACTGATTATATTAAAGAAGCAATAAGGAGCATAGACCAAAGTTGCTACTCCTAAAACCGAAGCCTGTGTGGCACCGCAAGTATTCCAGGGCACCAATACGGAAGTCACTGTTGCCGAATCTTCCAAAGTACGGCTGAGATTCTCTGGTTTTAGCCCTCTCTTTTTGTAAACATCTGCATACATTCTTCCCGGTACCAGGATGGCCAGGTATTGATCCGAAGTCGTGATGTTAAAGAATACGCAAGTGGCTGCGGTAGTGGCTATCAATGACCCAACACTGTGTACTTTCCGAATCATCGCTTCAGCCAGCACTCTGAGCATCCCACTTTCTTCCATTATCCCTCCAAAAACCATAGCGCAAATAATCAACCAGATGGTGTTCAACATCCCGGCCATTCCTCTGGTCACGAGTAATTCATTCACCACATCATTGGTAGTGACGATACTAATTTCACCATATAGAGCCATCATAACTGCCTTGAAACCCTGATAAACAAATGATCCGTCTTCCGCTGCAATCATTGAGATGATTTCAGGCTGAAATATCAATGCAAAAACACCTCCCAATAACGCGCCTGCCAACAAAGCAGGAACAGCGGGGACTTTCTTTACAATCATTACCAAGACTACAATTGGCACTATAAATAACCAGCCTGAAATGTTGAATCTTTCCTGAATTACCGCAGAAATTGCCTTCACATCATCAACGGATCCGCTCGTTTCATAGTTGAGTCCGATTACAATAAACAAAATCAGAGTAATTGACATCGATGGAACAGTCGTCTTGGCCATGTACCGAATGTGCGTAAACAAATCAGTGCCAGCCATTGCCGGAGCTAAATTGGTGGTATCAGAAAGAGGAGACATTTTATCTCCAAAATATGCTCCTGAGATAATCGCTCCTGCGATAATTCCTTCTTCAAACCCCAGCGCTTTTCCGATTCCAAGTAAGGCAACCCCTACGGTTGCTACTGTGGTCCAGCTGCTGCCAGTTGCCATGGAAACGACTGCACAAACAACGCATGCTGCGAAAAGAAAAATCCCCGGACTCAATACCTGAAGACCATAATAAATCATTGCCGGGACGATTCCGCTCAGCAGCCAGGTGCCGGCCAAGGCTCCGATCAGGAATAAAATCAAAATGCTGGACATCGCTGCACTGATACTTTTGACGATACCATCCTGAAGAGTTTCCCAATGAAAACCAAGTCTGTAAATGGCAACCAAGGCAGCTACAACAGCAGACAAAATTAAAACAATTTGACTTGATCCTGAAAGTCCGTCTGTGCCAAAAACCTGAATATTGATTACCAGGAGAATGATCAAAAAAGCTAAGGGAATAAGGGCATCAAAAACCTTTGGAGCGCGGGTATGTCCTTGCATTAATGGGGTTTGGTGTGTTTAACGCCTGAATCTAATGAAAAAAAATTACTTTACATTTTGTGTAAAAGGCCAGAAAGCTCCCTTCCTACCTCCCACCCTATGGCTACACCCATCCCTCCCAGGCGAATGGCTGCAAAAGTTTTTTTGCCAACTTGCTGAATCAAAGGAGATTTTTTAGGTCCGAAAGCCATAATTCCTGTCCATTCCATTTCCCATTGAATTTCCTTTCCCGGAAAAATAACTTCACTCGCTAATTTCTCCAGATGGGATTTGATTTTGGGATTCGCTTTAAACTCGGTGCTTTTTTCCCCTTCAAAATCTTTATTTCTCGCTCCCCCGAGCAATAACCTTCCGTCTACCTTTCTGAAATACACATAACCCTTGTCCATGTGAAAAACACCCTTCCAGGGGATCTCAAAATCAAGAGGTTTGCTAAGCAAGATCAATCCCCGACCCGGAACCAGGTCAGATTCGGTCCATAGCTTTTTTGTAAATGCGTTCGTACAGATCGCAATTTTATCTGCTACAAATTCCATCGATTCCTTCCCGGAATTTGACTCAGCGAGTATTCGCCCTTCGTCTTCCATTATTTCATGAACTGAAATTCCGGTCAGAATTCTGATCCCAAGTTTTTCAGCCATTTCCCAAAGTGAATCCATGTACTTCCCGGGATCCAGTTCACCTTCGAATTTATTCTTGATGATCACTTTGATTTGATCGGAGAAACCAAGCTTTTCAGGTCTTTTGACTTTTGAAAACACGTCATCCTTAAAGATTTTCTTCAAAAGCTTATTGACATCTTCCATCTGATCCACAGCCGAAACAAGTTGCTCATCGAGCAATTCAAAACCATTACTATGCTTGAAGCCCAGCGCTTTGTCCCCGAAATTTTTACGAATCCGGAGAAGTCCCTTGTAGCGCTTCTCCACCAGATCAAGGACTTCATCCTGAGTCATTTGCCAGAAATCATCCAAAATCTCAGTCAAGCTGCCAAAACATGCAAAGCCCGCATTTTTTGTACTTGCTCCGTTTGGAAAAATTCCTCGCTCCAGAACTAAAACCCGGGCTTTTGGGTGTTTTTTCTTAAAGTGAATTGCTGTAGACAATCCAACGAAACCTGAACCAACCACCGCCAAATCGCAGTGAAAAAAGTGTTTCTTTTCCCAATAGCTGAACATTTTCCTGAATCAAAAAAGCAATTAAATGGAGATTTAGTAATTTGAATCGAATCTAACAGATTAAATCCCAAAATACCATGAGAAAAATCGAAGCGTTACTTCATGAATATGGGCTCAGCCACCAAAATGAGACTAACAAGCTGATTCACTGGTTTTGTGTCCCTTCCATTTTCTTCAGTGTAGTAGGACTTATTTTCAGTATTCCCGAAGGTCCGCTTCCTGAACTTTTCCCATTCCTGGGTAATTTTTCGAATTGGGCGACTCTTACCCTGGCGTTGGTTTTGTTTTATTATTTGACTTTATCGGGTCCTCTTGCTTTGGGCATGTTTTTTTTCTCGGCTCTTTGTCTTGCATTGGCAAATTTCCTTGACCTTGCTTTTCCCGGAAAACTCTGGATGATCAGTCTGGCGATTTTTGTAATTGCATGGATCATTCAATTTTACGGACATAAAATCGAAGGGAAAAAACCCTCATTTCTGAAGGATGTCCAGTTTCTGATGATCGGCCCGGCATGGCTGATGCATTTCATTTACAAAAAATGGGGACTGGCATACTAAGCAAAATAGAAAAGGGGTTGAAATTCTTAGAATTTCAACCCCTTTTCTATTGAACAGAGTCAGTTTCAATGATTTTTTCCTGATGCTCAAAAAGTGCTCGCAACCTCTGAAGTGAATTTTGATTTTTAGAAGTTCGGATGGATGCCAAAATCGACTTCTTCTCTTTCGCTGTCAACCTCCAATTGAGAGAGGCTCTTTGCATGGCAATCTGGCTGCCTGTAAGTTTCTGGTCCTGTACTTTTTCAGGAGCGTATTCAAACTCAACTTTCTCCAAATCAAAAGGCATCGATTCGGCCATATAATTGAATAAAACCTCATTCTGAATAGTCTGAACATTATCCCAATTGGAATAAATATTCTTGAACGGTGTGAAAATTTTTTCGAAGATTTTGGGAGGAAAGCTGGGGGCTATTTCTATCGACTTTTCAGAATCCCGGATCGTGATCAGGACCACTCCTGCGGTATTTTGCCTGATCCAATCCTGAAAAACGTACATAAACCGAAGTGCATCCTGAATTCCAAAATTATCCGATAACCCGGTATCCATCGTCTCCATGACGGGGTCTGTAGGAAGCTGGACATTGGGAGTGATAAAAGGGAAAGTAGCACACATCCTCAATGCGGTGAGAAATCGCAGGTCATCGGCTCCATGATTTGCAAAATATCGTTTAAAATCAATGGATTGTTTTTTCTCTTCACTCCCGAGTTTCCCCATCATTGAAGTGCCCAGATATGACATTGAATGGGGCGAGATCACCAGCTTTCGGCCATCATTTGTGATAAGCGTGGATACGGGAAGCAGGGGAATATCGGCGGTAAACTCCGGTTCTTCGTATGCTGAGATTGGCTTATCCAAGATTCCGTCAGTATTTAGATTCAGTTGATTTTCGAAAGCGAATCCGCGGTCTTTTAAATGTTGGAAGCCATTGTATTCGAAATGTTGGTTGCGGATCAAGAGATCATTGACCAGCATAGTGAAGATGATCGGATTGAGATTGTCAGCCGAGATTTGGTCCTGGTACTTTTTATTCGAAAGGTCAATCGTCGTGTCGGATAGTGAACGCAAGTAAATCTCTCTGAAAAAAGCCTCCCCCAAAACTCCTCCGGATGCGCCTGTCAAAAGCTCCGTATGCCGAATAACTTCACCATCCGCAATGGAATGGATATTTTGCATGACACTTAAAGTCCAAAGAGCCGCTCGCTGACCTCCACCACTCGCAGCGATTATAACCAGTTTGGGTTTCGTTTCCGGATTGAATTTCTTCTTCCAGTTTTCAAGAATTCGAATCGTATTGTTTCTGTCTTTTGCAACCGTATCGGGATGAAGGAGTTCATCGAGCTTTTGAAGATTGTAAGGCACAGGGGCCTTAGAATAATTAATTCCAAATGCCTCGTGAGGTCTGTTCAGCAATGAGAAATTTGAAAAATAGTTTACCAGAATGATGAAGGTGAATACTGCCACAGTAGACCAGCTTCTCAACCAAAAACTCACCGCGCCTACCAGCATCACCAAAATGGCTAAGAGTAAAGTGCCGCTCATAGCAGCGGGTAACTGGAGTAATGGTTTCTCTTTGAAAAAGCCCAAAAACAAGACGAACAAAATCAGGAAAACCTGAATCAAGAATAAATTCAAGTGATTCTGGTCAAAGACACGAAGCAATTGAGTTCCTTCAAATCTTGAAATATCAGGTCGGACTCGCTCTGGCTTAAGTCGAAGGTTCAGAAAATAGAGAGTTTTATTTTTATTGACTTTCTGGTCTTTGTATTGGCTTAGAACATTGGCTCGGGAAAACTTAACCTTTCGAAGTCTTTTGTCCAAAGTCCCTGCGAACAGAATGAAAAAATCTTTGTTTGTAAAAGCGAAATACCCAAAAATCATGGCATAGGAAGCGATACTTCCCCCCGAGAAACCAAGGTAATAATACAAGACCTCCCAGTTACTTTCCAGATCATTATCTAATTGAAAGCTCACAAACCGGATAATATAAATCAGGTAAAAAATCAGGGGAACGATTGAATTATTGATGCAGAAGTGAATGAAGGGCTTTTTCAACAAAGCCAGGAAGGTAAACTGACGGCCATCCATGATGTAAGTGGTCATGTGAAAAGCCATAGTCAACACAGAAAAACCAATTCCCACCAAAAAGAAACTCAGCCAGGAGACTTGGTTTAAATATTCCGGGTCCAAAAATAAAAAGGGAATCCCGAGCACAACTCCGAATTTTTCCAGGATGATCCCTAATAAAAGCGCCCAAATAAGAATCAACGCGAGATTTTTCCGCAGGTGAAGCAGAAACAACTGGACCGGAAAACTGTACAAAATTTTCTCTCTCATAGCCGTGGATTGGGGATAATTTACGGCTTTTCTAGTATTCACCCAATTCGAAAAAAATCACTGAACTAAATCACTTTGGAATTTTCTGAAAATATGTGTATTAGCTTGATTGCACGTAACAGAATTAAGTTGGGATTTTAATGAAAAAATCCCCCTAACCCCCTTAAAAAAGGGGGAGTCACATTTCCACATCATTAAAACCGATAGGCTTCTATCCATCGTGCAGATATCCGGATACGCATATTCTGAAATCAAAAAAAATAGCTTGTTATTCAGCAACTTAGAGAATCCTGAACAGCCAATTGAATTACTTTAGGAAACATTAGCATTGTCCTTCAGTGGATATGATTTACCTTCAAACTTCAATTTAAAATAAGATGAGAACCTGGTTTTTGTGCAAAGTCAAGTACGCAAAAGAAAATGAACAAGGCCTACTGAAGAACATGGTAGAGCAATATCTGGTTGATGCTGTGTCTTTTACCGAGGCTGAGGCAATACTGTATGACCGACTTGGATCACAGATCCGGGGAGATTTTCAGGTTACCGGAATCAGCAAGAGTAATATCGTGGATGTCTTTTTCTATGAAGACGCAGATATCTGGTATAAGTGCAAAATCACATATCTGGTTGCAGACGCTGATAGCGGTAAAGAAAAGAAAGTAACTCAGTACATGATCGTGACTGCTGAGGACGCAAAGCAAGCGTTTGACAGGATTCAGGAAAGCCTGAGCAATATGCTTGTTAGCTTCAGAATCCCTGACATAGTAGAAAGTCCGATAGTTGAAGTATTCCCTTATGAAAAAGAGGAAGCGGTCGCTGCACTTCCGGCAGGAAACTTCAGACCGGTTCAAAATCCGATTGATGAGGATGAATAATCAAAAAAGGCCGCTTGAAGCGGCTTTTTTGATTAAAGCTGGTATTCATTCTATTGGCCTTTTTGAGAACATACTTAAAATTCAAAGTTCAAAATCCTTCAAAGCATCGATTTGATGTTTGATTACAAATTCAATCAAAATATCCTGGTCTATTCCAGCTCTGCCAGCTGCGTCTGCAATATCTTCTCTGCTTACCTGAGCTGCGAAAGTCTTATCCTTCAAACGTTTTTTCACGCCTTTAACCTCCATTCCTGAATAGCCCTCAGGTCTCATCAAAGAATAAGCATGCACCAAACCGCTCAATTCATCAAACGCATAAAGCATCTTGTCCATCTCGGTCACCGGCTCCACTCCAAAATACTTAGGTCCATGAGCGGCAATTGCTCTGATAATTTCCGGATCAATATTTCTTCGTTCCAATTCTTCAATAATCATTCTGCAATGTGAATCAGGCCACTTTTCCCAATCTGCATCATGTAGCAATCCTGCCAAATACCATCGGTATTGGTCCTTTTCATCATTTCCTTTTGAGGCTGCATAGTTTTTCATCAGATACCCGACTTGTTGCATGTGGACGATGAGCTTTTCATTTTTCACCCAATCTTTCAAAAGAGTCAAAGCCTCTTCTTTTGTCAAGATATTCCCCACATTTTCAGGTTGACCAAAATCAGACCTATTTAAGTTCATGCTATTTGAAATCATTTTATGTATATTTTTTTGTATTTTGAATAATATTTTATGCCTTTAGATTATTTATTATAATTTAAAGACTTTATCTTTATTATATGAATAATTGGGAAGCAATTCAGGTTCTCGGCAAGTTAGCTGTCTCTTCAGAGTATTTTCTACAAGTGACCATTGACAAGTCTGGGAATGTATTATCCTCAGATTCCGGACTTGGCCCTATCCCTTCCCTTTTTGGTCAGAAAGAAAAGGCTCTTCATTTCTCGGATTGTTTTCTTTCTTCTGAATTGTCAAAATATGAAAACCAGCGCATAAAAGCCTGGAGAAATTCCCATCAATCATTTATTGTAGAGCTTCAAAAAATCAATCATCTGGAAGGAACAATCAGCCCTACAAAATGGGAATTTTTCTTTATCTCAGGAGATTATGGCACATGTTTGGGAATTGGGCATCCAGTAGAACCGCTTAAACCCTATAACATCGGACTTGGGGATTTCTTTGACAGATCAGGAGGAGAAAATGAAATCGTTGACAGCCTTCTGGAAAATAAATTACTTGGATTTTGGGAATTCGATTACTTCAATAAGGCTGATAATATCAGCCAGGGATTAGCCCAAATGCTTGGTTATTCTCAGGACGAAGCAACCGAGAAAAGAAATATTTCATGGCAAAACCATATCCATCCTGAAGATTATTCCGGATTGGTCAAGGATCTTTCCAGACATTTTCAAACAACCGGAAGCATTCCTTTCAGAAAGGAATTCAGGATTTTTTCAAAAGGAAATGAAACTCTTTGGGTTTTAGGATACGGTAAAACCATCCAATGGTCGGAGGAAGGTAAACCAATTCGAATTTTGGGGTGTATTCTGGACATCACTGAGAAAAAGAAACAACAGCTTTGGCTACATGAGCACCACTACTTTTTAAAAGACCTGGCTTTTCAGCAATCCCACTCATTAAGAGCCAGAGTTGCCAATATTCTGGGGATTTTGGAAATTCTGGACACTGAACCCCAAAGCTCAGAATCTAAAAAACTTGTTAATCTCATCAAAAACGAGACAAAGCAGCTTGATGCAGCATTGAAAAAAAGCATAAAGGAGTCTGTCCAGAAAAATCAATCTTTTGAAAAAGATATCCTACCTGAGTAATTCTCAATTTTTTAAACTGAAAAAGAGACAGAAGCCTCCTTTCATAAATTTCTGATTTTCCATTTCGCTTTCAGATAGCCCCAGATTACTCCGGGGCTCATGGCTTTTTTCCGCGAGATGCCTCCATCATATCCCACATTTCTTGGGGAATTTGGTCCAGATTATTAAACTCACCTGCTCCTTTGAGCCATTCACCACCGTCAATAGTCATGACTTCCCCATTGACATAGGATGAATAATCCGAAACCATATAAGCTGCCAGATTGGCTAACTCCTGATGCTCCCCTACTCTTCCGACCGGCACCTTTTTAGCCGGATCAAATTTTTTCACCAGGTCACCCGGAAGCAATCTGCTCCATGCTCCTTCTGTTGGAAAAGGACCCGGTGCGATGGCATTTGATCGGATTCCATACTTGGCCCACTCGACTGCCAAAGATCTTGTCATCGCCAAAACACCTGCTTTGGCGGCAGCCGATGGTACTACGTACCCTGATCCTGTCCATGCATAAGTGGTCACGATATTCAAAAAAGTACCGGGTTGTTTTTTGGCTATCCAATCTTTCCCGGCTGTAAGCGTCACTTGGGAAGTTCCCTTGAGCACAATATCCAAAACAGTATTGAATGCATTGGTTGACAGACGCTCTGTTGGACTGATAAAATTACCAGCTGCGTTATTGAGAACTACGTGGATTTGCCCCAATTGCCCGGTTGCATCCTTCCACATCTTTTCAACCTGATCGATATCCCGAACATCACAAGCCAGAGAAATTACCCTTCCGCCTTTTTGCTCCATCATTTCTTTGGCTGTGCCTTCCAGAACATCGAGCTTCCGGGATGTAATTACTAAATTGGCTCCCAGCTCCAAAAAATACTCACCCATGGATCGGCCCAGCCCGGTTCCCCCGCCAGTGATGATTATATTTTTTCCTTTCAACGCCCCGGGTTTGAGCATTCCATCGGTCATTATCATAAGGATTTGGTTTATCGTTGATTTCGAAGATAGCCATTAGGCCCAGTATTTGAAAGAGATCCGGCTATTGTCAAAAAACGCTAATTTTACCCAATCAATCTTTTGAATGAAAAAAGGAGTCCTTCACATTTTCTTTTCCCTGATTTTTCTAATCGCCTGCAAGGAAGATGAAGACAGAGTAATCAGCACCGATCTTCCGACCGAGGCTTCCCAGCTATTCATTGTTTCAAAGGCATGGAGTGAGGCAATATTTTTTACACAAATTTCTTTCGATCAATACTCAAACGCCGAATCGCTTGATCTGCCGGGTTGTCCTGAGATTCTCATAGATAAAACTGCAAAGCGAGTCACTTTAACTTTTGATCCCGGATCAACCTGCGAGCAAACAGGTACATCAAAACGATCCGGAAAATTAATCCTGGATTTGGCTCAATCTGATTCAGGAAATCCAATCTGGTTTCTTGAATATGAGAATTACACTTTTCAGGATGCTTCCATAAATGGTATCCGCACCTTCACCAAGAATCCTTCGGGAGTAATCAATGAGACTTTCGCAACCCTGACCCATAAAACCAAAAATGAACTGACTCACCAATTTGGAGGAAACCTGACTCACACGTTGAGTTTAGTAAATGGAGTCGTGGTCGGATTGAATTCAAAAGGGATGATAAATGGAAGAAATCCTGCGGGCAGAAATTTCATTTTTGACTTTAGCGAAAAGCGTGAATTACTCTTTTCTTGTTTCCGGGATAATCAGCTTTTTCCTGTTGCCGGGAAGGAAGCCTGGCAAGTTTCCAGAAGTGAAACAGCACAGGTAATGTATAACCTTACCTACGAATGGAAAGAAAATTGCAAAGTTGAAGCATATGTAGTACTGCCTGACGGAAGGAGACTTCTGCTAAATCCATAAAAAAAGCCCCGAATCACTTCGGGGCTTTTCATTTCTATCTATTTCAGATTAATATCTGTAGTACTCTGGTTTGAATGGACCTTTCACTTCCACACCAATGTATTGGGCCTGATCATCAGAAAGTATATCCAATTCTACACTCAGTTTAGCCAGGTGAAGGAAGGCTACTTTCTCATCCAAATGCTTAGGAAGAACATAGACTCCAGGCACATAGCTCTCATGGTTTTGCCATAATTCAAGCTGAGCCAAAGTCTGGTTGGTGAATGAGTTTGACATCACAAATGATGGGTGACCAGTGGCACAACCCAGGTTAACCAAACGACCTTCAGCCAAAATCAGGATTTCTTTCCCGTCAATCTCATAAAGATCCACTTGAGGCTTGATCACATTCTTGGTATGACCATAGTTTTTATTCAACCAAGCCATATCGATTTCATTATCAAAGTGGCCGATGTTACAAACTATCGCCTTGTCTTTCATCGCTTTGAAATGCTCAGCAGTGATGATGTTCTTGTTACCTGTTGCAGTGACAACGATATCAGCTTCTTTGATTGCATTTGCCATTTTCTTCACTGCGAAACCATCCATTGCAGCCTGAAGCGCACAAATCGGATCGATTTCAGTTACAATTACTCTTGCACCGGCACCTTTCAAAGAAGCTGCAGAACCTTTTCCAACGTCACCGTAACCAGCAACAACTGCTACTTTTCCTGCCATCATCACGTCAGTAGCACGGCGAATCGCATCTACCAATGATTCTTTGCAACCGTATTTGTTGTCAAACTTAGACTTTGTAACTGAATCATTTACGTTGATTGCAGGCATCGGAAGAGTTCCGTTCTTCATTCTTTCGTACAATCTGTGAACACCGGTTGTAGTCTCTTCAGAAAGACCTCTGATTCCGGAAACAAGCTCAGGATACAGATCCAAAACCATATTGGTCAAGTCACCGCCGTCATCCAAAATCATGTTAAGCGGCTGGCGTTCTTCACCAAAGAAAAGAGTCTGCTCAATACACCAGTCAAATTCCTCAGCAGTCTGACCTTTCCAGGCGTAAACCTGAATTCCTGCAGCAGCAATTGCAGCAGCAGCATGATCCTGCGTAGAAAAAATGTTACATGAAGACCAGGTCACTTCAGCACCAAGAGCTTTAAGCGTCTCGATCAAAACTGCCGTCTGGATAGTCATGTGAAGACATCCTGCAACTCTGGCACCTTTCAAAGGCTGAGAAGGACCAAATTCCGCTCTCAAAGCCATCAAACCCGGCATTTCGGCTTCCGCCAATTTAATTTCTTTTCTTCCCCACTCAGCAAGAGAAATATCTTTCACCTTGAACTGGATGAATTTTTCAGATTTAATTTCTGACATATTATTGATTGTTAACTGATTGAATTCTTATCAAGTGGGCAAAGTTACCTCATAAAGTTTAGAATCTAAAACCTAAGGTAAATCAAGAAAGCTTACCTCCTTCAATCCAAATAAGACCTCATCACCATTTTGGAGACTGATTTCAAGCTTTCCCTCTTGACTTATCCCTGTGATTATTCCGGAAAACTCTTTTCCTTCCGATGAAAATTTGGATACGCGGTCTTTTAAAAAAAGGTTATGCAGATATTCTGCCTTGATTTCTTTCCATTTCCCCTTCTTCAATAGGATGTATCCTTGCTCCAATTGGGTAATCAGCAACCGAAAAAGTTCCTCGAGATCAAATTTGTTTCCGGTTAATAAAGAAAGGGAAGTTGCGCCTGAAGCATTAAAGTTCAACTGATTTACATTCAAGCCAATTCCCACGACTGCATTTTCCCAACCTTCACCTGAAAATGTATTTTCAATCAAAATCCCTCCGATTTTCCCAAACCCAGGGACTACCAAATCATTGGGCCATTTCACTTGCAGATTTGGAATATAATCCTGCAATAGCTTCCGAATGCTATTTGAGACAGTCATATTGAGGTAAAACTGCTCAGAGATATCCAAAAAAGTGGGCCTGAGAACAAGTGAGAAAGTGAGGTTTTTGCATGGTTCGGATATCCATGTATTTCCTCGTTGGCCTTTCCCTTGAGTTTGATTTTCACAAATCACAATCGTTCCTTCTTTAGCTCTTCTCTCCCTGACCAACTGTAGAGCTGTGTCATTGGTGGAGTGACACTCTGGCAGGAAATGAACATCTTTCCCCAAAAAAATCGTGTTGGCAAGGATTTTATACATAAATTTTGGATTCGCCTATCAGAGCAGATATTTATCTGGCGAAAGCAAAATTAAAACAATAATATGACAGCAGAACAGCTGAGCAAAGTGATCGTCAAAGGAATGGAAGAAAAAAAGGCTTCCAACATTGTATTGATGGATCTCAGAAATATCAAAAACAGATTTACCGATTTTTTTGTGATTTGTTCCGGCACTTCAGATACTCAACTGGACGCCATTTCGGATTCAATCGAGGAGCAAGTTTTAAAAGCTGGAGAGTCAAAACCATGGAGAACAGAAGGAAAAAGCAGTAAACAATGGGTTTTGGTAGATTATGTGAACGTTGTTGCCCATATTTTCCTTAAAGATCAAAGAGAGTTTTACGGATTAGAAGAGTTATGGGGAGATGCCAAAATTACCCGAATCGGGTAAGAAAGTATCTCAAACTTTAAGAACATTAATCCGTTTTACCTTAAGTTTCAAGAATTACCTAATTAGCGATGAGCGAGAAAAATAAAAGTAAAAACTTACTCCCTAAAGCACCCCAGAAACCCAATTTCCAACTTTGGCTGATAGTAGCTGCGGTTTTGGTTTTGATTGGACTTACCTGGGTGCAGCAGAGAGGTGCAGTAATCGACGTTACCAAGAAGAGATTTGAAGACATGTACATGGCTAATGATGTAGCCAAAGTTGTCTTTATCAAAAATATGGATCGGGTGGATATCACTTTAAAGCCAACAGCTTTATCTCTGCCTAAATACAAAGACGAATTGGAGGCTAATTCTACGCTTTTCAATCCGGCAGGCCCCCATTATTCCTTACAGGTAGCTTCTTCAGAGACTTTTGCATCTGATTTTGAAGCACTTGAGCAGAAAGTTCCCGCTGAAAACAGAATTGGTTATTCGGTAACAACCGAAGAAAACTGGAGTAGCTATTTCGGCAGTTTTGGATTCCTGATCCTTCTGTTTGTCTTCTTCTGGTTTATGATGAGAAGAATGTCTGGTCCTTCCGGTCCTGGCGGACAAATCTTCAATGTTGGCAAGTCAAAGGCTCAGCTTTTTGATGCTGACAATAAAGTAAAGATCACCTTTGACAACGTGGCAGGTTTGGATGAAGCCAAGGAAGAAGTACAAGAGATTGTTGAATTCCTTAAAACCCCTTCCAAATTCACGAAACTTGGAGGTAAAATACCAAAAGGTGCTTTGCTGATAGGACCTCCGGGAACTGGTAAAACTCTTCTTGCAAAAGCTGTTGCAGGTGAAGCAGGAGTTCCGTTTTTCACACTTTCCGGTTCAGATTTCGTCGAAATGTTCGTCGGTGTAGGTGCGGCAAGGGTTCGGGATTTGTTTAAGCAAGCAAAAGAAAAAGCGCCTTGTATCATTTTCATTGATGAGATCGATGCGATCGGTCGTTCCAGAGGAAAAGGTCAAATGCCGGGCTCAAATGACGAGCGTGAAAATACATTGAACTCCCTTCTGGTAGAAATGGATGGCTTTGGTACAGATTCAGGCGTAATCGTACTTGCTGCGACCAACAGACCGGACGTTTTGGATAGTGCGCTCCTGAGAGCGGGCAGATTTGACAGACAGATCTCCATCGACAAACCGGATATCAATGGTCGTGAGGCGATCTTTAAAGTTCACCTTGCTCCAATCAAAGTGGCGGATGATATTGATCCGAAGAAATTGGCTGCTCAGACCCCAGGTTTTGCAGGTGCTGAAATAGCTAACATCTGTAACGAAGCTGCACTAATCGCCGCAAGAAGAAATAAGACTGCTGTTGATATGCAGGATTTCCAGGATGCTGTCGATCGTGTAATCGGTGGTCTTGAAAAGAAAAATAAAATTATTTCTCCAGAGGAAAAGAAAATCGTAGCCTACCACGAAGCTGGTCACGCAGTAGCGGGATGGTTTCTGGAGCATGCTGATCCATTGGTCAAAGTAAGTATCGTACCTCGTGGAGTTGCGGCTTTGGGCTATGCTCAATACCTTCCAAAGGAGCAGTTCCTATACCAAACAGAGCAACTGATTGATGAGATGTGCATGACTCTTGGAGGACGTGCTGCTGAAGAAATCATCTTTAAGAAAATCTCAACAGGAGCATTGAGCGATTTGGAGCGAGTGACCAAAATGGCTTATTCCATGGTCTCTGTCTATGGTATGAATGATAAAATCGGTAACGTATCTTTTTATGATTCGAAAGCTGACGGATACAAGATGACCAAACCGTATTCTGAAACGACTGCGGAAACCATCGATGAGGAAGTGAGAAAATTAGTCCTTTCAGCCTATGAGCGCACGAAAGAATTGCTCAAGAGCAAATTGACTGAATTGGAAACTCTTGCAAAAGAGCTTCTTGAAAAAGAAATCTTGTTTCAGTCTGATTTGGAAAAGTTGATAGGAAAGCGACCTTTTGAAAAGGAAACGACTTATCAGGCGTTTACTAATAAAAAAGAATCTGCTCCGGAAGTGGTCACAGACAAGTTAAGCACTCCCGAAATAGAAGGTGATGATGAAGTACAAGGAGAAGCTAAGGTCCTCCCTGAAGAGAGCAATTCAGAAAACTAATATTTTTAACAAAAGCCCTGAAACTCTCAGGGCTTTTTTATTTATCCTCCCTGAGTTTATCTTTAGCGATGCATTCAACCCCACCGGATTTTCCCCTGAATGGAAAAAAGCTCTATTTCGCTTCTGACTTTCATTTGGGCGCACCAAATCCAGAGAAAAGCAAGCTGAGAGAGCGAAAGATCATCCGCTGGCTGGATTCAGTTGCAGACGATGCTGCAGCCATTTTTCTTGTCGGAGATATCTTCGATTTTTGGTTTGAGTATGGAGAGGTTATTCCAAAGGGTTTTATTCCATTCATTTCCAAAATCTCCCAGTTACGGGATCGTAAGATTCCCATCTTTTTCTTTACCGGCAATCATGATTTATGGATGAGGGACTACTTCACCCAGGAACTCGGAATTCCGGTTTACCACAATCCAATTGAGCTTTCTGTTGAAGGAAAAATCCTTCTGGTCGGGCACGGAGACGGACTTGGGCCGGGCGATAAATCCTATAAATTCCTCAAAAAGGTCTTTACAAACCCGGTTTCTAATTGGCTTTTCAGATGGCTTCATCCTGATTTTGGGGTCAAACTGGCGAAGGCATGGTCAGACCATAGCCGAATTACCAATATTGCAAAAGACGAAAGTCATTTTCTCGGAGACGATGAGTGGCTTTGGCATTATTGCAAGGAAATCCAGGCAAGCCAACATCATGACTTCTATATTTTTGGACACCGGCATCTTCCACTGGAATTGCCTGTGGGTGAAAAAGCTACCTATTTCAATATGGGGGAATGGGTAAGTCAGTACACTTTTTTAGAGTTTGATGGGAAAAAAGCAACCCTCAAAACCTTTGAGAAATGAGGCTTTCCTTAATCCTGCTTTTTAGTCTGATCTGCTTTAACGGCCTTTCCCAGGAAGTCCAACTATTGGGAAAACCGATCGCTGAGATTTCGGTAAAAAATATTGATCTGGTTTCTTTGGACACGAAAGACCAGGTTTTCGCAAGCAATATTGCAGGGGATATTTATCTTTTCAGCGCTGAAGGCAAGCAGTTAAACCTTTTTTCCCCACCAAGACAAGGAAGGCTTAATCAGCTGGAAGCAGCCTGGACTGTGAATGTTTTTACCTTTTCTTCCGACCTGCAAGAGTATCGTGTTCTTGATAGATTTCTGAATCCACTCACCGAAAGCGGTTTTTTACTCGCTGACGTCAATTTGGCAAAGGCAGCAACTTTTGGAAATAACAACGTGATCTGGGTTTGGGATGAGTCAGATCTGAGTTTGAAATCCCTGGATTATCTGCGCAATCTGGTGATTCAATCTCAACCTTTGAACCTGATTCTGAATTCAGAAAATCTTGAAGTAGCTGAGATTCGGGAATTCAAAAACAGGATTTTCATGAATGTACCTGAATCAGGGATTTTCGTTTTTGACAATCAGGGAAATCTTCTTGAAAAATTGGATGTGAAAACAACCCAGAGGCTCTGTTTTTATAAAGAACATTTGCTGTGGTTTGAGCAAAGTGAACTGATGTCTATCTCCCTTTCCACCGGGGAAAGTCAAAAAATCGCCTCGATCCAAGTCCCCGATTTACACTATTTGCAAGTCGGTCAGGAAAAGCTGGCGATCGTCTCCAAAGACAAGCTTACCCTCTACCAAATGCCGGATTGGCTAAAAAATTTGCAATAAAAAGCCCGGTTGACCGGGCTTTTTGCTTATCCTATTCTTACAAGTTCAATGTCGAATATCAAATCCTGACCTGCCAACTGATGATTGGCGTCAAGCGTGATTTTTTCTTCATCGACAAAAACCACAGTCACTGGCATCGGTCGTCCATTTTCATCCTGTAATACCAAATCAAGACCAATCTCAGGTAAAATATCAGCAGGAACATGCGCTCTCGGCACATCTATCATCATATCATCTCTTCGCTCACCATAAGCTTCGGCAGCAGGAATCGTCACGGTCTTCTTGTCACCGATGATCATTCCATAAACAGCAGCATCAAATCCTTTGATCATATTTCCGTCTCCAAGTGTGAAACCAAGAGGCTCACGAGAAACAGAGGAGTCAAAAATGCTTCCGTCTTCCAATCTTCCTGTATAGTGCACCTGCACTGAATCACCCTTTTTAGCTTGCATGTTTTTTTGATTTTGTGAAATGCAAAGTTATAAAAAATCTCTCAAGGCTGAAAACCCGGACAATAGTGTCCGTTTTCAATATAAAATCGTACAATTTCGGACACTTTAACTTGAAAAACAGCTGAATACTGCCTAATTTAGGGTTGGCATCATTTTCCCCTAGTATATCCAAACAGTCAACCATGGAAACTCAAGCTTTAGGAAAAATACTCATCATCGATGACAACGAGGACCTGCTTTTCGCAGCCAAAATGCTCCTGAAAAAGCATGCGAAAGAAGTCATGATCGAAAAAGATCCGAGAAGAATCCCATTTCTGATCAATAACAATAGCTATGATGTGATTCTCCTCGACATGAATTTCAGGGAGGATACCACTTCCGGCAAAGAAGGATTCTACTGGCTCAATCAGATTAGAGAAATCGATCCAAAGGCGGTCGTGATTTTGATCACTGCTTTCGGAGATGTGGAAATGGCAGTTCAGGCATTGAAAGAAGGTGCGACCGATTTCATCCTGAAACCCTGGCAAAATGAAAAGCTGATTGCTACCCTTTCCTCTGCGGTCAAACTTAAGGAAAGCTACAATGAAGTTGACAAGCTTCAGAAGAAGCAAAAACAACTTCAAACTGATCTCAAGAAGCCTTACGCCGACATCATCGGCAGCAGCGCTTCGATGAAAAATATTTTTTCGATCATCGACAAAGTAGCCCAGACTGATGCAAATATTCTGATTTTGGGTGAAAACGGAACCGGAAAAGAACTCATCGCCCGCGCAATCCACGAGCGTTCCCTTCGCAAAGACGAGATCTTTGTGGGTGTGGATATGGGTTCGATCACCGAGTCACTTTTCGAAAGTGAGCTTTTTGGTCATAAGCGGGGAGCTTTCACCGATGCCAAAGAAGACCGGGCCGGCCGATTTGAAGTTGCGGACAACGGCACTCTCTTTCTGGACGAAATCGGAAACCTTTCCATGCCTTTGCAATCTAAGCTTCTCACCGTTTTGCAGAAAAGAGAAGTGACGCGAATCGGTACCAACAAAGCAATTCCTGTGGATATCCGCCTGATCTGCGCGACAAATATGCATGTGCACGAGATGGTGATGGAGAGTTCTTTCCGACAAGATTTACTATATCGTATCAATACCGTCGAGATTTTCCTTCCTCCATTGAGAGACAGGCACGATGATATTCCTGTTCTGGCAAATCACTTTCTGAAAAGCTATTCTCAGAAATACCGTAAAAACTTCACCGGCTTTACTCCGGCCGCCATGGATTTGCTTCAGCGATACGGCTGGCCCGGAAATATCCGTGAACTCCAGCATGCAATCGAGCGGGCGATCATCATGGCTGAAGGCACCGAGTTGGATTCAAGAGATTTCTTTTTCCTTTCTGCAAAGCCTGCTTCCGAAAAAGCTCCAACTGCCGTTACCCTGAATCTGGACGATATGGAGCGAAGTACCATCCAGCGTGCGATCGACAAAAACGGCGGAAATATCTCCAAAGCGGCCAAGGAACTCGGACTTACCCGTGCTTCCCTCTACCGAAGATTAGAAAAATATGGACTATAAAGTAGGCTTGCTCGGCAGAATCCTGCTGTTGGCCGGCTCCCTTTTTCTTTTATCCTACGCCATTTTCGATAGTTGGGGAGTCTTCATGATTTCCCTGTTCATCATTTTGGTGATTTTCCAGACCATTTTTATGATCCGGTATTCGGAGAGTTCATTCAAAAAAGTCCGAACCTTTCTGGATAATATCAAGCAGGACAAGTACAGCCAACTCTATCCTGTCAAGTTTGACGGGACGGAGACGGATGATCTGCACATCGAGTTCAATGCGATCTTGGCCAAACTCAAAGAGGATCAGGCGGAGAAAGAAGCCAATTACCAGTATTTCAGATCCGTCTTCAAGCACCTGAGTATCGGCCTGATCACCTTCGGTGAAAATGGGGAAATCCAGATCGTCAACACCGCAGCAAAGCGGATTTTGAATGTGGAAGAATTGAAAAACATCAATCAAATCGAAGGCATCAACAAAGAGCTTCACCTCGCAATCCAAAATCTGCGAACAGGAGGAAGTGAACTCATCAAAATCGCGCATCCCGACGGGATCATGCAGCTGTCCGTTTACGTGATCGAATTGCTGATGAGAGGAGAAAAATTCAAACTCGTATCGCTCCAAAACATTCAATCCGAACTCGAGGAAAAGGAAATGGAAGCCTGGCAAAACCTGGTGAAAATCCTGACCCACGAGATCATGAACAGCATTGCGCCGATCTCCTCCCTCGCCGGAACCCTGAAAGGTGAGCTTGAAGACAAGATGGATCATAACGAGCCACTAAATTCTTCCGACATGGAGGACTGTCTGATGGGCATCAGCACGATCGAAAAGCGGAGTCAGGGACTGATCAGTTTTGTGTCTGAATTCCGAAGTCTGGCTCATATCCCGACACCAAAATTCGGAAGTATCGGAATCTCAAGGCTCTTCGATCAGCTCGAAATCTTACTTCAAAACCAGCTCGAATCACAGGGAATTACTCTGAAAAAAGAACTTAACCCCAATGAACTGATTCTTTTCGGAGATCAAAATCAGATCGAGCAGGTGATGATCAATTTGCTTCAAAATGCCATTCAAGCTTTGGAAGATTCAGACGAGAAAATCATCACCCTCCGGGCATTTATCGATGAGTCGGGAAAAATCATCCTGGAAGTCAGCGATACCGGAAAGGGAATCGAGGAAGAAGCTTTGGGTAAAATTTTCATTCCTTTCTTCACCACCAAAAATAAAGGCTCCGGAATCGGACTCAGCCTTTCCAAACAGATCAT
The DNA here is from genome assembly GCA_036676605.1 of Algoriphagus sp. Taxonomy (GTDB): domain Bacteria; phylum Bacteroidota; class Bacteroidia; order Cytophagales; family Cyclobacteriaceae; genus Algoriphagus. The sequence goes on from JAKFCO010000022.1 coordinate 87,882, forward strand.
GCGTCGCCACAAAGGCAATATTCAGGTCCGCTCCAAATTGGGTGAAGGCACGACGTTTAAGTTGATTTTTAATGGGTGAGAATCAGTAGGCAGTCGCAGGAATCAGTTCGCAGTGGGTGTCCGGATACGCAGTGTCAAAAGAGCGTCAGGGAATCAAGATCCGGGAACCTTAAAGTTTTAATTCCCTTAAATGATGTCAATGAATGTCCAATTGGATTATCCAATTTTTACTTATCTTGAATAAAAAAAGAATGGTGAGCCTCACCCTCTGCTAGCGCGCGCATGTCGCGCGTGCTTAAAATTTCCATACAATTTCCGCCTACCTTCCCAATTCCCCTTCTGAGCGTAGAATGGGCGTTTGACTAACGTAAATAGCATCTACGCCTTTCTATTTTCTGGAATTTGTAATTCCTTTTCCCCAAAAGTTCAACCCCTCTCGGGGTTGGTACCACCATACTCTCTATTTCCTTTTTTACCCCCGGTTCTACCGGGGGCTATTAAGAAGTTCGACGGCTTCACCGTCTGAAATCTCATCATAATTCGACTCCATATAAAAAGACCCTGAAAGGGTCTAACCTTTCAATAGCCACGGGTGCAACCCGTGGAAAAGAGGATATGGATATGATTATTCCTACCGACCCCGAAGGGCGTCGAACTTATCTTATCTCAAATTCAATTGCCAAACCCATCCAAATTCCCGAAATTCAAATCATTCCATTTTTCCACCAAACATGATTTTTATGGGAACGCACACACAATTGATTTACCACATTGTTTTTTCTATCAAACACCGGGAACCGACCATCGCCAAGATCAAAAAAGAGGATGTTTGCCTTTATTCACCAACTCCTCACCAATAAAAATTACCATCTCTACCGGATCAATGGCGTGGAAGACCATATTCACATTCTGACTCATATCCATCCAACCATCTCGATATCATCCTTGGTCAAAGACATCAAATTAGCCAGTGATGATTTTATTAAACGAGAAGGGATTTTTCCAAAATTTAAAGGTTGGCAAGATGGATATGGTGCATTTTCAGAATCCATCAAAGCCAAAGAAATATTGATGAACTACATCAAAAACCAAGAGGAACACCGTAAAAAAGTGTCGTTTTTGGATGAATACAAAGCCTTGTTGGAAGAATTTGAAATTGATTTCGATGAAAATATCTGTTATAAGTTCAATCTCTTCTGAGCGTAGAATTTGTCTTGGACTGGGTGTAATTTGCAATTCCTCCCTTTTATTTTTTGGATCCCGTACAGCAGTCGGGAGTAATTCCATTTTCCTAAAACTTCAACCCCATTAGGAAACTCATTACTTGTCAGACTTGAGCCAAACGACCTTTTGCTCGGGTTTGTGGGCTTGTCCGAGAATGTCCCGATACAGATCTGGCCTTCGGGCTTGGATATAGCGCGAACCTCCTGCAAGGTTGAGTTTATCAGGAGTGATGTTGGCAATCACAAAGCTATCCTCAAAGCTGCGGCATTCGGCCAAAATATCTCCAAAAGGGTCGAGAATCATCGAGCAACCGTTTTTCAGTTGATCATCATCCATGCCGATAGGATTAGAGAAGACCAGATAGACGGCATTGTCATAGGCACGGGCAGGCAGCCACTTCATCAACCAGTCCCGACCTTTCAACCCGTCAAACTCAATTCTCAGCGAAGTGGGGTCATTTTCCCGGTTTTCCCAAAGCTTGGGATCTACAAATCCGGCACCCGGGCGGGTAGAAGGCGTACACATGGTCACATGGGGCATGAAAATGATATCAGCGCCAAGCAGTTTAGTGGCGCGCACATTTTCGATGATATTATTGTCGTAGCAGATCAGAATGCCGCACTTCCAGCCCAGGAGGTCAAAGACCACATATTCATTTCCGGGTAAGATATGCGGATTGATAAAGGGATGAAGCTTGCGGTACTTGGCTACCAACCCATTTTGATCCACACAAATGTAGGCCTTAAAGAGGTTGTCGTTTTCTCCTTTTTCAAACAAGCCCGCCAAGATCACGATCTGGTTTTTTCGTGCGATTTCAGTTAGAGCTTTGGTGCTCGGACCTTCTGGGGTTCGCTCAGCCAACTCGAGCATCTGTTCTTTGGACAGCTTGCGGGCAAAGGAATATCCAGTAATAGAACATTCATGAAAGGCGATAACTTGAGCCCCTTCAGCAGAGGCCTTGGCAGAAAGCCGATCGATCACAGCCAGGTTATATTCCTTGTCACCACTTCGGTTTTCAAATTGCGCACTGGCGATTTTCAGTTTTTCCATAGAAAAGAAAGATAAGTCGAACAAAAGAAACCCCCAAGAGA
>JAKFCO010000023.1:0-27408 GCA_036676605.1 Algoriphagus sp.
TTGAACCCGGCGCAGAATCAATTTGGGTATTAGAAAGTGAGTGCCGGGTACGGAGACAGTTGTCGTTGGGTCGGATTGAAAATCCTACGATATGTAGTTCGACATTACAAATGTCCAACAGCGCAGAACAAAAAGGCTGAAGGCCTTTAATTTTAATAGCCATGGGTGAAACGAAGTGAAACCCATGGTATAAAAAAAGGAAAAATCCATTGAACCCGGCGCAGAATCAATTTGGGTATTAGAAAGTGAGTGCCGGGGACGGAGACGGTTGTCGTTGGGTCGGATTGAAAATCCTACGATATGTAGTTCGACATTACAAATGTCTAACAGCGGAAATCAATCAGAGGAAAAAGTCAGAATTTACACTTAGCTACTGCTTCCCTGCTCTTTGAGATGCTTTATTTCGGCTAAAATCCAATTGGTGGCGCAGCGTTGTTCTGATAATATGCCGTTCAAGATATCCCCCGGATTGATCGGATTGAAACCAATTAACATATCCCAATTCCAGTATGAGTTTCGGATTCAAATCAAAACTCAGGTCGGCATAAATCCGGTTTTGGTCAAAAACCATAGGTCCAAGCTGGCCTCCCGCCATGATCATAATCTCATCACCGAATTTCAGTTTGACCGCGCGGTTTTCATCCAGCTTTTTCAAAGAAACAGAAAACTGGATTCGGTAACGAAATCTGAAGCTGGTCAGCTCGTAAGTTTCACCCAGGCCTGTTTTTGAATCATTCAGTTCTTTAAAAAATCGAATCTCGGATCGAAATCGGTGGTCAAACCCAATTTCCCCAATGTCTGTTTTATATTCCATCTCGCCATGCGGCCTGAGTTCCGGCTGAGTAAAATCCTCCTGATCATCATCTCCTGGTCGATTATTCAGGAAAAGAGCCATCCCGAATGAACCATCCCATTTTTCGCCAATATGTCTGTGAAATCGCGTACGGATCAAAAACTGATTTTGGGAAACTGGTGAAATAAAATGTCTCTCTTGAAACTCCGTGAAATTGTACCAGTTTTCGTTGATAGGAACGGTGAAAAAATATCCCCACCATAGTGACTCTTGTTGGGTCACCTCACGCTGTGCCACGGCAACCAAAGGCAGAGACAAGTTTAACAGGATTAAGTAGCCGACTACTTTCATTTGAATAATTTTGCAGGTAAATATATAATAAACCCTATAGATTTTATAGGATTATAAAAATTTGATTTAAACCAAATCTCATTTCTCTTCCATGAAGTCAGTTTGATATTTGGTTCAGTCCAATTCATAGACAACCTTCCCATCCACGATCGTCATCACCACCTTGACTTCGTGAGTTCTCATCGGTTCGATCTCAAATAAATTCTCCGAATACACAATCACATCCGCCAGATAGCCAAGCTGAACTAGTCCTTTTTTATCCTCTTCGAATGATGAATAAGCGCCTCCATAAGTATAAGCTTTGAGCGCCTGAGCGATGGTGATTTTTTCAGCAGGTACCCAACCTTCCTCCGGAAAGCCCTTCGGGTCCCGGCGATTGACGGCTACGTGGATTCCTCTGATAGGATTGATGGAGATTGCGGGAGGCCAATCACTGCTGAAAACCAATTCTGCAACCTGATTCAGCATCGAATTCCAGGCAAAAGAATAAGGCAATCGAACCGGGCAGATGGCTTTCTCCCAAACCGCAATCGTGGCAGGATCAGCAAGAATCGCCTCCGTATCGCCGATTTGGGTGATGGTATTTCCAGTGACCGCTATCGCTTCCAAAAATGTATCCGCATCAGTTCCTGTCCAGATTTTACCGTTGGAAAGGATGAGTTTTGGGGAAGTAGTGGATTCCTTTCAGTTAATACACAAAAGAGCAAGGAAGATGAGGAGGTTTCGAAAGAATTTAAAGGAGAAGTTTTAAAGAAAAGGGCACCAATAATGTCCAGCTCTCCTTTTTATCGTTGCATGGCCGCAACGTTGAGTTATCCGGCTTCCGGAGAAATCGGATCAAAAATCAATTCAATTTCCCACAGTCGGCCTCATATTTCGGGTAGCGGAAATTTTCCGGTTTTTTTGTGAACACTGCGAAGCTGTGCAGTTAGGTCAAGTTCTACTTTTTTTTGAAACAAGGTTTCTTAACCCAAGTCAATATTTATAAAAAAACGGGTGTAGTGAAAACCACACCCGACAATTGAGAAAAATTCAAACCAACCACTTTACTAAAGATTTAAATTATTTTCTTCCCCGGTACCTTAGGACATATACAACAAGGAGAATTATCGAAAGAGGAATAATCCACATCCCCCAGCCCATTCCCCGGCCCCAGGAATTATCGTACATCATCTTATTTCATTTTTGAGTTTGGCATTTTCTTCATTCTGGTCATCATTTCAGGTTTAGAGTTCATCCTGGTAATCATTGCATTAAACAAAACGGAATCCTTATCTGCCATGTCAACCATATGATCCATCATTTTTATTTGCATGCTTTTGTCCCCACTCATCATTTTGTGCATCATAGTCGAGTCATGCATCATCATTTGCATCATTGCCGGATCGCTTTTCAAGCGTTCATGCATCATGTGCTTACAGCTATCGTTAGACATCATTTCATCCATCAATTCTGCTCTGTACGGCTCATGGCTAACAATTGAGGCAATAATTTCCCGGCGTTGACTATCGTCTTTTAACACCGTTTCAGCCGATTTTTCGGCGCACTGAGTGAACAACAACATCGTTCCGATAGAGAGTAATAAGAGTTGTAGGTTTTTCATCTTTTCTTTAGTTAAGGTTAAGATTATTAGGAATTTAAAAAACACAAAGACTTATTGGAAAAACAGCTTTTAATGCCTTTGTGGAAACAAAAATCCAGAAGAGGGAGTTCAAAATAAAAGCCAAAAAATTCTCTTATGCCGTCTCAACCTGATTTACGAGCCACTAGTCTTCTTAAAGTGAGATTATCGTTTACTCGTTAAAAATTTGATTCAAAAAATTGATACTGAATTGAATCAAAAATAGGTATAATAACCTCATTTTGAGTATTTTATTGGGCTATTAAAATTCAATCTCCCTGAGTAGGCCTCATATTCCGGATCGCAGAGATCTTCCAGTCCCTTTTGTGAAACACGACCGTAAAGCTGCTCCAAAGATTCCGCTCGGTTCCCTGACTGTCGGTGATAATATACCTGCAATCTACCAGGGCTATTTCATCACTGAGAAACTTGATTTTTTCTACATGAAGCTTGCGGACTCCTGGATTGGTATTGGAGCTTCTCATCATTCCTTCCACTGCTTCCCGGATTCCGGTTCTCCATTCCCCTGAAGAAACGAGCTGATCCACATCCTCCGTCAAAATGCTCTTGAGCAAAACCGTATCCTGCAACTCTCTCGCTTCCGAATAATGATCAATCAAATGATGGATTTTCACCGCGTCTTCTTTTTGTCCGGGTTTGATTTGGGAAAAAGCCAGAGTGGGAAGGAGGAAGAGGAAAAGGAGAATGGTTTTCATTTTCGCGATTTATAGGGAAGAATAAAGTACCTGATTTTACAAAAAAAAAGATGAAAGTATTCACTTTAATAAAAAGCAGGCTCCGAATTCATGCCGTTTATTTTGATCAGGAATTGTAAATTGGGCTAGACAAACCGCCTAATTAATGTAAATTACGCCGGTCAACCAGCCTATTTAATGTAAATTGCGCTGCTTGAGTAATCTTTCAATAGGCTTACTACAAGGGACAGGCAATGAACTAACCAGTAAACTAAACTTATTCACCCATGGAAATCCCAAGATTTGTAGCAAAAAAGATCTTCAGTCAGATCGGGAAGCAAAAAGTGCTGATGCTCTATGGAAGCAGAAGAACTGGCAAGACGACGATAATTGAAGAAGTTTTTAAACAACATGAGAATGATACACTATTTCTCTTGGGAGAAGATGTTCAGGTTGCCGAATACCTGCAAAACAGAACCGTAGCCAACTACAAACAATTGATAGGAAATAAGAAACTGGTCATTATCGATGAAGCACAGGCTGTTCCCAACATTGGAAAAATTCTGAAGCTAATGATCGATTCCATTCCGGGAATCACCATCATAGCAACAGGAAGCAGTAGCCTGGATTTGGTAAATGATGCCGGGGAGCCTTTGGTCGGAAGACAATTGGAGCATCAGTTATTTCCCTTAGCCCAGGTTGAATTTTCCCAAACCGAAAACAGGTTGGAAAGTATTAATCAACTGGGAAATCGACTGATTTATGGAGGATATCCGGAGCTGATTCATTTGCCGTCTCTTGCTGAAAAGGAAGAATACCTGAAATCAATCGTGAGCTCCTATCTTTTGAAAGACTTGCTTGCTTTGACCATGGTCAAAGGAGCAGATGTGCTGCTGAGATTATTAAAGTTGCTGGCTTTTCAGATCGGTAGTCAGGTCAGCACCGTGGAACTGGGAAACAGTCTTCAGATCAACAAAGAAACAGTGGATCGGTATTTGGATTTACTCTCGAAGGTGTTCATCATCTTTCCATTGAATGGATTCAGCCAAAATCTGCGAAAGGAAGTTTCGAAATCTAAAAAGTGGTATTTCTACGACAACGGGATACGGAATGCCCTGATCAATAATTTCAGTCCGCTCAATTTCAGGAATGATGTCGGCCAACTTTGGGAGCAATGGATGATTACCGAGCGAAAAAAATTCAATTCCTCAAAGGATTATTTCCCTCAATATTATTTCTGGAGAACCTATGACGGGCAAGAAATCGATCTTCTTGAAGTCAACAGCCACCAAGAACTTCAAGGCTTAGAATTCAAGTGGGGGAATCGCGGCAAAAAAGCACCAACAGCTTTTGCAAAAGCATATCCAGCTGCAAAATGGAATGAGGTGTCGAAGGAGAATTATTTTGAGTGGATAACCTAAATAAGGTAAAGACTCCAATGCCTATTATCAATTCACCAGGAAAACCCAATTAATCCTCCCCTTCCATCAAAATGCTCTTGAGCAAAACCGTATCCTGCGACTCTCTCGCCTCCGAATAATGATCAATCAAATGATGAATTTTCACCGCGTCTTCTTTTTGTCCGGGTTTGATTTGGGAAAAAGCCAGAGTGGGAAGGAGGAAGAGGAAAAGGAGAATGGTTTTCATTTTGATTGGTTTTGAAAAGCAATAAAAAAATACGGGATTTTACTCTAATCTTACCAACTAGGAAGGTTCTAAGTTATTCTTGTTGAGTTGAGTATGGCATTCAAAATTGTTGACTCTGGCTATCAAACCGCCTAATTAATGTAAATTAGGATGGTCGACTAGCTAATTCTTATTTTAGGCCAAGATTGTTTTTCCAAAGCCCACCAAGTCGTGGTTTTTTGAAAATTTTCCCGCAGATCTTCACAGAAAAGGTCACAGATTTTCTCAGATTGGGAACAAACTAAAAACAAAACCATACCTCATTTTCTCTCGCTTCCGAATAATGATCGATCAAATCATGGATTTTGGCAGCGTCTTCTTTTTGTCCGGGTTTGATTTGGGAAAAAGCGATACTTGGGAAAATCAGGAAAATCCAGATTAGGTTTTTCATCGACAATATGGGTTGATTTATTCTGAAATTAGAATAAATTAGGAAATCGCCTTTTTCCAAGTGGTTCTCTTTCAATTCTCTTATTAAAAAGTAATTTTAACTAATAATTATTATGTGTATCCGGATATCTGCACGTATGTCCAATCAGGCTTCGACTTCGCTCAGCCTCCGGCTAATTATAGTTTAGAGGGGGAGGGAATGCGGCGGTGCCGCATTCCCTCCCCCTCCATAGACTTAAAACTAAACTTCGGTCCCTGAGCGAAGTCGAAGGGATAGGTATTCAAAATATTATTTTGGTACGTGCAATCAACTGAATACACATAATAATTATATAAGACTATGAGAAAAATTGTGATTCCTTTTTTTCTTGTTTGGTCTTTTCTGACCGGGTGTAAAGAAGAAGAAAGGCCTGATGTTCCTTATGGTTTGTATTTTGCAGAATCCGTTACTACATCAATTCCTATAAATTTTACGAATTCAGGTCAGCAAACCACTGAGCATAAAGATAATTTTTCATGGTGTGGTAGTAGCGATTTTTCTATAGAATGGCGTTTGAATAAGTTAACTCCGGTTATGGATTTCGACTATTTCGTATTTGTGGAAAGGGAGAATGAAATTACAAAGGAGAAGGAAATTATTAGGGGATGTGGAATAACCAGAAGGATAGTAGATCTAAGATAAAATGGCAATCTAGAATTGAGATTTTACGGAGGTGAAGAAGGTTTTTCAAATGAACCAAAGCAACTTCATTACAAGTTTGAAGTAAAAAGTTTAGAATATTTTCCCGATGAGAGATCCATCCGACTTGTGACTCAGCAAGAGTTGTATGATTTTACTTCTGAAGAATTTGTTGAGACTGAAATAACCTATTTGTTCAAACATGGGTGGCCTGTGAATTAGTTTTTTAAGGAATTCAATAAAAAAACCACCCATCTCCGAGTGGTTTCTTTTAATCTTGATTCTTGTTTCTCGTCTCTTGCATCTAGCTACTTGATACCTGCTACTAGATACTCACAACACATCTTCCCCTCTCAGCTTCACTACCGCTCCTTCGAGGACTTCTCCGATTCGTATTTGGCAGGCAAGGCGGGAAGTCGGATAGTATTCCGGCAGGTTTTCGAGTTGGTCCAGCTCCACATCAGTCGCGTGGCCCAATGCTTCTTTTCCTTCCAGGATCTCCACATGGCAAGTGGCACAAAGGGCCATGCCTCCGCAGGTAGCCAATACAGGATACTCATACGCCTTGAGGATTTCCATCAGGCTCAGGCCCATGTCATCCGGTGCTTCGTGTTCTTGACGGTTGCCGTCGTGATCTTCTACCGTGAAAGTAATCATAGTGCAATAATAGGATTTACCGGGAGGAAAAACCCAATAACAGGTTCAATTATAAATAAGACTCGCCCGAAGAATTAAAATGCATTAACGCCATTTACGGTCGTGTATTTGAAGCTCAGTTTCTGATCCGGATACACAAACTTGAAAGCTGAGTGCATCATGATCGCGGCCTCGTGGAATCCACAAAGGATCAGTTTCAGTTTGCCCGGATACGTGTTGATATCGCCGATCGCGTAGATGCGCTCCACTCCGGTGGAATAATCGCGGGTGTCAACTTCAATCGCATTTTTGTCGATGCTCAGTCCCCAATCTGCAATCGGGCCAAGCTTTGGACTCAAGCCAAATAGCGGTATCAGGTAATCTGCATCGATATTGATTTCTTCCTTGTATTTACCTTCCAGAACCACCTTTTCCAGTGTACCGTTTCCGTTTACTTCCTTCAGGTTGGCAGAAAGAATCAGGTCGATTTTCCCCCTGTTCGCCAGATCAAACACTTTCGAAGCAGAGTCTGGAGTACCACGGAACGTCTCATTTCTGTGAACCAGTGTCACCCGCTTAGCCACATGGGACAAGAATATCGCCCAGTCCAGCGCAGAGTCACCTCCACCGGCCACCACTACTTTTTTGTTACGGAAAGTCTCAGGATTCTTCACCATGTAAGTGATTCCTTTTCCTTCGAAAGCTTCCAGATTTTCCAGCACAGGCTTTCTTGGTTCGAAGCAACCCAAACCACCGGCGATGATGATGACTTTGGCATGGATATGCGTCTTGTCGCTGGTGGTCACGATGAAGGAACCGTCAGCTTGCTTGTCCAAATGCTCCACGCGCTCTCCAAGTGTGAAAGTCGGCTGGAAAGGCTTCGCCTGCTCCATCAGATTGTCCACCAGTTCCTGGGCTTTCACCTCAGGGTAACCTGGAATATCATAGATTGGCTTCTGAGGATAAATCTCCGAAAGCTGACCACCCACTTGTGGGAGGGCATCGATCAGGTGGCAGCGCATTTTGAGCAAACCTGCTTCAAAAACTGCAAAAAGGCCAACCGGGCCGGCTCCGATGATACAAAGATCTGTGTGAATCATGGCTTTATTTTTTATGGGAAAACCCTGGATAAATACTTTTGTTCGTGTAAATATAATTAGTATACTAATTAATTATTCTTCTTCTCCCCCGTCGAGGTTCTGATAAATCGTATTGAGGATTCGCTTAAATTCTTCAAAATCCTGATCGCTCAGATTTTCCCAGGCTTTTTCGCGAATCTCGAGAATCTTGGGACGAAGAGAAGTGACTTTTGACACTCCTTCTCCGGTCAGGTGAAGTTGAAAACTTCTTCGATCCTGAGGATGGGGCACACGCTCCATGTAGCCCTTTTTGCAAAGCAAATCGATGATGCGGGTGAGTGTGGGGTGATCTTTGAAAACGAGGTTGGCGAGCTCAGTTTGGCTCATGTGATCGTTTTCGGAGAGATTTTTCAAGACAAGCCATTGGTCGACCGTCACGTCAAAATCCCCTGTCTTGAACTGCTGCTGAGCGTATTGCTTTACTTTACGCGCAGTGCGATCGAGGAGGAATGAATACCGTGCAAATTGCTCTTGTGTCATACCAATAATTAGTGTGACAAATATATAAAGATATTTCTTTTTGAGAAAACAATTTTCAAGTATTTTTATAGGGTTTATGGGCTAATAGATTCGGTTGTCTGTCTTCGGTTGTGGGTTGTCGGTTGTCAGGCACTGACAAAAACTTCAGCATTCGAGATTCAGCATTCGATGTTCAGCATTCGGTGTTCAGCATTCGATGTTCATTATTAAAAAATCTAGCCGTTGTCCTGCGCCCGGTTGTCTGTTGTGGGTCGTCGGTTGTCGGTTGTCGGTTGTCAGTTTTAAAAACTTCAGCATTCGATGTTCAGCATTCGATGTTCGTTATTAAAAAATCTAGCCGTTGTCCTGCGCCTGGTTGCCGGTTGTGAGTTGTCGGTTATCGGTTGTCGGTTGTCAGTTTTAAAAACTTCAGCATTCGATGTTCAACATTCGATGTTCAACATTCGATGTTCATTATTAAAAAATCTATTCGTTTTCCGGCTTCCCCGTTGTCCTGCTTCTTCTGACGCTGGACTCTTCCTTATTTTCAAGCCAACCTCAATTTGGCCGTAAATCAAAATCTTCGAGGTTTCAAGGTTAGAAATCCTGCTTCCGGAGAAGCAGGTTGCTGATCTAGCCACTTAAAAACAAAAAGAGGAAACCTCCCAGCTCCCTCTTTCCCTTATTCTTTAATCTCTAAATCTCTAATCTCTTTTTCTCCCAATCTCTCAAATCACCACCCTCTTTCCACTCCCGCAGATTCAAGAATTGCCTGGACGATTCGGATATCTTTCAATCCTTCCTCGCCAGGAACCGGCATCGGTTTATTTCCCATAATTGCCAAAGCATCCATATCCATTTGGTTGGCTTATTGCCAAGGCGCCTTGTATGGAAAGTTGATTGGTCCCAAAGGACTCTTTCCCTGATTTCCGGAGTAGCCTGAGAAAGGTGCCATTTCGATCGTTCCTTTTTTACTTTTGATATTCAGGAAATTTATGTTTTCCAAGAAAGACGTTTTGATGTTTGCCATCACACCGCCGGGATATTCGAGTTGGGCCTCCAATATTTCACCAAGACCATTTTTGTAGGTCTCGGGCCTTTCTGCCCAGAGTTTCACGGATTTTATCGCAATCGGCTCCATGCCGGTTCCCAATCGCGAACCCTGAATCGCGTAAACGCCCATGTCGTAGATCACTCCGCCTCCCTTTTCCCGCTTTTGCTTCCAGTGGTCGGAATTCACCCACAAGCATGTGGGTCGTTAATTGTAGTGACTAAACTCATTTACAACACGACTGTAGTAGAATTTCCCCAGATTATTGAACGAGGCTGTGGTCTTGATGTTCATCGTGACAGCGTAGTGGCTTCTATTTTGGGTAAAGACCTGATCGAAGAAACATAAACCATCCAAACATTCACTCCCGATTTGGAACGGCTGATCTGCTGGCTTCATAATCATGGTATTACCCACGTAGCCATAGAGAGTACTGGGATTTATTGGAAACCGGTTTTTATGTACTTGAAGGATACTTTGAGATACAGGTGCTGAATGCCCGACACATCATAAATGTACCCGGACATAAGACAGACAAAAAAGATTCCGAATGGATCGCCAAGCTTATGCTGAGTGGTCTGTTGAAATCCAGCTTTGCACCCAGGACCGACATCCCTTTGTGCGCACCAACGCATTAAATAAAGTCAACCAATTAAGCCGGAGATTTATAAATTATTTTTACTATTATCCGTTGACATTGTTTGGTGCTTGTATTCTGTTGGCGAACACCCGAACAATTCCTGGAAAGAAGAACTGAAATACGTTTGACTATTAAAACCTACCTGATAGGCTATTTCGGTTACGTTGCCTGCGCCTTGCTTTAACAGGTCACTTGCCCGATGGAGTCTGTAGTTGCGAATGAAAGTCGTTGCGGACAGGTCAGTGAGGGCTTTCAGTTTCCGGTGAATCTGAGAACGGCTCATTGCCATTGCCTTACCAAGATCTTCAACGCCAAATAGTTCATTGCCTATATTTTTTTCAATAACGTTTTTCAGCGTTTCAATAAATTTTTGATGAACCGATGTAATCGCTACCACTTTGGGTTTCTGCCAAGACTCGCCCTGGTATTTTCGCTGTAGCTTTTGCCGAATGGCAATCAGGTTTTTTATCCTTATCAGAAGTTCTGCTGCATCAAAAGGTTTAACTAAATAATCGTCAGCACCTGTTTCCAATCCTTCCAGTTTATGTTCTCTTGCTGCTTTTGCTGTTAAAAAAATCAACGGGATATGGTTTGTCTTTTCATTCGCCTTTAACTTCTTGCACAGTTCAAAACCATCCATCCCAGGCATCATCACATCACTGATGATCAAATCCGGAATTCTTGCTTCCGCTTTCTCTACTCCGTCAATACCATCTACAGCTTCAATTATTTTGTAATCATGTTGAAGGATGTTACCGACAAAGGACCGTAAGTCGTGATTATCCTCAATAATCAGAATCTCAAGTTGGTCAACAGCCTCTGATACCGATGCTATGACACTACCGCCTACAACCTTTGATTGCATGCTGATATCCGGCACCATCATTTCCATTTTTTCTTCGGATGTATAATCTACCGGCATGGAAGCAACTTTCTCGTCTTCTTTCAGATAACCATCATCTAAAGGTAGTTTGACAGTAAAGCTGGTTACACCCAAATTACTTTCTGCCAATACTTTTCCATGATGGAGATGTACCAACTCTTTTACTAATGCCAGTCCAATGCCGGTTCCTTCATGTTGCCTGTTACTGGCACTGTCAACTTGAAAAAACCTATCAAAAACAAAGGCAAGTTTGTCTTCCGGAATTCCTTCGCCAGTATTGCTTACTTTAATGCTGACCACGCCTAAATTTTCTGCTTCACTAATCTCTACTCTCTTCACTTCTACTGCGATCTTTCCTTCTTGCGGTGTGAATTTTATTGCATTGGATAATAGATTAGTTAAAATCTTTTGAAGCTTCTCTCTGTCAAAAAACAGTTCAATGGACTGATGCGAATGATGAACGTTTATGTCATGGCCATTAAAGGAGACAGAGATTTTCTTTACATATGCCATCGACTCAAATTGTGAAGTTAAGTTTTCGGTAAACTTCACGATGTCATTTTTGGAAGCTTCAATTTTAATCTCACTTGACTCAATTTTGGATAGATCAAGTAACTGATTGATCAATTGTAGCAACCTATGACTATTCCTTTTAATGGTATCACTATCGTTTGGATCTGCCGGGCTATTTGGTTTGGCAATTTGTTTATTTACGAGGCCAAGAATCAATGTGAGTGGCGTTCTGAATTCATGCGAGATGTTGGCAAAGAATCGGGATTTAATTCTATCCATCTCCTTTAGTTTTTCCGCCTGGACTTCCAATTCATTTTTCTTAAGTTCAATATCTGCATTGAGGTCCGTTATCTTTCCAACAAAATAAAACAGGATGGCAAAAACGATACTAGAAACCCCAATGATATTCATTAGGAAGAGCACATTGATGAAACTTTCTGATAAATTCCAGTTGATATAGTCTGGTAGCAGGTCATTAATCAAATATGCTACAATAACGAGCAAAATATAGGCTACAAACCAATAGACTGATTTTTTCACACTATCAAAAAACATAGCGCCAGCCGGGGCAATGATTGCCCAATACATTACAGCACTGCTTGGCACAAATCCTCCAAGGCTGATTTGTAACGCAAAGGGAAGGATTAGAATGAGGAGTAATTGACTGTTACGGAAAACCTTATACTTTTTTGTAATCCTGAAAATAAGGATGCTCACTAAAGAAAGAATTCCGTAACAAAAAGGTATTGCGCCTGGAATAACCAATCCATTGGCAAAGTATAGCAATCCCCAAATCAATCCAGCCATCATGAACGGCCCTGACATCACTAATAAACTGGATTTCTTCAGCTTCACCTCATCTGAATCGTCTGGATGATGCCCTAAAGAAACAAACATCTGAAACATTGATTTCATACAAACATAGAATACTGATATTTATGAAGTTAAGCAATTCTTTATGGATTGCATGCAACTATATTAATGGTATTGAGACCATATTTAATAACGATGCGACATAGCTTAATGCCTTTGAAACGATAGCTAAAGCTTTGCGCTTTTACTTCTTATATATTTGCTTCACCTCAATAAATATTTTTACAAACAGCAGCAAGTTCATTAACATTTAAGCCAATTCTATTATCGAAACTATGACCACAACAAATAACAATGTTAACCGGGAGGAACTCGAACTAAAGGTAAAGAAGATGTACCGGGAAGTGGCGCTGCATCCTGAAGTAACCTATCATTTCGAAATGGGAAGAGCTCTGGCAGAAAGGCTGGGCTATCCTGCGCAAATTCTAGACAACCTTCCATCTTCATCCATTGACTCTTTCGCTGGTGTGGGCTACTATTTTGACCTCGCACAACTTCAGGCTGGTGAGTGTGTTGTTGACCTTGGAAGCGGCTCTGGAATGGATGTTTTCTTTGCTGCTCTACAGGTTGGCGATCGTGGTGAAGTAATTGGTATAGACATGACCACCGAGCAGCTTACCAAAGCAGAGGACCTAAGTAAGCGGTATAATTTCAAGCAGGTTGTATTCCGAAATAGTTATATCGAAAGTATTCCCGTGGTATCGGGAAGTATTGATGCGGTGATTAGTAATGGGGTGATCAATCTTTCAAGTGAAAAGGAAAAAGTGTTCAGGGAAGCAGCACGGGTTTTGAAATCAGGTGGACGTTTTGTCCTATCCGATATCGTTACCACAGTGAAGCTTCCTGATACCATTAGTTGCAATGCCACGCTGTGGGCTGCCTGTATTGGGGGGGCAATGCAAATAGATGAATACTATGCGCTAATTGAAAGTGCAGGAATGAAGGTGGCAAAAACAAAAGAAAATCCTTATGAGTTTTTATCTAACAGCGCGAAAGGAGCCACTAAGGATTATGGCATTAAAAGCATCTCGGTGCTAGCCGTTAAGCAAGGACTTTTGTAAATTCAGTCCTACTTATTGCAAACCAAAATAAATTTTAACCCATTAAATTCTAAAATTATGAATGAAGTAGTAATCAAATCATTGAATGGAGTTAATGTAGATCAACTCCTTGGAACCATCGGTGCTGTAAAAGAAAACCCTGACGTTGCTCTCTTCAAATTCAGATCAAAAACAAATTGGATAAATGGTGGTCACTGTCAAACTGAAATAAAAAGTTTCTATGGCGCCACACAGGAAGACACATCACGTTCCAAACCTTTTGTTTTAGAAGGAGATGAACCAGCAGTTTTGTTGGGCACCGATATTGGCCCCAACGCAGTTGAGTCGGTGTTGCATGCTTTGGCTTCGTGCCTTTCGGTAGGTATTGTATACAACGCTTCGGCAATGAACATCAAGATCAACGCTCTAAGCTTTACTCTTGAAGGCGAAATTGACCTTCATGCCTTTCTTGGTTTATCAGAAAGCATAAGACCTGGTTACAAGAATATCACGGTCACTGTTAATATGGTTGCTGATGAACCTAAAGAAAAACTAGATGAGCTTATTGCCTATGTACAGAAGACATCTCCTGTACTGGACATCATTCGGAATCCTGTTCCGGTGACTTTCAAATTTAATCAGAACTAGATACAATTATCAATCAATTTCCGTCTGGCACCGGACTGTAACATTCCGGTGCCAGATGCGGAATAAAAATTCGAGCCATGAAAAACTTATTGATCACCAATACCGCTATTGGGCTATTGGTAATAACACTTTGCGGCTGCGGCAAACTCCACACTTCTGGAAATGAGCATAACACGGTAGATAAAACAATAGTACCGCTCAACATTGGAAATGTTGCAGCAGATTTTACACTACAAGACTTGGACGGGAATGTGATAACGTCAAAATCTCTGAAGGGAAAATTTGTAGTGATCCATTTTGCTACTACCTGGTGTCCCTTTTGCAATGCCGAAGCCCCAAATCTTGAACAGTTTTACCAGGAGTACAAAAAGAAGAATGTGCAGGTATTCGTCATTGACGTACTTGAACCTAAGAATTTGGTCGAGCAAAACTGAGAGACAAATTCAATCTCACTTTCCCGATTTTATTGGATGAAGATGGAGCAGTTGCCACTCGCTTCGCACCACCAGATGCACTTCCTGACCTTGAACGTGAAGAAGTGATGCTGGCATCCAACCTAATTATAGATCCCAATGGGAATATACAATACATGTCGTTACTTAACACACAGGATTTTGATGCTAAACTAGTAGCGCTCAGAAATAAAATGGATGAACTCCTACAGGATGATACATACAAGCAAACGAGTAGTGCTGATTTTATAAAATATAAGGGCAGCAGCTCCACTAACATAGAGTCAGATGGACAAAGTGCCATTACTGTTTCATTTCAAATCAAGGATGGGTACCACATCCAGGCGAATAAAGTCAATGATGACAGTCTGGTCCCTGTAAGACTCGAAATGGGAACTAGTGAAGGTGTATACTATGGGCAACCTATTTTCCCTGAGTGGAAGGAATTTAAAATGGAGGGAACAAATGATAGATTATGGGTATTTGATGAAATGCTTGATGTCAAAATTCCAATCAAGATTACAGAGGAAAAATTACGAAGAGATTATCTGCTAAAAGGAAATCTACATTATCAGGCTTGCGACTCGTGGAAATGTTATTTTCCGAGAGTGCTGGAGTTTGAGGTACGTTTTTCAATTGGATAAGAACTTACCGTCAGCAAGCTTCAATTAACAAACCATTGGCAACCGCTGAGTAAGAAGTAAGCAACGTGATTCATCAAGTGCACAACTCAATTTAGAAAGCAGGCAGATGATTTAAATATCGCCTCACCATCTTTGGAATTGAAGCTTGCCAAGCAGCATTCCTGCACACACGCCCCGGATTCCCGATGCAACCATGAATTCTTCAATTTGGGACATATCTAACCCGAAAGTGAAGCTGTCCCAGACCCCACACTTGCCAAAGCCCGCACAATCCCTTTCTCAAGGCCAAGCTTTGCCAAGAATGACGCACCCTCGCACCAATACTTGACAGAGTAGTAAAAGCAAACCGAAGGATTGGATCAACGTGAACAAGGTTCACGTGGCTATTCCCAAGGCCGTTTCAGGGGAAAGGACTACGTCTATACTGAAGCTGAATATCGATTCCCTATTTCCAAATGCGGAGGGGTGTTAATCTGTTGTCAGTTGTCAGTTTTAAAAACTTCAGCATTCGATGTTCAGCATTCGATGTTCATTATTAAAAAATCTATTCGTTGTCCTGCGCCCGGTTGTCTGTTGTCGGTTGTCGGTTGTGAGTTGTCGGTTGTCGGTTGTCGGTTGTCAGTTGTCAGTTGTGGGTTGTCGGTTGTGGGTTGTCGGTTTTAAAAACTTCAGCATTCGAGATTCAGCATTCGATGTTCATTATTAAAAAATCTACCCGTTGTCCTGTGTCCGGTTGTCTGTTGTCTGTTGTCGGTTGTCGGTTGTCGGTTGTCTGTTTTAAAAACTTCAGCATTCGATGTTCATTATTCGATGTTCATCATTAAAAAATCTACCCGTTGTCCTGTGTCCGGTTGTCTGTTGTGGGTTGTCAGTTGTCTGTTGTCTGTCGGTTTTAAAAACTTCAGGATTCGATGTTCAGCATTCGATGTTCCGGTTGTCCTGCGTCTCCGGACGCTGGACTCTTTCATCATTTAAAGCCGAACTTAATTAATCCCTAACTCAAAACCTTCGAGGTTTCAAAAACCTCAAAAGTTAGAAATCCTGCTTCTGGAGAAGCAGGATAGCTGATCTAGCCCCTTAAAAACAAAAAAAGGAACCCTCCCGGCTCCCTCTTTCCCTTATTCTTTAATCTCTAAATCTCTAATCTCTTTTTCTCCCAATCCCTATTCTCACAATCTCTCAAATCTCCACCCTCTTTCCACTCTCCGCAGATTCAAGAATTGCCTGAACGATTCGGATATCTTTCAATCCTTCCTCACCCGGAACTGGCATCGGTTTATTTCCCATGATTGCCAAAGCATCCATATCCATTTGGTTGGCTTGTTGCCATGGAGCTTTGTATGGAAAGTTGATCTCTCCCAAAGGACTCTTTCCCTGATTTCCGGAGTAACCTGAGAAAGGTGCCATTTCGATCGTTCCTTTTTCACATTTGATATTCAGGAAATTCGTGTTTTCGAAGAAAGACGTTTTGATGTTTGCCATCACACCGCCGGGATATTCGAGTTGGGCCTCCACTATTTCTCCAAGACCATTTTTGTAGATCTCGGGCCTTTCTGCCCAGAGTTTTACGGATTTTATCGCAATCGGCTCCATGCCTGTTCCCAATCGCGAACCCTGAATAGCATACACGCCCATATCATAGATCACTCCGCCGCCCATTTCCCGCTTTTGCTTCCAGTGGTCAGTTCTTCCTTCTTTGTATCCGGCAGCACAATCGACCTGAAGGACTTTTCCCAGTGAACCCTCTTTCACAATCTTTTGAAATGCCCGAGTATTGGGTTCGTGCTGGCAACGATACCCGATAGAAAGTGAGACATTATTGGCTTTGCAGGCATCGATCATGGATTGACATTCCTCGACCGTCATCGCCATCGGCTTTTCACACCAAACGTGTTTTCCTGCTTTGGCAGCCCGGATAGTGTACTCCGCATGCATCGATGGAGGCAGGACTACATAGACCACATCGATATCCGGATTGTCCGCAATTTTATCGAAATTCTTATAGTTGTAGACGTTTTTGTCCGGGATATTATACTTCGCTTTCCAGATTTCGGCTTTGTTTGGTACCCCGGTTACGATTCCTGCCAGGTAGCAATTGGCAGTTTGCTGTAGCGCAGGAGCAAGCAGATCCGAACTATAATACCCAAGTCCAACCAAGGCTATGCCTAGTTTATCCTTTTTTGGCAGGTTGCCGGCTATCATGCTCATGGGTGAAAACAGGCCAAGCCCTGTACCCAGCGTTAACGTTTTCAGGGTATCTCTTCTGGAAAAATTCTTCATTAAATCAAATTGTTAGGCGGATGGCAAGAATAGATAATGATTTCAATTTAATGGTTTTGGGCAGCCCTGCAAAAAATCAGTAACTTACTTTACTAACCAAACCCAAACACAACTATGAAAAAGCTTCTGATTCTTGCCCTTATTTTACTTCCATTTTTCTCATTTGCGCAGGCACCCATGCAGCCATACCTGACTTTGGATGATGCAAAACGAATTTCTGACGCTGCCGAAGCCCGGGCCAAACAAGATAACTGGACGGTGGTGATTGTGGTGATGGATGCCAGCGGAAATTTGATTTCCCTGCGGAAAGTGGACGGAACTCAAATCGGAAGTATCGAAGTCGCCCAGGCAAAAGCCAAGTCAGCAGCTCTATTTAAAAGATCAACCAAAGCATTTCAGGATGGAGTGGTTGGAAACCCGGGTATTTTATCCATTCCCAATGTAGTCGCTATCGAAGGCGGACTCCCGATTTTCAAAGACGGAGTAATCGTAGGTTCGATCGGGGTCTCAGGCGTCACCTCCGCACAGGATGGGATTATCGCGGAGGCTGGAGTGAAGGGGTATTGATTTCGGATTTCTGATTTATGATTTCGGATTTAAAAAAGTACATATTTCAGACTTCAGACTTCAGCTTTCATATTTCAAACTTCTTTTGCTGACGCTTGCGTTTCGCGCGTGACTTACTTATTTCCCGGATTTGACGGCCTGCAACTACTTGTCTGAAGCAGGATTCAATGCTGAAAGTAGGTATTCAAAAGTTTCAGACTTCAGCTTTCATATTTCAAATTTGGAACTTTCTACACCTGAGTATATATTGTAAGTATATACCGATAAAATTATGAAAACGCTTTCTCTTAAACTCGACGAAAACATCTTTGCCGAAACGGAAGAAATCCTGAAGGAAAAGAAAGTGGCCAGAAACCGATATATCAACGAGGCTCTGGAGTTTTACAATAAATTCCAAAATCGAAAAAAACTTGCTGCTGAATTTGAAAAGGCGACAGGACTGGCCAGAGAAAGTTCACTCGAACTGATAGCTGAATTTGACGCCTTGATGGAAGATGAGGCAGTTTGAAATCTGGCTGGCAAATCTTAATCCTTCTCGCGGGACCGAACCCGGAAAAATCAGGCCAGTGGTAGTAATTCAAACCAATTTACTGAATCAATTGGATCATCCTTCAACCCTCATTTTACCGATTTCATCTCAATTAACTCCGGAAGAAAACATCCTGAGAGTACGGCTTTCAAAAGGGAAAAGCGGTTTGGAAAAAGATTCCGAGATTCTGATCGATCAAATCCGGGCATTAGATAATCGCAGATTCCTGGAAAAATCAGGATCACTTGAGGATAAAGAAATTGCCGAACTCAGAACCAAATTAAAAGCAATCCTGGATTTTTAAGAAGAATTGAAAAATTGGAAGATTGAAAAATTAAAAAATTATGACTTCAGCTTTCTGACTTCGATTGGAAGATTGAAAAATTGAAAGATTTTGGTGTCAGCTTTCTGAACTCACTTTTCTCCGCGCCTTGGCGGCTTTGCGGGAGAATTATTTTCCTTTTTGGAAATAAAAAAATTAACTAACTCACCCAACTCAACGAACCGATTTTCTCCATTTACCAAAACCGAAAACGGATTTTCCTCTACCTGAATCGTCAAATCGGAACCTGAAATACCCGCTTTCTCAAGCACTTTTCTTACCCAAAATACCAGATCCGGGTTTCCTTCCAACTTCCAATTTCCTGCCTCCGATCTTTTTTCAATCCTGCCTCTTTCCATGCTAAACCGGAATTGATCTCCGGATAAAAGTTGATTGATCTGCCCGGAAATCACCAATTCCTCCGGCATGCCTGAAATCAGCGGAATGCCACAATTCAGCAACCAAAACTGATCTGCCGTCTCCATCGCAATCTCCAGATCATGTGTAATGACCAGGATTGCTTTTTCTTGATTTTTGGCGATTTCCCTCAGCAGATGCATGATTTCAAACCGATTCACCAGATCCAGATGAGCTGTTGGTTCGTCCAGAATCATGATCTTTCCATCCTGTGCCAAAGCCCTGGCAATCATTGCTTTTTGGCGCTGACCATCGCTGATCTCAGCCAACCGCTCATCTTTCAGATACTGAATCTTCGTCGCGGAAAGCGCCTTTTCGACCGCTTCCAAATCAGAAGATCCAAGTTTCCCGGTCCAGCCGGTATGAGGGATTCTACCCAAAGCCACCAGCTGCCCGACAGTCATATTTCCCGGCAAAAAAGGCTCCGTCAAAACGACGGAAAGTTTTCTCGCAAGATCAATATGGGTGTAGTTTCCGATGGGTTGCCCATCCAGAACCAATTCCCCTCCCCAGGGCTTCAACTGACCCAAAATCGCTTTGATGAGCGTGGATTTCCCTACACCGTTTGGGCCAAGCAAACAAGTGAGTTGACCTGGAAAAAGTTGGAAGTCGAGTCCATTCAGAATCTCTTTGCGCGCTTTCCCTTTTGCGTAGCCAAGGCTGAGATTTTTTCCGATAATTGCTGGATTTTCCATGGCTTAGAATTCCTTGCTGAAGTTTTTTCGAAGGACCAAACCAATCACAATCGGCGCGCCGATCAGTGAAGTCACGGCATTGATCGGGAGGGTTTGCGCCGAACCCGGAAGCTGACCCATCGCATCGCAAAGCAAAAGCAAAATCGCCCCGATCAGCGCAGAAGCCGGGAATAGCACTCTGTGATCCGCTGTCTTCCAAATGATCCTCGCCAGATGTGGCACCGCAATTCCGATAAATGCAATCGGGCCGCAAAAAGCGGTGATACTTCCTGCCAAAAGTCCTGTATTCAGGATCATCAGCCAGCGAAGCCGATTGGGATTAATGCCCATGCTTTGTGCGTAAGCCTCTCCCATGAGCATGGCGTTGTAAGATTTCACGGAGAAAATCACCGGGATAATTCCCAGCAAAAGAACCAATCCAAGCACTCCAACTTGCGTCCAACCCAAGCCGCCGAGACTTCCCAAAGACCAGACGGTAAACAGTTTCAACGCTTCGGCTCCTGAGAAATACGAAAGAACCGAAACAACTGCGGAAACCGCTGAACCGAACATCAATCCTACAATCAAAAGCGTCATGCTATCCCTGACTCTCCAAGCTACCAAACTCACCAAAACCAGAACCAATCCGGCTCCAATCGTCCCCGCAAAAACAATCGCCCAGGGATTTATTCCCACTCCGGATGCGGCAAAACCCAAGGCTGAACCTGCCAGCATCAGAATCGCGACTCCTAAACCGGCACCCGAACTGATCCCCAACACGAAAGGTCCGGCAAGCGGATTTCTGAAAAAAGTCTGCATCTGCAGTCCGCTCAGGCTCAATCCAATTCCTGCGAAAATTGCCACCAGCGCTTTTGGAAGGCGGTAATTCAAAATGATTTGTTCGCGGGAAGCTTTTTCCCAATTTCCATTGAAAATCCCATCGAGGATTTCTCCCGGAGGAATACTGACCGAACCCAGACTGATATTGAGCAGAAAGCCCAAAATCAACAGGATCAATCCTGCAAAAAGGAAAATGGGAGTGCTATTTCTTTTCATCGAGTTGTCTGTAAAAATACAACTCATAGGCAGGAAGCAAGTTTGGATGAAGGATTTTGATCAGGTCTTTCAGGATCAAGTCCGGTCGCATATAGCCCAATTCAAAATATTCGAGGCCTCCCTTTGGTCCTTTCTTCAGCGTGTAGGTGAATACTTTTCCCGTTTTAAAAGGCTGAAAAGCCTGATATCTTGGCTCGGCTTTTCCCATGGATTCAAGGTCATCAAAATCCGCCGATCCTATCCAGAAATCGGTTTCCAGTGCATTTTCCAGCACAAACTCATAATTCAACTGCAAACTTCCTGTACCGGACTGATCACCGAAAACATAGCGTCCGCCGGCATTCTCCAGGATTTGCGCACCCCAGCTTTCACTTGCCGGCGCATACCAGATATCCTGATACATCACGCCGCTGAGGACAGTTGGCCTTTCAGTTTCCGAAAGATTTTTGACCAGTTTTTCAGCTTCCAGGTATTCGGTTTCGATCGTTTCAAAAACGGTTACCGATTCCTCGTATTTACCCAAAAGCACTCCTGTAAACTTGATCCATTCGGCTCTGCCCAGCGGATGTTGCTCTACATATTCTCCGTTGATCAGCGCCGGAACTCCAGCCTGAGCGAGCAAATCCATGTACCGCAAATCATCTCCCAACGTGGAAATCAAGATACAATCCGGGTTCAGATCAATGACCATTTCCGTATTAGCGGATGGGCCCGAACCCAAATCAGTCACTTTCCCGGCGTTGATTTGTTCCCAGGCTTTTGGCGAGGAGATCAGATCCACCTGCGGAAAGCCGACCAGTTTCTCCGTCGAATTCAGCAAATCCAAATGAGGGATCTGGGTGGTCGATGTCAGAATGATTTTCTCAACTGGAAGCTGCACAAAGGCGCTGAATTCTCCGGCTGGTTTTTCTGCATTTTCCTCCAAAACCAAATACCGAAAAATATGATCCGAACCGGTCCAGGGCTGGGTGACCTCGATCTCCCAGAAATCTTTTCCGCGGGAAATCGTGAAACCCTTCGCATACTTAAGCGGTAAGGCCTCTGCCTCGACTTTCTCCCCGGAAGCTTCTTGCTTACATCCTGAAAATGAGCCAAAAAGAAATAAAAAAAGAAAGGGAATCAAAAGCTTGTTCACGTAGGTTTCGGGAGAAATTCGACTCGAAAGTAAGGCTTGGTTTTCGCATTTTCCAAAAAAGGGTTTTGCCGCCCTCTTTTTTTATTCGATTTCGAGGTCTATGTTTGCAAACGAAACAGGTTCCCGGAAGCTTTCAGCGTCCTGGGATTAATAGGGAATCCGGTGTAATACCGGAGCTGTCCCCGCAACTGTAAGTCTGTCCCGTCCCGATAGCTATCGGGATCGGAAAAAACTTTTGTCAAGCAAGCCATTGTCCCGTTCCGCCACGGCGGACAAGTTCCGGATGAGAAGGCCAACAGAAGTCAGACGAGCCAGGAGACCTGCCTGATTCATTAGATTCTGTGCTTTCGGAGGAAAAGCGAAGAAGACTTGCGCCAGACTCCGGCTTCGGGTTTTCCCCTGCCGGAATACGTTTCATTTCTTCCCATTTCTCTTCAAGCCCGAATCGGATTATTCATTTTAATTCGATCAGGCATGATTTTGCTCTTGTGGGTATGTACGATTTTCGGGCTTCTCCCGATCGGTCAGGACACGGTTTCCCTGGCTGAAGTGGAAGTTTTTGCCCCGGCGATTGATAAATTTGCTCAGGGACAGAAGGTTCAGATTTTGGAGAAAACCGAACTCGAAATCTATCGGGGACGGTCTCTTGGCGATTTGCTTCAGGAGCGTACGGGGATTTTTGTGCGACAATACGGCGCCGGAATGCTCGCTTCTCCTTCTTTCCGCGGGACCTCTGCCGGACATACTGCCCTGTTTTGGAATGGGCTTCCGATCAACAGCCCTTCGCTCGGTCAAAGTGATTTATCGATTTTGCCTTTAGCAGGAATCGATCAGGCAGCGATCCAATTTGGAAATTCCGGAGCACTTTTTGGCAACGAAGCCATCGGAGGAAGTATCCATCTGGAGACAAAATCAGAATTCGGGAAAGGCTTTCAGACAGGGATTTCACAGCAATTCGGAAGCTTTGGCCTGGCAAATACCTATCTGAGCACCGGGTTTTCTTCGAAAAAATTCAGCTCCAAAACCCGAGTTTACCGCGAATCGGCAGACAATGATTTTACTTATCAGGATTTGGGGCAAATCGGAACGCCCGAAGTCCGGCAGCAACATGCGCGTTTCGAGCAAAGCGGAATTGTGCAGGATCTGGCCTGGAATCTGAATTCCAAAAACCAACTCAAAACTGCCATTTGGTGGAACAAAGCCAATCGGGAGATTCAACCTGTGATGGGTTCGAATACGAGAGATCAGCAGGAAGATCAGAGTCTTCGGGCTGTTTTGGACTATTTTCTTTTCGGAGAAAAGTCAATCTTCAATCTGAAAACCGGGTTGGTTAGGGATGAACAAGTTTTCAACCAAAGCCAAAATAACACCACTCAGTATTTCGCTTCGGGGGATTGGGACAAAGATTTTTCATCCAATTGGACTGCAAAAATCGGGGCAAGATTTACACTTGCAAAGGGCGATCTGAGCACGTATCAAGCCGATGATCAGCGACTCGAACTCTATCAATCGACCCGATTTTCCCCTTCGGAAACAATTTCACTTTCCCTGAATCTGCGACAATTGGTCTATTCAGGAACCTTCGCTCCATTCACTCCAAGCCTGGGAATGGAATGGAAGATTTGGCAGGGCAAAAGCCAAACGCTCGATTTGAAAACCTCAGTCGGAAAAGGCTTCAAAGTTCCAACCCTGAATGATCGGTTTTGGAACCCCGGGGGCAACCCTGATTTGCTTCCCGAGGAAAGTATCAGCGGAGAAATCGGCCTGAACTGGGCCAAAACCGGAAAAATCAACCTGACCCAAGGCCTGACTTATTACCGAATGCAGGTTGATAACTGGATCATCTGGCTTCCAAAAGGGAATATCTGGAGTCCGGAAAATATCCGTACCGTCAGAAATCAGGGAATCGAGTACGAAGGAAAGGCAAGTTGGGAAACCGGGAATTGGGAATGGAAAGCAGATGCTTCCTACACGTTTTCGAAGGCAATCCCTACCAAGGGAATTGATGAAAATGATCCATCCGTCGGGAAGCAACTCCCTTACACTCCGAAGCATCAGGCAAATGCAAGAATCAGCGCCGATCATCAGGGATTCTCAGGATTTCTAGGGACTTTCTACGTCGGCAAGCGATCTGTCACGGCAGATAATCCAAGACAAATGCCTGCCTATCAGCTTTGGAATTTGGGCATTGGCTATCAAAATCTCAAATGGGGAAAATTGGATTTCCCCCTCAGCTTTCAAATCAATAATATTCTTAATTCTGACTATCAGGTGCTCTATCTCCGAGCCATGCCGGGACGATCTTACCAATTCAATTTATCCATACAATTATGAAATCGAGCATGACTAGAACTTCACATTTAGAGATGATAATTAGCCATGCGAGATTCCATATGACCTTTAACAAAAAATTATAACCATATGAAACTTAAACTACACCAATCGATTTGGGCATTCGCTCTGATTTTTATCCTTTTTGCCTGCGATGACAGCGGTTCGGAGCGTCCATTGGGAGCTTACGAAACCGGGATCCTGATCATGAATGAAGGAGCTTTCGGATCTAATGACGGAGAGGTTTACCATCTCGAACCAGCCTCCGGATTTTTGAAACAGAATATTTTTGAAACGGAGAATAACCGACCTTTTGCAGGTTTGCTGGAGGATATGGTGATTGAAGGCGAGCGATTGTACCTGGTGGCAAATACCGGAAAAGTGGAAATTGTCAACTCGGGTGATTTCAAAAGCCGTGGGGCAGTTGCAGGCGGATTGGATCAGCCGAGATCTCTGGCAATAAATGGAAATAAACTCTTCATCAGTGATTACGGTCCGTATGATGCAAGTTACAATACGCCGGATTCTTACATCGCTGTCGTCAATGGACTTGACGGAGGAGCGGTTGGCAAGAAAATTCAGGTTTCAAATAAGCCTGAGGACCTCTACACCGTCGGGAAATTCGTCTTGGTGGCAGGCTCGGAAGAAAAAAGCCTTCAGGTCATCGACAGTGAAAACGAAACTTTGACCAAAACGCTTGTCGTCGCAGGTTCTCCAACCCAGTTTTTCACCATTGGAACCCAGCTTTGGCTTTTCGCCCCGGCCTCAGACAAGGTTTATTTCCATCGGATCAATACCTCCAATTTTGACTTGACAGAGACCCTTGAGATGGCTATTCCGGATGCTACAGGGAAAATGGCAATTGGAAATAATGGCCGAATATACCTTTTGACGAGTACCGGCTGGCCAACTTACGAGGATGCAGTTGCTTCAGTATCCATACCAAATTCCCAGCCGATTGTGAAAGAACTGATCACAGGTTCGGGTTTTTACGGAATCGGATTTGACCAGAACCGGGGCGAACTCTATGTTGCCAATGCAAAGGGTTTTCAGGGAAATGGGAATGTCACAGTTTATAATGAGTCAGGAACTGCTCTTAAGACTCTTGATGTGGGAAGAGGGCCATCCGGGTTTATGATGAGGTAGGTTCCTTTCTGTAAGTACCATATCCACAATGTCTTGAGTTTATTTCAATTGAAAAATTGTTTTGAACTCAAGACATTTATTTATTATTTTTGTCTTCAACTCAAGACAATGTAATGGAAAGTCTGTTTTCATATCAGAACAATTTATTAGGACAAACAACTGGATCCTGGAAAAGATATTTATTTCCGAAACTCAGGACAGAAGAAAAACTACTGGGTCTAAAAGGGCTTCGCGGAGTTGGAAAAACCACATTATTGCTTCAATACCTGCAATTAAAAAAACTACCTCCATCGGGCGGACTTTATGTAACGGCAGACCATCCCTACTTTTATCAGAACAGCTTATTTGATTTGGCAGGAACTTTTTATTCGCATTCAGGTGAATTACTTCTGGTCGATGAGGTGCATAAATATGCAAATTGGTCACGTGAACTCAAGTTGATTCACGACGGATTTCCTAACCTGAAATTAATTTTCACAAGTTCCTCAGCGCTGGATCTTTACCGGGGTGAGTCGGACCTCAGCAGACGATTGATTATTCAAAATCTGGAAGGCCTGTCTTTCAGAGAGTATTTATCGCTCACTCAAGGATTCGATTTTGGGCCAATTACTTTGGAGGAAATTATCTCAAACCACCAAACAATTTCCCGTGAAATCACCTCCAAAATTCATCCCCTACCATTTTTTCAGGAATATCTGAAAGCCGGATATTTTCCGATGGTTAAAAATCAAAGTTCAGCAACCATCACTGAGCGGATCTTCCAAATCATCAATACCGTGTTGGAAAGTGATTTGGCCTTTTCAAAAGATTACTCTGCAGCAAATATTCTGAAGATTAAAAAACTTCTTGGAGTGATCGCTTTTACCGTCCCGTTTGAACCTAATATATCCAAAATCGCAGAAAAACTTGGACTTGGAAGAACAACAGTTTACTCTTTTTTAGCACACCTTCAGGATGCCAAGATCATCCGGTTGATGAATAAGCCAAACCGAGGAATCAATTACCTGCAAAAGCCGGATAAAATCTATTTTGAGAATACCAACTTTGCTTTTGCACTACAAACTCAACCAAATCAAGGGACGATCCGGGAAACCTTTTTTGCAAATCAGCTGGCTAATTCAGGAAGAATCATCCAACTAAGTGAAAAAGGTGATTTCCTGATTGATGAAAAATGGATTTCTGAAATAGGGGGAAAATCAAAAGATGACAGCCAAATCAAATCCCTTGAAAATAGCTTCCTGGCCTTGGATGAAATAGAAACCGGATTTGCAAACAGGATTCCACTCTGGCTTTTTGGGTTTTTATATTGAATAAAAAAATTACGGAACAAAATTCACGTACTTTTTAAGAATTAAAAAAACAAAAATGATTGCTAACAATTGAGCATACTCTGCCATTCAAGCTTAGTGGGAGCTTTTCAGGTACTTTAAAAAAAACTTTCATTAAGAGTTGAGCCGACTCAATCATTCAATCCTTTTTCTCATTTTTTTCTTTGTCACTTTTTGCAGCCAAAAAGTAACCCTGCCTGACGGTAGGCAGGCAAAAAGCTTAATGCCTGGTTATTTACTTCAAATAGGTAAGTTTTGGTACAGGAAGAAGCATTCTTGGCTATTTGATTTTTAAACCTTGATCAACCCTAAAAATGGGTTGATTTCCCTCGTTTCACTTCGGGAACTAACCCATTTTCTTTACGGTCTGATCTTCTGTTTAAAAACCATAAATTCCCTAGGGCATTACCCTAACCTGAAACATTTCAAC
>JAKFCO010000024.1:0-116295 GCA_036676605.1 Algoriphagus sp.
CATCAGATTTTGATGAAGAAATAGGAAAAGCAGTTGTTCATGCTGCTTTTTCAATTCATAAAGCTTTGGGGCCAGGACTTTTGGAACGAGTGTATGAAGTCTGCATGGAACATGAACTTAAAAAAGCAGGTTTTGAAGTAAAGCGGCAAGTTAATATTCCGATCTGGTATGATGGAATATGGTTTGATGAAGGACTTCGCTTGGATTTACTGATCAATGATCGTGTAATTGTTGAGCTTAAAGCAGTTAATGTGGTAAATCCTGTGTGGGATGCTCAAATCATCAGCCATCTCAAACTTTCCCGATTAAGCATCGGATACTTAATCAACTTCAATGTTTCTCTGATTAAAAATGGAATCAAACGCTTTGTAAATACTTAATCCTTACCTCTTCTTCGTGCCTTAGAGCCTTCGTGGCCAAATGAGTTTTTAATTTGCGTCTTAGTGGCAAAAGAAGAAAAAAGCTAGGCAATTCCTCCCGAAAGGAATAATTTTGAGGCCTTTACTAAATAAAATCACTCAAAAATGTCTGCAGCCGCTTTTATCCAAGCAAATAAAGATCGATTCCTGAACGAACTCCTGGATTTACTTCGAATCCCATCCGTCAGCGCCGATCCCAAATTCAAAAGCGATGTTTTTGCTGCAGCAAATTTTGTAAAGGAAAGTCTGGAAAAGGCCGGAGCCGACTTTGCAGAAATCTGCGATACCCCCGGCTATCCGATTGTCTTTGGTCAGAAGATCATTGACCCGGCCTTGCCTACGGTTTTGGTCTATGGACATTACGATGTTCAGCCTGCCGATCCATATGAATTATGGGATTCCCCGCCATTCGAACCGGTAATTAAGAAGACAAGCATCCATCCCGACGGAGCGATTTTCGCCCGTGGCTCCGCTGATGACAAAGGCCAATTCTACATGCACGTGAAAGCTTTCGAAGCAATGATGGCTTCAGGAGATTTGCCTTGCAATGTCAAATTCATGATCGAGGGAGAAGAGGAAGTCGGCTCCGATAACCTGGAAAAATTTGTCCTGGAAAATAAAGAGAAACTTGCTGCAGATGTGATCCTGATTTCAGACACCCACATGATCAGCATGAAAGATCCTTCCATCACAGTCGGCCTCCGCGGCATGTCTTACATGGAAGTGGAAGTGATCGGATCAAATCGGGATTTGCATTCCGGAACTTACGGAGGCGCGGTTGCCAATCCGATCAATGTGCTTTGCAAAATGATCGCTTCCATGAAAGACGAAAATGAGCATATCACGATTCCTGGTTTCTACGAGAAAGTACAGGAACTGACTGCTGAGCAAAGAAAGCGATTAAATGAAGCGCCTTTTGACTTGAATGAATATCAGGACAAACTCGATATTGAAGTTGGTCACGGTGAAAAGGGTTATACAACAATCGAACGAGTGGGAATTCGTCCAACTCTGGATGTAAACGGAATCTGGGGAGGATACATCGGAGAAGGTGCCAAAACGGTTTTACCTTCGAAAGCTTCCGCAAAAATCTCCATGCGTCTCGTACCCGATCAGGATTGGCATGAAATCGCCGAGATTTTCGAAGCACATTTCAAATCAATCGCTCCGAAATCCGTCAAAGTAAAAGTAAAAGCTCATCACGGTGGAGCTCCTGCAGTGGTTTCTGATTCCTCAATCGGATATCAGGCGGCTGAAGCGGCAATGGAAGAAACTTTCGGCAAGCGACCTATCCCAACTCGCGAAGGAGGTTCTATTCCAATCGTAGCTTTATTCCAAAAAGAACTTGGCTCCGATCCGATTTTGTTCGGTTTCGGGCTGGACACCGATGCACTTCACTCGCCAAACGAACATTACGGGGTGAATAATTACTTTATCGGAATTGAGACAATCGCGGCTTTCTTCCGACATTTCAGAAAGATGAGCGGGAAATAATCTGGTACTCGGCCCATCCTCCACAGCTTTGAAAAAAACTCAAACAGACATCTTGTTCATTCAATATAACACGTCTTTCAATTTTCAATTAATGAACCAATTCCCGGCTAAATTCGGAAAGCTTTTGCTTCCGTTTTTCCTTCTGATTTCGATTTTTGCTGAGGCTCAGATTATCTCTCCTCCAAAATGGACGGTTAGTCTTGATCCGAAAATTTTGCAAGCGGGAGAAAATGCGACGTTGGTATTTGAAGCCGAAATTCCCGGAGGATGGTATATCTATTCCAATGATTTTGATGCAGATCTGGGCCCTCTTTTGACCACCTTGATTCTGGAAGAATCAACTCTTTTTTCCCCTTCCGGAAAGCTGAAAGCAATCAATCCGAAGAAGAAATTTGATGAGATTTGGGAAGGAGACGTCACCTATTTCATCAAAAATGGTCGGTTCGAGCAACCTCTGAAAATCAATTCTACCGAAGGAACGATCAAAGGCACATTGGAATACCAAATGTGCTCTGACCTATCCGGACAGTGCATCAACTACGAGGAAGATTTTGAAATCAGCTTTGTGGCAAATCCTGCAGTTGCAAAATCTGAAAGTGAAAACCCGGAAATTATTGCACAGCCTGCCGGAGACAGCTTATTTTCAATAGCTGAGGAAGAAACCATTCCTTCGGAAATCGAAACATCTGAATCTACAGAAATCGAAATTGTACCAGCCGGCGCAGGAGAATCGCTCTGGGGATTTATGGTCCTGGCGTTTTTGGCCGGATTAGCTGCCTTGCTTACGCCTTGTGTATTCCCAATGATCCCGATGACGGTGAGTTTCTTCACCGGACGGACGAAAAGCAGATCTCAGGGAATCCGTCAGGCATTCATATACGGGTTGTCAATTATCGCTATTTATACGATAGCAGGAACCGCAGTTGCGGCTATTCAAGGCCCTGAGTTTGCAAACTGGCTGGCCACACACTGGCTTCCGAATGTGTTCTTCTTTGGGATATTCATCTTCTTCGCGCTTGCTTTCCTGGGCATGTTTGAGTTGACCCTGCCTTCCAGCTTTGTGAATAAGGTAGATGCCAGAGCAGAAAAAGGAGGGTTAGGAGGGATTTTCTTCATGGCCTTCACGCTGGTTTTGGTTTCATTTTCCTGCACCGGTCCGATTGTCGGTTCGATCTTGATTTCCTCAGCCGGGGGCGAATTGATCAAGCCTGTTTTGGGCATGTTCGCATTTTCGATGGCTTTTGCGATTCCGTTTACGCTCTTCGCTATTTTCCCGGAATGGATGCAGCGCTTGCCGAAATCCGGTGGCTGGCTGAATTCCGTGAAAGTCGTTTTGGGCTTCCTGGAATTGGCTCTGGCATTCAAGTTTCTTTCCATAGCTGACTTGGTTTACCATTGGGGGATTCTTGACCGGGATATCTTCCTGGTGATCTGGATCGTGATTTTTGCGGCTTTGGGCTTTTACCTCTTGGGAAAAATCAGGTTGCCACACGATTCCAAAATGGATCATATCGGAGTTCCAAGATTGCTATTGGCATTAGCGACCTTCATGTTTGTCGTTTACATGATCCCGGGTCTTTGGGGTGCTCCGCTAAAATACCTCAGCGGATATCTTCCTCCATTGACTACTCAGCAGTTTACAATCGAAGGAGGATCTTCAGCAGCCTCGACTTCCATTTCGGAAGAACCTGTGAAGTATGGAGAGATATTGAAAATCCCACTTGGAATCCCGGGTTACTTCGACTACGAACAAGGTTTGGCCGCTGCCAAAAAAGCTAATAAACCCCTGTTGATTGATTTCACCGGACACGGCTGTGTGAATTGTCGCAAGATGGAAGAGAATGTTTGGGTGGATCCTCAGGTACTGAAGCGCTTGAAGGAAGATTTTGTAATGGTAGCGTTGTATATCGACGAGCGACTCGAATTGCCGGAAAGTGAGTGGTACACTTCCCAATACGACGGAAAAGTGAAAAAGACTCTTGGAAAGCAAAATGCCGATTTCCAGATAACCCGCTTTAAAAATAATGCCCAGCCTTATTATGTGATTTTGGATCACGAGGAGAATCTACTGGCCCAACCAAGATCCTACAACACGAATATTTCAGAATTTATTGAGTTTTTGGACAGAGCTCAAGATCAATTTGAAATGAGAAATGAAAAATAAGGAATTGCTTTTGGCACTGACTTAAACTCACCCTGAAAAAACTCCCTCATCCTTCGAAGAGATTTAAAAAAATCGAGAATATTCAAAAAAAAGGGCTTTTGAGAAATCCTTCCCAAAAGCCATTTCAATTAATGGGAGTGAATTAATCAGGGCTTGCTTAGAAAATAATAAAGCGATGTTTTAGAGAGATTGAGGGGGATTTTTTGGAATTTAAGAGAGGACAAGTGCAGTAACTACGCGAAAGATCTCTTAAAGGCGTGCACCACGCGGCGAATATACCAGCCAAAGCCAGCTGGGTTTTTCCGGATTTGAGACACCATTTTACAACCAACTGGATCCATCTAACCGTTGGGTGGTGCTCAGTGCCCAGATTCCTTGGGACGATTTTTCTTTGCCGACTGTAGTAAGGTAAATAGGCCAACCCAGAAGTTCTAAATAATCCGATGAGGGAGGTTTTTTATTTTCCTTCCTGGTTTTCTGTGCCTTTTTTGGCAATCTCTTCGCTTGCGGGAAAGGCCAGCAGCCTTACTTTGGTTTTGGCTTTGTTGTTCAATTTTATTGGCATTTGGACTGGTTTTTTGATTTCAAGATCGCTTGGATTAGGTCTATGCCATTCTTGACCAGGTTTAGCACCAGGATGAGGAAGGCAATCCACGATTGGCTGGTGTTTTTGAGTCTCGCCTTGATCCGGTTCATCCCGAATCCGTTTTTGGCCTGCCCAAACTTGCCCTCTATGGGGTTCCTTTCCCCCGGCTTACGTGGTTTTCCACTGCCTTGGCGGATGGCCGGCCTAAGGGTTTGGCCGCCAGTTTGATGTTCTATTCCTTCAGCCAGTTCTTGTTTTCCCGGGTGCAGTACAGCTTATCTGCCAAGACTTTTGCAGGATAAAACCCGAACCGCTTCCGGTATTTTCTACGTAATCGGTGAGGTGGCTGCCCTCATTGAACGCGTCCCGGGACAGGGTGTCCAGAAAAGAAAATCCATCCATCAGACTCAGGTGGATCTTGGCTCTCAAACATCTTCAGCTGTTGCCCATAAAGGGTCTGGATGATCCAGTACGTTCTCTGCAACCGGTACGGCAGGGAAATCGCAAACGCAGAGAAGATATTCGGTTTGTACAAACTCAGATGTAGAATTGGGATAATCTTCAAATCCTGGAAAAGCAACATGGCTTTTGACAGGGTACATAATGTGTCCAAAATCCAGCTTTGGGTACTACCCGTGGTCACGGGTCATCATGATAATTATCGGTACACAGTTTGTTTATACCCCTGCCGGCTATTGATCAAAGCCGGGTTAAATAAAGATCTGAGCCTGATGAAAGTCACACATTATTTAATAAGGCATCCCCCAAAAATAATAGTAATACTGAAAGATTTACAGAAACAGGGTAAACCCAGCCCGACGGTTGATGTATTGGCAAAATTTCTTCTTATGACAAAAGAAAAAGAACTCATTATCAGGAAAATCAGCAACTAATTTATTGTTAAGTTAACGCATATGTCCGTTGTTGTTCTCCTGTTTTCCGCAAAATTCGAGATTCAACATCATTAGTTACTGAAATTCAATAGATGTTTATCTGTGAAACCTTCAGTAAATATCTGTGGGAGATATTGTTTAAAAAAAGGAACTTTCATTCCAATCTCAGGTTTAAACTTGTAACTTTTACCCTTAAACTCTTTTATCCAATGATCAGAAAAGCAACCGCCGTATGGCAAGGATCGGGCAAGGAAGGTTCCGGCCACCTGACTACAGCCAGTACTGTATTAAACAAAACTCAATATTCCTTCACCTCGCGATTTGAGGATGGTATTGGTACAAATCCGGAAGAATTGATCGCTGCAGCTCACTCAGGATGCTTTGCGATGAAATTGAGCTTCAATTTAACCGGAGCCGGGTTTCCTCCAAAAGAACTCGAAGTGACCAGCAATATTACTTTCGAAGAAGGAACACTGAAAAGATCTCATTTGGTATTGAAGGCTCAGGTTGAAGGAATAAGCGAAGAGCAATTTGCCGAACTTGTGAAGCACGCTGAAATTAACTGTCCGGTTTCACAAGCTTTGAAAATGGAAATCAGTTCGGAGTACACACTTAACGCCTGATTTTAAATATTTTAACAAGGAAAAGCAGGCTTTAATGGCCTGCTTTTTTTTGTGGTATTGCAATTGATAGTGAGTAAGTACAGAGAATTATTCACAATCATTTTATTTCCTGAAATCATGAGCCAACAAACATTGAGTTCAGACCCTTTTGGATCTTCGACAAAAGCTTTCTTTCAAAGCGCAGCAATTACAGCTGTTTTGCTTGCCTTGTTTTTCACTCTTGGCGGTGAATTCAACACAGACAAAATTCACTTATTGATCCTTCCATTCATTTTTGTTCCGATGGCAGGAGGGATTGCCGGATTGATTTTTAGAAACACAGCAGGCCTTCGTGAAGCTGAGGGGTTAAAAAAAGTATTAGGTTGGGCAATCGGGATTTTGGCTTACTTGATTCTGGTGCCGATGGCTCTTATTCTTGGATTAAATGGTCCGAACTGATCAGCTCTTTCATTTACCCCATCTCATTTTCCACCAGTTTTCCCTCTGTTTGGGAATGAGGAAAGTCCAGGCAACAATCCGGCTTTTCTTATTGCCTTGTGACATCGGGATTGTTTTCATTTCCGATACTCCGGCCCTTTTCAGATTGGAATAAATTGAGGGAAGATTTACTTCCTTTGCGACCAGTGTCGTAAACCAAAAGCAGGAGAATTTGAATTCGAGACTTTCCCGGATCATTCGCTCGATGAATTTGCTTTCACCGCCCTCGCACCAGAGTTCGTTTGCCTGACCGCCGAAGTTGAGCGTTGGTTTCGTATCTACTTTGCCTTTCAGATTTTTGACTTTACGTGCACTTCCGGCCTCTGCTTCTGCGGCCGATTCGTGAAAAGGAGGATTGCAAATCGTGAGATCGAAAAACTCATCTTTTCCAATAATTCCTGAGAAAATATGCGAGGAATCCGGTTGATGCCGGAGTTCGATTTTTCCATTAAGATTGGGATTTTTGTCAATGATTTTCTGTGCTGAGATGATTGATTTTTGATCCAGTTCTGCCCCGACGAAGCTCCAATCGTAAATTGAATTTCCCAGAATGGGATAGATCAGATTGGCTCCGGTCCCGATGTCCAGCACTTTTACTTTTCGTCCGGGAGGTAATTTTCCGGCATTGCTTTTTGCGAGCAAATCAGCGGCGTAATGGATGTAATCAGCGCGTCCGGGAATGGGAGGACAGAGGTATCCTTCCGGAATATCCCAAAATTCGATTTTATAAAAATGTTTAAGAAGCGCCCTATTGAGGATTTTCACTGCATTTGGATTGGCAAAATCTATGGTTGGGTCACCGTATTGATTTTCAAAAACAAAGGGTAAAAGCTCGGGTTCAGTCTTCCCCAAACCATCGAAATCGTATCGATCCTGATGGACATTTCTGGAGTGAAGTCCGGGCTTTTGACAGGTTATTTTTTTCTTTCGTGCGGGCAACTGGCAATACTTTTCCTGTAAATGTGAATTGAACCTAATATTTAATCTACCTCAAATGTCAGCTTCATTGTTATTGAAGCGGTTTTATTCCTGGCTGAAGTATTGAAAGTACCTCCCCAGGAATAATCCTCTCCTGAGTTTTGGCCGGTGATCTGGAAAATCCCCATGTTGGCATTGATGAGGTCGCCGAGATCTGAGTCAGAGTTTTCAGCGATCCGCTCGGCTCTGATTCGTGCATCTTCAGTAGCTTTTGCGATCATTTCCAATTTCAAAGATTCCAGTCCGGTATAATAGTAGCGTGGCTGTTGAGAGTAGAAAGCTATTCCCTGATTCAACAATTCGGTAATCTCCCGGCTGATTTTTTCTACTTTTTCCACCTCTTTGGACTCGATTACCAAGGATTGATTGAGCTGGTAACCCTGAAAAGTTTGGCCGAGGAAACGTCCGTCATTGGAGTAATTCTGCTGGTAGAGTGGATTGGTATTGACGGCATTGAAAATTAACTGCTCCTGAGGAATACCTTTTGATTTGAGGTATTCGGTAACTGCGTTTCGGTCTTTTTCCAAACTTGCGTAGGCGGTCTTCAAATCAGTACTTTCCCTGTTGAAATTTCCCTCCCAGACAACCAAATCCGAGGTGAAATTACTTTCCCCCAAACCCGTAACAACAATTGTGCCCTGCGGACGATTGCGGTTAATTACTGCATTGCCCAGGACAAAAGAGGCGATAATGATGGCGATAGCAAAAAGAATAGCGGATAGGTTCTTTTTCATGGGAAATGGAAAAATGGTTAATTGAAATTACGAATTACTTACCCGTTTAACGCAAAAAACCCGCCAGAAGACGAGCTTTTCTTATTGCTAAATCAGAGGAGCAATTAATAAATCCGCTGCTTAAACTCCTGTTCTTTGGGGTTTTCCAGATCAATCAAATACCCGTTTACGATGGCATATTTCAATGCTCCGTCCTTTGACAGGAAGAAGTTTGGAGTCGAGCCTGTCATCCATCCGGAGGAGAAAGTATTAGTGCTTTTCAAAACCAAAATTGGCAATCCATGAAGTTGTCTGGCTGCTCCGTTTTTAACTTTAACGGCTATAAATCCTTGTTTTAGGAGTTCCAGGGCCTGAGCTTCATCCAAGGCTTCCACATTTTCGAAGACTTTTTCATAGACTTTTCCCGGAGTGAAAGTCATGCCGGTTGCGTCCAACTCTTCAAAGCCAAAGAAAACCTGCATATCACCAAGGTCTTCTACCGACCCTGACACGAAGTAACTTCCATTGGCCTCAGACTCTCTTCTTCGGATAGCCAGATCAACCGGATATACCTTCTCGCCCACTTTCACCTGGACTTCATTCAGGATCAAATCCATCAGTTGAATTCCATTGTCAGGAATGGCAAAATATTGATCCGTATTGTATTGAGTGTAAGCTTCAGTGGCAATCTGATGCAAAGCGTTCAGGATAATCATAAAGTTCAACTGGCGGATATACTGCTTCTCCGGATCGTCGGTGTAGCCTCCAGACTCGATGAGAATGGTGCTTGTGCCCCATTTTTGGATGTTGTCGCCAAAAGCTCTCGGCTCAAATTCATCGTCATATTTTCCAACCTGACCGGGAATAACCTGCTGAAGGACTTCATTCATTCCGACGATGGTTTGCATTGCTCGCTCTCGAACGTCGTTGACTTCGGTTTCCACATTATAGGCAGGTGCCAAAATGGATATTGTAGCTTGTTTTGGTGTGCCTTTTACGTTGTAATAAACCTGCTGATCGTGAAGATTGAATCCAAAAGCAGGTTCAAATGAATCCCGGGCAGTTTTCAGAACCACAGCTTCAGGGGAAATCTGAGAAATCGCATCCCGATTCAAATCGATGTCCAGCGCATTTCTTCTTTTGAAAGCATCAGCCCCGTCAGGATTTAGCATAGGAATGAAACTCAGGTTCAGCTGAGTTTTTAGCGTATTTCTCAGTTCGTCATATTCATCGCCCGAAGCCTCCAGAAAATTGAACAGATCAAAAAGTGCCATAGTAGCGGTGCTTTCGTTTCCATGCATTTGGGACCAAAGCATCACTTTGGTTTTGCCCTCGCCCCACTTCAGGTTGGAAATGCTCTTTCCTTCGATAGATTTTCCCAGTTCAGAAACTTCAAAAGCGCCTTTATGCTTTTCGATCAGAGGCTGGATATCTGCATGTTTGAATCGGCGATGAGTGATTGCAGGTTCTTTAAACTGATTGAATGCGGCTTCCAAAGTAGTCAATGGAATGACCTCGAATTCTTTTTTATCTGCTGCTTTGCATCCGAAACTTGAAACGGAAAAGAGCAAAAACATGCTCAAAAAGATGCCGGATTGAACTTTCATGTATTTTTCTTTTTTGGATAATTTATTGGTAAAACTAGCCATCTTGGCTTTTAAATTCCCTTTACTTTTGACCCAAATTGAAATTTATCCCATGAAGCTTTCCATCATCGTCAAGGATCTCCCGCTCAAACACACTTTTACTATTGCCCATCAAAGCCGGGATATCCAGGACACGCTGATCGTGAAACTCGAAGAGGAGGGATTTTATGGTTTGGGAGAATCTACGACCAATCCATTTTACGGGATCGATATCGAGAATATGACCGAATGTCTGGAGAAATTCAGACCCGTGGTGGAAAAGAGCGATTGGGAAACGCCTGAGAACCTTTGGGAACTTGGGAAAGATATTTTCAAAGACAATCCATTTGCACAGTGCGCGCTCGATCTTGCAGCCTGGGATATTTTCACAAAAAAGAAAGGACAAAAGCTCTATGAATATCTGGGCCTCAATCCGGCAACTATTCCCACGACCAACTTTACGATTGGAATTGATACGATGGAGAAAATGGTCTCCAAAATGAAGGAAGTCGCCTGGCCAATCTATAAAATCAAACTTGGCACCGCCAATGACCTGGAGATTGTCCGTGAGCTTCGAAAGCATACCGATTCGATTTTCCGAATAGATGCCAATTGCGCCTGGACAGCCGAGCAGGCGATTCGTAACTCTGAGGAATTGGCCGGATTGGGGGTTGAATTTATGGAGCAGCCACTCGGGAAAGATGATCTGGAGGGAATGAAGGAGGTTTTCATGCATAGCAAACTTCCGGTGATGGCTGACGAAAGTTGCATTGTGGAATCAGATGTGAAAAAATGCCACGGGCTTTTCCATGGGATCAATGTGAAACTCGTCAAAGCCGGAGGAATCACTCCCGGACTTAGGATGCTTTACGAAGCCAAATCACTTGGCATGAAAACGATGGTCGGTTGCATGACTGAAAGTTCGGTGGGAATTACCGCTATTGCCCACATTGCGCCACTTCTGGATTATGTGGATATGGATGGAGCGATGCTACTTTCCCATGATCCGGCAAGAGGCGTGGTGATTACACCTGAAAAAGTAACTTTTCCGGAGGGACCGGGTATCGGTACGGAGTTGTTAGAATAGCAAAAAATCCCGCAGTATCAATACCGCGGGATTCTTATGTCTTAAGTCTCAAATCTAATGTCTTAAGTCTTAAATCTCCCTTCAGGCTTCTCCCACGATCATTTTGAATCCCTCTCCATGTACGGTGATGATCTGTACTTTTGGATCGTCACGAAGGAGCTTACGGATTTTGCTGAGGTACACATCCATACTTCTTGCGTTGAAGTAGCTGTCATCTCCCCAGATTTGCTTGAGTGCATGGCTACGATTGACAAGCTTATTCATCTCGGAAGCGAGCAGACGAATAAGCTCGTTTTCTTTGGATGTCAGTTTGTTTTTGCCCTGTGGACCTTCCAGGATTTGCTCATCGTAGTGGAGGATGAAATCGCCGAACGTGTAAACTTTCAAAGGAGATATTTCGCCACTTTTCTGAGTTCTTCGCAAGATCGCATTGACTCTCAGGAGGAGTTCTTCCATGCTGAAAGGTTTGGTCAGGTAATCGTCCGCACCTATTTTCAAGCCTTCGATGATATCGTCTTTCTGATTTTTTGCAGTAAGGAATAGGATGGGAAGATCTTCCTGGACTTTCTTGATTTCTTTGGCAAGAGTAAATCCGTCCTTTTTGGGCATCATAATATCCAGCAGGCAAAGGTCGAATTTATCCTTTTTGAATTTGTTCCATCCTTCTTCTCCATCGCGGCAAAGCGTAGGCTCGTAACCTTTCATTTCCAGGTATTCCTTCAGGATATCACCCAGGTTTGGGTCGTCTTCGACGACCAATAGTTTCGCTTTACTCATTTTGTTTTTTAGGTAGGTTAATGGTAAATGTGCTTCCTTTTCCGATTTCGCTGTGGACGTGAATATCGCCTTTATGAGCTCCCAACATGGTTTTCACATAGGATAGTCCCAATCCAAAACCTTTCACGTCGTGAAGGTTTCCGGTGGGTACACGATAGAATTTATCAAATATTTTCCGCTGTGATTCTTTTGTCATCCCCATTCCCTGGTCTTGAATACTTACGATCACTTCGTCCCCATCGTCTTTTGCTTCAATCTTTATCACCGGCTTTTCTGGTGAATATTTGTTGGCATTGTCCAACAGGTTATTGAAAATATGAGTGATGTGAAAGGCATCCCCTTCTATCACCGGATCTTTCAGCTTATTGATGAAGGAAATTTTCCCATCACGTTTTTCAAGTTGAAGACTCATTTGATCAACGTTGCTTTCTAACAGATCGGACAGGTTTATCTTCTCAATTTTAAGTTTAAAGTCTTTCTTGTCCAAAGCAGCAGCCTGAAGCACGTTTTCGACCTGCGATACCAGACGCTTATTTTCTTCCTTGATGATGCCCAAATACCTTGCCCTGAATTTATCCTGATTGGAAAGTTCCGGATCCTGGAGCGCTTCAACTGCCAGACTTACAGTGGCAAGCGGGGTTTTGAACTCGTGGGTCATGTTGTTGATGAAGTCATTTTTGATGTCAGAAAGTGCTTTCTGACGAATAATTACTTTGATCGCATAGATGAAACAGAAAATGATTACTCCGATAAACAGGAGGGAAGATGAGATCGGTAGCCAAACTTGGCGAATTACATGGTAGTTTTTCTCAGGGAAATAGATATAGAGAAAGTTGTCTTTTCCAAGAATGTCGTTTGGAAAAAGTTTTGCCTGCACGCCATTTTGTACCAGTACAAAGGAATCGTTCACTTGTCCGATTGGCATCACAAATCCATCGTCCTTCAATAATCCCAATTCAAAATTTTCAGAGATTCCTCGTTCTAACAGATGATTTTTCACGAGTTTCCTCACCATTGCAGTATCCAATCGATCCAAAATGGCCTTTTGTCCTGCGGCTAGTTCGTCCCAAGCCTGGTTCATCAGCTCGATTTTCAAATTGGTTTTTTTGATTTTGTCCAGCGCATCCGCAGGGATATTGAGTTCAGACGATACCTCTGATTCTTTAACCTCACTGTTCGTTCGACTTGGAAGAAATCCTTGATTTCTGCTTAGATATTGAAGTTGTCTCTCTTTCTCCTGAAGCAGGATTTGCATTTCGTCAGGTGTAAAAATCGTGGAAGCAACCTCGGGAGTCATGTTAGTGAAGAAGATTTCAAGTTCTTCCAGAACATTCATGTCAAGTCCTCTTGACTGCAGCATTCTTCGAAAAGTGGCACTAACCTGCGGCATTTGCTCAGCCAAAAGAGTGTCAGTTAAAGAAGGGCGACTATAGTTTCTTCGTTTTCCGACCTGAAGTTCGATTGGTTCTATTTTCTGAAAAAGGGAACGCTTTAAAACAGGATCCTGAATCAACTTACTTAGCAATACATCACTTGTCTCGCTTTTTTCGAGTTGTTCCACCGTTCCGGAAAGTGCCTGATAGACAATTTGGTCGAAGCGCTCCTCATTGATGCGGATGGCATTTCTCACCCAATAATATTGAAATCCCATCAGTCCAAAACTGGCCAGAGACATCAGAATGACAATGAGAAGGATGTTTCCTTTTGACATGATACAAATTTAGGCCGATAATCAGCTGTGGATTTTTGCTTAACAATATTTAACGGGCAAAGTGCAGGTTTTCAAATAGGAAAGCAGGACAAAATCAGTATTCCTCCCTTTCTTTACAACGTTTTCTTAATTACACCAAACGATAAGGAAAAGGGAGGCACATGCCTCCTTTTTTTGTTATTTGGCTATCTTTGGGCGCAAATTTATCAGAATGTCTCCAGCTCAAAATCCCTCCCACATCCAAGGTGTAAGCCTTGAATCCATCGCAAATCAATTCGGAACTCCAGTCTATGTCTACGATGGGGAAAAGATCACCAACCAGATAAAAGCCCTTCAGCAAGCTTTTGCAGGTGCTCCTTTGAAAATCAAGTATGCCACAAAAGCCCTATCGAATATCAATATTCTGAAACTGGTTAAGAAAGCCGGGGCCGGAGTGGATGCTGTTTCGATTGAAGAAGTAAAATTGGGTTTGATGGCCGGTTTTTCAGGGAGTGAAATCATGTACACTCCGAATTGCGTGAGTTTTGCAGAAGTGCAGGAAGCTGTAAACCTGGGTGTGATGATCAACCTTGATAATCTGCCTGTCCTGGAGGAATTTGGACAGACTTATGGAAATTCCGTACCGGTTTGTATTCGACTTAATCCGAGTATTATGGCTGGTGGAAATGCAAAAATTTCCGTAGGCCACGATAAAAGCAAGTTTGGAATTTCGATCGCGCAGCTGTCGGAGATTTTGGAGGTTGTGGAAAAGAATAACATGCTGATTACCGGACTTCATATTCATACGGGTTCGGATATATATGACGCAGCCGTTTTTTTAAAAGGTGCGAATGTGGTTTTTGATGCTGCTTTTCAATTCCCGGATCTTAAATTTCTGGATTTCGGAGGAGGTTTCAAGGTGGCATACAAGCAGGGTGATATCAGTACCGATATCGAAAAGGTTGGTCAAAAAGTAACAGAAGCATTTCAGAATTTTTGTGCAAAATACGGTCGTCAATTAGAGCTTTGGCTTGAACCTGGTAAGTTTTTGGTGAGTGAGTGTGGGTATTTGATTGTGAAAGTAAATGTGGTCAAAGAAACTCCTACAATCACTTTTGTGGGAGTGGATTCAGGTCTGAACCACCTGATCAGACCGATGCTTTACGATGCCTACCACGGGGTGTACAACCTCAATAATCAAGATGGTCCAAAAGCCACTTATGATGTCGTTGGGTATATCTGCGAAACAGATACTTTGGCATCTGACCGGGCTTTACCTGAGGCGAAAACGGGGGATCTGCTGGTCATTAAAAATGCAGGAGCATACGGATTCAGTATGGCATCCAATTACAACTCAAGGCTAAGACCTGCAGAAGTTTTGGTTTGGGAAGGAGAGGCAAAACTGATCCGAAAAAGAGAGGTTTTTGAGGATTTGGTCAAAAATCAGGTTATCCTGGATTTTCGATCATAATAAATCAAATAATCAACTCTTTGGTATAATTTTTGAGTTTTCCACCGTTGAATCCCGAAGCGA
This sequence comes from Algoriphagus sp., assembly GCA_036676605.1. GTDB lineage: Bacteria > Bacteroidota > Bacteroidia > Cytophagales > Cyclobacteriaceae > Algoriphagus. The sequence continues at coordinate 15,061 of JAKFCO010000024.1, forward strand.
TAAAATTTTTGAGTTTTCGCTTTTTGATTAGGTAAGAAACCGATATGATTGATCGCCCCAATCCTAAGCCCTGGTAGTTTCAAAACCGAGATTTTAAGTTTGATTCATCCGTGACAGGCTCATAATTAGTAAGTTGTCGTGGGGTTTGGTGGAGCAGTTTATGCTAAGGAAAATAATTGGTATATGTATGTTTTGGGCTTTCATCCTGAGCCTTGGATTCGAATCCAAGGCTCAGGACGTACAGTATTCCCAATTTTATGCAGCACCTCTTTATCTTAACCCTGCACTGACAGGAGCAAGCGAACTTACCAGGGTTGGAGTAAACTATAGAAACCAATGGCCGGGTCTTGATCAAAACTTTAATTCCTATTCAGCTTACATCGACCATTATATTTTTGACTATAACAGCGGGATCGGATTGATTTTTAATGGAAACAAGGAAAGCCTTGCAAACCTTTCCACCAATGAAATTGGATTATCTTATGCTTATAGGCTAAAGCTTGGTCAGGATTTATATTTTCGAATCGGTGGTCAGGCAAGTTATATGCAACGAGATGCATTTTTCTCAGATCTGGTTTTCGGTACTCAGATCGATATTATAAACGGTTCAATTGGAGGGATCACAGATGAGCTCAATGGAATTCCACTTGACAGTCGATACAGCTTTATAGACTACAGTTTTGGAGGAATGTTCTATTCAAAAAAAATATGGTTGGGGGCATCTGCACATCATATCTCCGAACCCAATGTATCCTTTGTAGAAGGTCAAATGTCCAAATTGCCGATGAAGCTCTCCGCTCAGGGCGGAATCAAATTTGATCTGGCAGGAGGGCGGAGAAATTATTTTACCCACGCATATTCCGAACGGTCAGTTTCCTTTGCATTTAACTATAAAAAGCAAGACCCATTTAGTCAATTGGATGTAGGCGCTCAGCTTTTTCTGGACCCTTTGGTCCTGGGAATTTGGTATCGTGGATTACCAACAAAAAATGAACTTCCAAACAATGAAGCCTTTATCGGACTTGTTGGTGTTTCATTAGAAAATGGTCTTGATATTGGCTACTCATATGATGTCACAATATCCAAATTAGGCCTCCGAAATAGCGGTGGTGCACACGAAATTTCTCTCACTTACACCCTCCTTTGGGGGGATCCAAAGAATAGAAACCAACGAGGCAGAGTGATACCATGCTTCAGATATTAAGTTGATTCAGAAGGAATTATTCATTTGAGTAAAAAAAATCAAAATATTTATATTTTTTTTTAAAGGCCTGTTATCAGGCCTTTTCCATTTCATATCCAGAAAAAAGCATCACCTATTTTCTTTTTTGTCAATTGTACAATTTTGAGAAAAATGATGTTTTTCAAAGTTGACATTTATGATTTTTGTCATATTGAATTTCTTGTTTTTAAGAATTTTTCTAACCTTTTTAAATAAACAAGAGTGATTTTAAGAATATCGTTTTGTTGTGGATCACTTGCATAAAATATTATTCTAAAAAATAAAACACATAATTCATGATTCATACGGCAGTTTTCACTCATTGAAAACAGGAGGTAAGTAGAAAAGAATAGAACTCATGAAAAAGGCATTTTGGAAATATGGATTTATGATTTTTCCGCTCTTACTGAGCGTGATGTTCGTATCTGTTGCCGTTGCTCAATTTGCTTTCGAATTGCCTAGTCAGGAGACAAAGAGAGTTGGTTCTTATGATGATATTCAGGTAGTAGTCACCGGTAAATTAGCCCTTTGCTCACATACAGAGAAAGGACATATTTTTTTAGATGTAAAGGGTGGGTTACCTCCTTATACTTTCAAGTGGAATAATCACCAAACTATCCAAAACCGAGTGAATCTTCTGGCAGGAACCTATACAGTGGAAATTACCGACGCTGTAGGAACCAAGCATGTCGAACATATAATTATCCAACCTCCATTTGGATTAATACTAAATCCATTGCAAAAGACAGATGCATCCTGCGGTTCCGGAGCAGATGGAAGTGCCAAAATCAGCGTGAAATTTGGAAGGGGAGAACCTTATATAGTAACATGGAGTCATGGGTTGAAAGATTCGTGGGAAGCGAAAAACCTGAAGCCAGGAACTTATACTGTTACCGTCGCAGACAAATATAACTGTGATGTATCTGTTTCTTTTGAAATAAAGTCTTCTGCCGAGGGAATGACTGTAACTGAGTCAATCCAGGATCTCAGCTGCTCAGGCCAAAAAGATGGCAAAATTTCTCTGAATGTTACCGGAGGTGTCGCCCCCTACACATACACCTGGAGCAATGGTGCCACAAGTAAAGATCTTACGGGTATAGCTTCCGGAACGTATGAGGTTCTGGTTAAAGACCAGAAAGGTTGCTCATTCCAAGCCTCTTATATTGTAGATGAGTCGGTTGCTTTGACTTTGGAATCAATAATCACTGAAGCGAATTGTGTTGGAAATGCCAATGGACAGATTGAAGTAAATGTAAAGGGGGGAAAAGCTCCATACACCTTTATATGGAGTGATGGACAAACAGGGTCAATTGCAAAAAATTTGATCTCAAGTTCTTACGAGGTAAAAGTCACTGATGCGTCAGGCTGTTTTATTCAGAAGCAGTTCACTTTAGCTACTCAATCATCACTTGTTGTTGAATTGTTAGAAAACAAAGGAGTTTCGTGCTCGGGTGCAGCAGATGGAATCATTAACCTCGGAGTCAAAGGAGCAAAAGGGCAAATAACTGTAAAATGGTCTGATGGAGTATCGGGAGTTCTTTCAAGAAAAGATCTGATGCCAGGTATCTATGAAATCTCCATTAAAGATGAAAGTGGTTGCGAATCAACCAAATCCATAGTGGTTGATGAAGCCAAGGCTATTCAGGCTCGAATAGAGACTGCCCTTGATGTAAATTGTGCTAAAGGGACTGTGACCGGGGTGGCATGGGTATCTGTCCAGGGAGGAAAACAACCTTACAAAATTTCTTGGAGTACAGGTGCTAAAGATTTGAAAGAAATCAACTTTTTCAACTCCGAGACACTTAAAGTTACTATCACCGATGCTTTGGGTTGTACGTCTTTTACAGAAGCAAAAGTTGATTTTCCTAATCAGAATACACAAGGAGCAAGGTTGGATTTCCAATATCGAAAACTGGCTATCACCAACGAACCAGAAGTAATGGTTGAAGAGGAAATTCTTTTCGAAAGTGAAATTTCACCAGAATTTATCGCTTGGGAGTGGCAATTTGGTGATGGTGAAAAGTCAACAGAAAAAGATCCTGTTCATATTTTCCTAAAAGAAGGAACATATGAAGTGATTCTTACCGGATTTGACAGCTTTGGTTGCTCCACCGTGGAGAAAAACAATGTTCTTGTTAACAGTCCTACCGGACTAGTTGTCATTCCCAATGCATTCACTCCTAATGGTGATGGACTAAACGATACATTCATCCCTAAGATCAGAGCTATTTCAAATTTTTCAATGGATGTATTCAATACTTGGGGAGAGAGACTCTACTCCACTACTGAAATTGAAAGCAAGGGTTGGGATGGAACTTACAGAGGACAAATGCTCCCTCCAGGTAATTTCATCTATAAAATAACCTATGTCTCCGGAGAAGGAAAAATGAATGCCCAAACGGGTGGTGTAAGCTTGGTGAGATAAAATATTTGTTGGAGCCGACTACACTTCTATAATCAAGCAAAAAAAGTAAATTTCTTCTAAAGTTTAAGAGCTGGATCAAATGAAATCCAGCTTTCGTTTTTAAGTGAAATCAAAATGCAGAAGCTCATCAATTTAGATCGGGTGCATGCCTGATTTGGAATTAATAGAGACCTCTTTACGACATTTAAAATCAAAAATATTAAGACGTAATTGAATGTCTTTTCAAGTTTGTTATCTCAGTATAACAAATGTATTATTATTTAAAATACTTTTAAATATATATATAAAACACTTTACTCATTTTTGTCTTTGTAAATAACTGAAAATATTTTTTATAAGTCTCGTTTACTGAAATAATCAGCTAATTGCATTATTTATAGTCCCCATTTAAGTTCAGAATTGCCTTATTGGGTTTATAAGGCTTCAGATCTTGCCTTTTCTTTAGTAAATCCCTTAAATTGGATTGCCTCTTCAAATGGCTCCTAGTTTGTTAGTATTCTGAAAATTAGTTTTAATATCTTTATATTCAATTTAGCAGACAAGGTTTAAAAAAAAAATTGACTTTTTTTAAAATTATTTTCAGCCTGTCAACTTGCTCTTGGAACTGTTTGTGGGCAGAAAAAAGCAGGGCTTAATACTTTTTTTGGAAATTGTAATAAATAAAGAAAAATAAGATTTTTTAAAGCCGTATGATTCAAGTGAAATATGATTTTTATTACTTGACAATCAAAATAAATGTACTTAATTATAATAATATATAGTAATGATTAGAATATCAGTTTGTTGTATTCGATTTACATAAAATAATGTTTTAAATCACTAAAAGCATAAAAAAACATATAAGTAGCAAAAATTAAGAGTTGAAATAGAAGTAAAAAAAGGAAAGTCAATGAAACCCACAGAATTAAGATATGGCCAATTAAAGAATCAGAAGTCAGCAATGGCCCTGATCAATTTGTCCTCAATTAGTGCTGCCGTGCGGGATACTTTCCAGTTTCAATCTCTTCGTATCATCTCAACCTGCTCAATGGTAAAGGATGAATTTGACCGCCAGCTAGTTCTGAAAGCGGGTATTTATTCCACCTGTGTTTTCCCCACTATCAGTTCTGAAAAAATGAATGACAGGCTGAAGGATGGTTCAAAATCTATAATTGAATAATGAGACGGTTATTTTTATTGCTCACAATCTTTATGGGATTTCTTAATTTGAAAGCTCAAGATGTACAATATTCGCAGTTTTATGCTTCACCCCTATATCTAAATCCAGCATTGACGGGAGCAAATGAAATGACTAGTATCGGTGTCAACTACAGAAATCAGTGGCCAGGTCTTGATCAGTCTTTCAGATCCTATTCCGCTTATGTTGATCATTATTTGTTTAATGTAAATAGTGGTATAGGCTTGATTTTCAACAGATCTGAACAAAGCATGGCAAATCTGGCAGTTACTGAAGTCGGAGCAACTTATTCCTATCGTGCCAGATTAGGATTTCGTTCCTTCCTGAGAGTAGGTGGTCAAGTCAGTTATGTGGATCGTGATGCCTACTTTGGAGATATGATTTTTGGATCTCAAATCGATGATCAAACAGGCGCTATTGGAGATTTTTCCGGAGAAAATCTTGGGGAAGATTATAGCTATCAATTCGTAGACTACAGCTTCGGGATGTTGTTCAATAATGAAGACATGTGGTTTGGAATATCAGCACATCACATCACACAGCCAAATATCTCTTTTGTAGAAGGCCAAACCAGCGAGTTGCCAATGAAATTATCCGCTCACGGCGGGGTGAAGTTTGATCTTTCAGGTGGTTCTTCTACTAATTATATGAACCAAGTAAGTGGAAAAAGAGAATTGACTTTGGCTTTCAATTACAAAAATCAAGAGCCATATACTCAGCTTGATTTGGGAGCTCAGATTAATCTTCAGCCGATTGTATTGGGTGTTTGGTATCGTGGTATTCCGGTGACTGCTCTGGAGCAACCCAATCACGAATCAATCATTGCGCTGGTGGGTATTTCTCTGGGATCCGGTCTTGATTTTGGTTACAGCCATGATTTTACGATGTCATCCCTGGGCAATGCCAATACAGGTGGAGCTCACGAAGTCAGTCTTCGCTATAGTTTTCTTGCAGGAAATGCTAAAGGGGCAGGGAGAAAATCCTCTATGCCATGCTTCAAATATTAATTTCATAATCAAAGGATAGACTAAGGGGCTTTATTAAACAAAGCCTCTTTTTTTATGCCTAAAACGCTCCGATTGATCTTTGGTGATCAGCTCAATTTGCAGCATTCCTGGTTTACTAAACCTGATGATTCTGTTACTTTTCTTCTTGTGAAAATGAGACAAGAAACTGATTTTGTAGCGCACCATATTCAGAAGGTTGTGGCTTTTTTTCTGGCTATGAGAATTTTCGCGAGCTAAATTGAAAAACTTGGACATCAGGCTCTATGCTTCACTTTAGATCATCCTGAAAATGATCAGAGCCTGGATAAAATGATCTCTAAACTAGTTCAGAAGAAGAGTTTTGAGCGGTTTGAATATCAGCTTCCGGATGAATTTCACCTGGATATGCAGTTAAAAAGCATCTGTAATTTGTTAAAAATCGAAACTGCATCAATTGATACCGAACATTTCCTGACATCGAAAGAGTTTCTCGGAGATTTTTCAAATCATCTTTTCTCCAATTGACGTAGTAAACCTGATCGCATTCGGCTCCCCAAGCATTGTAATCTGATTGAAAAACCAGCATACTGTCATTGAACGACCAACAGGCTTCTGTATTATTTCCGCCAAAAGTCAGCTGTTTGATGTTTTCAGGTATTTCATTTCCTGTGGTGAAAGAAATAAAGAATCGCTGGCTGAATGGGCTTCATGTTTGGTTTGAGCTTCAGCTTTTGAAATAAAAAAGAAGGTAATTAAAAGTGCTGCAACGAGGAATTGCCTCATTTTCAGATTTGATTTTCAGAATTGAATGCCGAAGATACCAATTATTATCTTTGACCTAAATTTTGAGAAACCCATGAAAAACAGAGCAAAATATTATTTATTAATCCTTGCCGGAGGGCTGATGAACTGGAGCTGTAATCAGGCGCCAACAGATGCGGATATATTGACTGGGTTGAAAGATGACGTTATTTTCCTCGCTGCAGATGACCTCGGAGGAAGAGCGATTGATACGGAAGGGGAGCAAAAAGCTGCGGATTATCTTGCCGCACAGTTTGAGGAAATAGGTTTGCAACCAAAAGGAACCGAGGGATTTTTTCAGCCTTTCACCGTATCAAATCCAACCAATCCGCATGAGGAAGCTGTGATTGGAACTGACGGTGAAGGAGTGACAGGAAGAAACGTGATAGGCTACATAGACAATCTGTCTGATCATACCATTGTCATTGGGGCGCACTTCGATCACCTGGGAATGGGCGGTCAGGGTTCGCTTCACCGCGGAGATTCAGCTATTCACAACGGGGCGGATGATAATGCCTCCGGAACAGCTGCTTTGGTGGCTTTGGCAGATATTTTAAAACATGAAGAACACTCCAGCAACTTCCTTTTCATCGCTTTTTCCGGGGAGGAAAATGGCTTATGGGGTTCCAATTATTTTGTCAAAAATCCAACCATCGATCTAAAAACAGTCAACTACATGATCAACATGGACATGGTGGGCAGGCTGAATGGAGAAAATACACTGGCTATCAACGGAGTCGGAACCAGCCCGAGTTTTGTTCCCGCTTTAGATATTGCAAATGCCGATAGTCTGAAATTAGTAACATCCGAATCAGGTGTCGGACCCTCCGATCACACCTCATTCTACTTACAGGATTTGCCGGTTCTCCACTTTTTCACCGGTCAGCATGAAGATTATCACAAGCCCGGAGATGATTCGGAAAAGATTAATTACGATGGATTGCTGAAGGTGGTAAAATACATCGACCGATTGGTTGATCAGTTGGACGCTGAGCCAAAACTGGCTTTCACCAAAACCAAAGATTCCAATGGAGATTCTCCAAGATTTACGGTTTCCCTGGGTGTAGTTCCGGATTATCTTTTTGATGGAGCAGGTATGCGAATCGATGGAGTTTCGGAAGATAAACCAGCACAGGCAGCCGGATTATTGAAAGGTGATGTCATTCTGAAAATGGGCGATTCAACGATCGTCGATATGATGAGCTACATGCGGGCGCTGAGTGCTTTCCAAAAAGGAGACTCTGCGACTTTGAGCATTGAGAGAGAAGGCCAAAAGCTGGAAAAGAAGGTTAAGTTTTAACTGAACCTTACCGGACGATAGCCTCAAGGCAATTAATTGCTTCGGGGCTGTTTTTTATGTTTTCAGCTTTCTTACCCGTAACCAATTAAAACAGGTTTTTGGAGTCCTGGCAGACCTACTATGGACTATTGGCTATGGTCTATTACTTCAGCCTCGGTTTATCCACAACTGGCCCAATTGCTTATTACCATATTATTTTTTCCCGGATGAATTATGCAAAAGCTTGATTCTCCAGCCTTCTTCTGTTCTTACCACGATGATGGTTTCCATCCAGTTTACAATTCTTGGAGGGGAGTTTTCTGTGGTGAAACTGGCAGTAATATAGTAGCTCACCCAGGCGATATCGTCCATTATTTCGATGTTGAAAAAATCAAATTTATTTTCTCTTGTTGGTTTTGGAGTTCGCAACCTGGCCTTTTCCAGATAGTTTCGTACGGAGTCATTATTCCAGATTTCGCCATTCTCGATCAGGATGAAATCCTCCGTGTAATAGTCAGCAATTTTCTCTGATTTAAAGTCCGTCAGGATATCCTGAAAAGAGTCCTCAACCAACTTTTTCAAACTGAGGATATCGGCTTCTTTTTGATTCTGTGAAATCTTTATTAGTAGGCTATCAGTAGATTGAATATAATAAAATTGAAAGAAAGGAGGTTGTTTCGCAAAACTCGGTGAAAATGTTTTTGCCGCGGAATTTCTTATAGAAATCGTCTTGAGCCGATTAATTTTCTCATTCGGCTCATAGAAACCTAATTTATGAGCCAAATAATCAGTATAATCGGCTCAAAAAATATCAATTTATGAGCCGATTAATTTGTATATTCGGCTCATGGTTTACAATTGGGAGCTTCCGGACTGGCCTGACTTCAGTTATCATCAGAGTATTTCTGAGAATTTACACGCTGGATTTCTTTTGAAATCAGGTCAGATTTTCGGTTTTCTGAAAGGTTTTCCGAAGCATAATCAAACAGAGTTGATACTGGAAGTGATGGTGGAGGAAGCTATCAAGACTTCCGAGATCGAGGGAGAATTTATTAGTCGCCAGGATGTACTGTCATCTATCCGCAAAAACCTGGGAATCCATGAAAATCAACCTTTGCTGGTAAAAGATCATCGGGCCAAAGGAATTGCACGGCTCATGATTGAGGTTCGTTCTTCCTATGCTGAACCACTAAAGAAAGTTGATCTGTTTGCCTGGCATGAGATGCTCATGGAGGGAAATCGGTATGTGCAGGCCGGGAAATGGCGAACAGACTCTTCACCGATGCAGGTAGTGTCCGGACCGATGGGCAAAGAGATCGTTCACTTCGAAGCACCTCCTTCTGATCTGGTTCCGGGAGAAATGAATCGATTTATCGATTGGTTTAACAGAACAGCACCAGGCCAGGAAGATGCGATCAATAATCCGATGACACGAGCTGGAATTGCACATTTGTACTTTGAATCGATTCATCCATTTGAAGATGGAAATGGACGAATCGGGCGCGCTTTGGCTGAAAAAGCATTGCATCAGGGTCTCGGAGAACCTACGCTGATCAGTCTTTCTAATACGATAGAAAAAAACAAAAGAGCGTATTATGAGGCTTTGAAAAAGGCTCAGCGCTCGAATGAAATCACGAATTGGCTGGATTATTTTGCCGAGACGGTAACCCAAGCACAGCAAGCTGCCGAGCGCTTGATTCAATTCACTCTGAAAAAAACAAAGTTTTTTGACGAGTATCGATCCAGATTAAATGACCGCCAAATCAAGGCCATTAGCAGAATGTTGGAAGAAGGCCCTGATGGGTTTGAGGGTGGAATGAGTGCCAAAAAATACATGGCAATAACGAAGGCTTCAAAGCCAACGGCGACGCGAGACTTGCAGGAATTGCGGGATTTGGGTGTATTAATTCCTTCCGGGGGTGGGCGAAGCGTAAGCTATAGTCTTGAGCTGGACTTCTAAAAACAAGGTAATAGTGCTTTTGGATTGGGATTGCCTGTCTGATGAACTCCATTTTTTCAAACCAACCCTCCCATAAAGGCCTATTTCTTCTATCTTTGTGCCTTGTTTTGAGCGGGATGCCCCGCGTGAGGGATAGAAGCGGTATCCACGGAGCGTGAGCGAAGTGATACAAGCGGATAGCCCGACCCCGGCCTTTTCGGCAGGGGCACGCCCAAAAACCATCACCAACTTGCACACAAGAAAGTAAATTGTGAAAACGTATCAGGAATTTAAACAGGTCGATTATCCCGGAATAGGGGAATCAGTCCTTCAGTATTGGAAAGAAAATAAGATTTTCGATCAGTCCATCGCCAACAGAGAGGGTGCGAAAACCTTCACGTTTTTTGAAGGTCCGCCTTCGGCAAATGGAACGCCGGGGATTCACCACGTGATGGCGCGTGCGCTGAAGGATATTTTCTGTCGATACAAAACCCTCAAAGGCTTCCAGGTAAAACGCAAAGGTGGCTGGGATACGCACGGACTTCCGGTGGAGCTTCAGGTGGAAAAAGAGCTGGGCATCACCAAAGAAGACATCGGCAAGAAAATCTCAGTTGAGGAATACAACCGCAAGTGCCGCGAGACGGTGATGCGATACAAAAATGAATGGGACGACCTGACCGAGAAAATCGGTTATTGGGTGGATCTGGATGATCCTTATATAACGTTTGATTCAAATTATATCGAGAGTTTATGGTCGCTGCTTCGCAAACTTTATGACAAAGGTTTGCTGTACAAAGGCTACACCATTCAGCCATTTTCTCCTGCTGCAGGAACAGGTTTGAGTTCGCACGAACTCAATCAGCCGGGCACTTACAAAGACATAAAAGACACCTCCATCATAGCGCAGTTTAAGCTGAAAGGTGAAGAAAATACTTTCATCCTGGCCTGGACCACTACGCCGTGGACTTTGCCTTCTAACTCCGCGTTGGCTATCGGTGAGAATCTTGATTATGTGAAAGTGAAGACTTTCAACCCTTATACTTTTGAGCCAGCTACGGTGATTTTGGCGAAAGCCAGAATGAATGCTTACCTGAATCCAAAGGCTGCCGAGCTGAAACTGGCAGACTATAAGGCTGGTGATAAGCTGATTCCTTTCGAGGTGATCGAAGAGTTCAAAGGCAAATCCATGCTGGGTTGGGAGTATGAGCAACTATTCCCAATCGCCGGGTTAGAACTGCCAAAACCTGCTTTCACAGTTGTTTCGGGTGATTATGTGACGACCGAAGATGGTACAGGAATCGTCCATTTAGCGAAAGCTTTTGGTGCGGATGACTTTCGAACCCTGGTACAGAATAATGTGCCGGGTGTGTTTGTGAAAGACGAACAAGGAAATGAAATCCCAATCGTTGACAAGCAGGGAAAATTCATTCCACTTGTCGGGGAATACCTTTTGGCTAAGATGAAGGAGCATGGAATCACGGCACACAAGACTTTTGGTGTGAATGATTTCTTTGTGAAGAATTACCCGAAGGATGATGAGAATGCGGCTGATTACAAAAACACGGACGTGATCATCTCCATCATTCTGAAAAATGAAAACAAGACCTTTAAGGTCGAAAAATACGAACACAGCTATCCGCATTGCTGGAGAACTGACATGCCGATCCTTTACTATCCGATGGAAAGCTGGTTTATCAAAACCACCGCTTACAAGGATCGTATGGTCGAACTGAATAAAACCATCAACTGGAAACCGGAAGCAACCGGAACTGGTCGCTTTGGAAACTGGCTGGAAAATCTGGTGGACTGGAACCTGAGCCGCTCCCGATTTTGGGGCACTCCGCTTCCGATCTGGAGAACAACCGACGGAACGGAAGAGAAATGCATCGGCTCAATCGCCGAATTGAACGCGGAAATTGAGAAGTCAGTGGCCAAAGGCTTTATGGCAAAATCTCCTTACGAAGGAAAAGAGCTGGATCTTCATCGCCCTTTTGTGGATGATGTGATCCTGGTTTCTGACAAAGGGGAAAAGATGTTCCGTGAGGCGGATCTGATAGACGTTTGGTTTGACTCAGGTGCGATGCCGTATGCTCAGTGGCATTATCCGTTTGAAAATGAGGAAATTTTCAAAGCAAATTATCCGGCTGATTACATCGCTGAAGGTGTGGATCAGACTCGCGGCTGGTTTTTTACTTTGCACGCGATCGCTGTGATGCTTTTCGACAGCGTGGCGTTCAAAAATGTCATAGCCAACGGACTTGTTCTGGACAAAAGCGGAAACAAAATGTCCAAGAGATTGGGCAATGCAGTTGATCCGTTCAAGACGTTGAAGGAATACGGACCGGATGCCTTGAGATGGTATATGCTCAGCAATGCCAACCCTTGGGATAACCTGAAATTTAATCTGGATGGTGTGGCCGAAGTACAAAGACGCTTCTTTGGTACCCTTCAGAATACCTATAATTTCTTTGCGCTTTACGCTAATCTGGATGCTTTTGTCTACGATAAATCGAAAGCAATTCCCGTAAACGAGCGCGCTGAACTCGATCAGTGGATCATCTCAAAGCTTCAGTCATTGATCACTGAAGTGGAGGAATCGATGGATAATTACGATGCGACGAAAGCGACCCGTGCCATCATGAATTTCACCGTGGATCATGTGTCAAACTGGTATGTACGTCTGGCAAGAAAGAGATTCTGGAGAGGCGAAATGAATGCTGACAAGCAGGCAGCCTACGAGACTTTATATGAGTGCTTGCTTTCACTTTCGCAGTTAATGTCTTCTTTTGCGCCATTCTATGCAGATTGGTTGTATCAGAATCTGACTGAGTCGGGAACTGATGCCAAAGCTTCTATTCACCTGACCGATTGGGTTTCTGCGGAGTCTTCTTTGATCAATGCTGATCTGGAAGCCAGTATGGACATGGCACAGACGATTTCTTCGCTTGTTCACTCACTTCGAAAGAAAGAGAAAATGAAGGTTCGCCAGCCGTTGCAGCGAATCTTGATTCCCGTACTGAATGCAAAATCACAAACTCAGGTCGCTCACGTGGAAGAGTTGATCAAGTCTGAAGTAAATATCAAGGCAATCGAGTACATCGATGATGCTTCGGGGATTCTGGTGAAAAGCGTGAAACCAAATCTTCCTTTGTTAGGGAAGAAACTGGGACAAAAGATGCGCTTTGTAGTAGCGGCTATCAACAATTGGGGTCAGACCGAAATTGCTCAGATCGAGCGGGAAGGCAAGATTTCAGTAGATGTGGAGGGTGAATCACTCGAGCTTCTTTTGGAAGAAGTATTGATTACTTCTCAGGATATTCCAGGCTGGTCTGTGGCTTCCGATCAGGGAGTGACTGTGGCTTTGGATGTGACTCTTACCGACGAACTCAAGCAGGAAGGTATGGCCCGGGATTTGGTAAACCGAATCCAGAATCTTCGAAAAGATATGGGGCTTGAAGTGCAGGACAAGATTCATGTGACAATTGCAAATGATAATGAATTGGTAAACGCTTCTTTGGCAGGATTTGGGGAGTATATTCAATCGGAAACTCAGGCATTGAGTTTGGAGCTCTCTGCAAATCCGGAAGGCGCTGTAAAGCTTGACATGGATGATTTTGAAATTGCCGTATTAGTAAAAAAAGCCTGAGCGTAAAACTTAGATAATGAATAAATACCTGAAATACTTTGGCATTGCGCTGCTGGTAATCCTGATTGATCAGGCTGTAAAAATGCTAGTCCATTTCGAGATGGACTTTGGTACACCCGGTCAGATTCTGATTTTCGGAGACTGGTTCAAACTGCACTATACTACTAATCCCGGGATGGCATTTGGGATGGAACTGGGCTCTGAATATGGCAAATTGATTTTGACCACTTTCCGTTTGGTGGCCATGGTGGGGATCGGCTACTATCTTTATTACATCATCGCCAATAAGCAGAATCCTGTTTACATCCTATGTATTTCCATGATTTTGGGAGGAGCGATCGGGAATCTGGTCGATTCGGTTTTCTATGGCGTTTGGTTGAATAATGCCCCGTACAATGCGCCAACGCCCTGGTTTCATGGTCAGGTTGTAGATATGTTTTATTTCGATTTGTGGGAAGGATATATACCTGATTGGATTCCACTTTGGGGCGGAAGCTACACCGCGCTTTGGCCGATTTTCAATGTCGCGGATGCCTCCATTTTCATAGGGGTTGCCATTATATTAATATTCCAAAACAGGTTTTTTCCAGAGCCCAAGAAAGAAGAACACTCTTCTACTCAAGAGCCGGAAATCAAAGAATAAGATTATGAATACTATCACAGTTTTCAGTTAAAGAATACTGAAAACTGTGACCGATTACTTGTTTATCGAAATAAACCACGATTTTTTAAAAACCAACGGTCTTTTTCCGTATTTTTCACCTTGCATATCCTTTTCAAACTGGATATGATTCACATTTTGGTTGCTTTGATTGCCCGGTCAGAATCAACCTATATATAATTTAGGTAATAAATAGTATGATTGTAGATTCTGACAAGCCCTTTCAGATAGTATATACCATCTTAGGTCATGAGTATTTAGGTTTACTTTTTGAGTCTTTCGTAGTGCAACTTGACGAAAAAGGGAGGCTTTCTTTAGCCTTCCAAAACATAAGTTCTGCTAATGCAAGAGAGTTTGATTCCGGTCTGGATCAGAAAGACTATGAACTTATCAAGATGATCGAGGAAATGCAGCCTGAAGTGATGGTGAAGCCTTACATGAAAAAAGGAAACATCCGCCCAAAGGAATATCTCCACAAAATATTTGATCCAAAGACTGAGGATAAAAAAGTCCAGGTTTTGTTGGAGGATAAACTGGAAACCCTGAAGGCAGGGATTTTACCAGGATTGATCGGTAAGCGCCTCTTTGAAATGGGAACCGATGGAAATCCAGTCTGGAAAGAAATCATCGTGAATGCCGAGCGCGCAACAGTTCTTTTTCACTTTTTCAAAAACCCAGAAAACACACATTACTGGCCGTCGATCAAATTCAAAGGCGAAAAACTTGACTGGCAATACAAAGGCGGATATCTGATTTGTAAAGAACCAGCTTGGCTGGTTGTGAATCAACAGCTCTATAGTTTCGAAAAAGGGATTGACGGAAAGAAGCTTCAGCCATTTCTGAACAAGAAATTCATCGTAATCGAAAAGCGATTTGAGGAAACTTATTATTCAAAATTCATCACTCAGCTCATTACTCATTTTGATGTAGTAGCAGAAGGATTTGAGATTAAAGTTGATCGTGGGAGTCCTGAGGTATTGCTGGTGATCAGTGATCTGCCGAGAAATAATCCTGACCTTTTCGGAAATGAGGATGAACCTGTGGAGGAAGATAAAATTGTATTTGAGTTGAGATTCAAATACGGAGAGTTTGATTTTCCGATCCAGACTTCCGAGTCTGAAACCAAGGGTAATTCTGTCCGGATGGAGGAAATAGACGGAAAATACACGTTCTACAAGACAATTCGCAGCACCCAAAAAGAGAAATCATTCGGCAAGATTTTAAATGATCTGGGAATGCCGGTTCGGGTCGGCAAACAAGCTCTTCCAAAATCCGAGGCTTTCGAATGGATCGGGAATCACGAAGAAGACCTCGAAGAAGACAAAATTAAAGTTACCCAGAGAGGTGTAGCAAAAGGCAAAATCTACAACATCGGACGAGCCAAAATCACGATCGAAGTCAATGAAAATATTGACTGGTTCGATGTAAAAGCATTGATCAAGTTTGGGATTTACCTGGTTCCTTTTGCGAAGCTGAGAAAACTCATCATCCATGGCAAGTCTGAGTTTGAACTCCCGAATGGAGAAATAGCGGTAATTCCAGCCTCCTGGTTTGTGAATTATTCGGAGTTGTTTTCCTTCATGGAGGACAAAGGAGCATTGGATACAATGGTACTTCGAAAGCACCATCTTGCTTTGGCCAAAGAGATGGAGCAAGGTGAATTGGTGAAGCTGACGTTGAGCCGAAAGCTGGAACGACTTCGCGACTTTGAGGCAATCGATGAGTATGAAGTGCCGTCACTTTTTCACGGAACTCTGAGACCTTATCAGCATGCCGGGTACAACTGGCTCAGATTTTTGAATGAGTTCAAGTTTGGAGGCTGTCTTGCCGATGACATGGGCTTGGGTAAAACAGTCCAAACTCTGGCAATGCTCGCCTATGAGAAGGAATTCAATCCGGGATTCACATCTTTATTGGTGATGCCGACTTCGCTGATTTACAACTGGGAATTGGAAGCAAGGAAATTCACTCCTGATCTCAAGATTTTGGTTTATTCCGGAACTCAGAGGATCAAAGATCCCTGGAGATTTGGAGAGTATGATTTGGTGCTTACTTCTTATGGAATTACCCGATTGGATATTGATGTGCTGAAGGAGTTTTTCTTCAATTATGTCATTCTTGACGAATCTCAGGCGATCAAAAATCCCGGAAGTAATATTGCAGCAGCAGTTAATCAGTTGAAGAGCAAGCAAAAGCTCATTTTGACCGGTACGCCTGTCGAAAACGGTACGATGGACCTTTGGTCCCAAATGAACTTTGTCAATCCGGGATTGCTCGGGAATCAGAATTCTTTCAAAAAGCAGTTTCTCCAGCCGATCGAAAAGCAACACGATATGGCTAAAGCGCATAAGCTCCATGCGATGATCAAGCCTTTCATCCTTCGCAGGATGAAATCACAAGTGGCTACCGATTTGCCGGAAAAGATCATCAACGTGAAATACTCCGCGATGAGTCCTGCCCAGGAGAAGATTTATGAGGAGGTAAAAAGCTACTACCGGGAAAAAATAATCGGCGAACTCCAACTGACAGGAAGAGGAACTCAGCAGTTTACCTTGCTTCGGGGACTCACTCAACTTCGGCAAATTGCAAACCATCCGAAACTGGTCAGAGACGACTATGATGGAGAATCCGGAAAGTTGGAAGATGTGACATATATGCTTCAATCGACTATTTCAGAAGGTCATAAAATCCTTGTTTTTAGTCAGTTTGTAAGACATTTGGCAATCGTAAAAGCATACCTGGTAAAGGAAAATATTCCATTTGCTTACCTGGACGGGGCTACTCGCGATCGACAAGATCAAGTGGAAAAATTCCAGGAGCAGGAAGACGTGAAAGTGTTTTTGATTTCTCTGAAAGCCGGAGGAGTTGGATTGAACCTGACCAAAGCGGAATATGTGTTTCTGCTTGATCCTTGGTGGAATCCTGCTGTGGAGGCTCAGGCTATTGATCGGGCTCACCGAATCGGACAGGAAAACAAGGTTATTATCTATAAATTCATTAGCCGAAATTCTGTAGAAGAGAAGATTATGGCTTTGCAGGATCGGAAATTAGCACTTGCGGGTGAGCTCATTGGCACCGAAGAAAGCTTCATGAAAAGTCTCGATCAATCCGATATCGCTGCATTGCTGGACTAGAGGTCCAACTAAATTTAAGAAGGGGCAGGAAATTCATTTCTGCCCTTTTTTTATTCATTTGATTCTCAATTGAATAAGGTAATCTTGATTTTATTTAACCATAAATTCTTTTCAATACTTGAGTAACAGACCTGATATTTTTCTAAATTAAATCACACAGTATTTTTAAACCAACGCGACGCATGCCTAGAGCAAAAGCCAATAATGATCGGAAAATCTTTGTGCTGGATACTTCAGTAATCCTCTATGCACACAACTCCATAATGACTTTTGCCGAGCACGATGTGGTCATACCGATCACGGTGCTGGAGGAACTGGATCAGTTCAAAAAAGGCAATGACACTAAGAATTTTGAGGCCAGGGAGTTTATCCGATTGCTGGATAAGTTGTCGCAGGATCACATGATTCATAATTGGACTCCGCTCAACGGAAAAACCAAAGGGAATTTCTGCGTGCTAATGAATCCTGATAATCAGCTCAATGCCAATGATATTTTTGGCGAGGTGAAAAATGATCATAAAATCCTGAATGCAGCACTCTATCTGAAGCAGCATGAGAAAAACCGAAAGGTGATTCTGGTAAGCAAAGACATTAACCTTCGGTTGAAAGCAAAATCGCTTGAAATCTACGCAGAGGATTATGAAACGGGTAAAATCAAAAATATCTCAGAACTCGAAAACACCGGAAAGTATGTTTTGGAGGATATCGATACTGAGGTGATTACCAAGATATACGAAGCCGGATATATAGATGCCAAATCTGTGCTTGGAGCCAAGAAGAGAAAATCAAATGGTTACTACATTCTGAAAAACAACAAGAACTCAGTTTTGACTTTCTACAATTCTGAGGAGAATATTTTGGAAAGAGTGGACAAGCAATTGGCTTATAACATCAAGCCAAAGAATGCAGAGCAGACTTTTGCGCTTCATGCCATCACTAATCCCAAGATTAAATTGGTGTCTGTTCAGGGTGTGGCCGGAACCGGAAAAACACTTTTGGCGCTTGCCGGAGCTTTGGAGCAGCGCAGAGAATACAAGCAAATATTCCTTGCGCGACCAATTGTTCCTTTGAGTAACAAGGACATCGGATACTTGCCGGGAGATATCAAGTCCAAGCTGAATCCCTACATGGAGCCGCTTTGGGACAATCTGAAATTCATTCAGAATCAGTACAAGGAGACAGATAAGGAGTTTCAAAAAATCACAGAACTGGTAAACCAGGAAAAACTGGTGATTCAGCCTTTGGCTTACATCAGAGGTCGTTCCTTGTCCAATATTTTCTTCATTGTGGATGAAGCCCAAAACCTGACGCCACACGAGATTAAGACAATTATTTCCAGGGCGGGAGAAAACACCAAGATTATATTTACCGGAGACGTCTTCCAGATTGACACGCCTTACCTGGATAGTCAGAGTAATGGACTTTCCTATTTGATAGATCGGGCTAAGGACCATCCGCTGTATGCACATGTCAAGTTGGAGAAAGGCGAACGATCCGAATTGGCTAACCTTGCCAATGAGCTTTTGTAATTCCTTAAGAAACTATAAAACAGAAAAGCCCCAAACGGGGCTTTTCTGTTTTATACCCTGCAAAGGGTAATTTTTCATTTTTTGAGAATAATTAAAGCTGTCGAGTGTAACCTTCTGATTTTTAAATTTTTGTCCAGAACTGGGGGGTTGATGTACGTTTGTGAACATGAATTTTTTACTGAAATAATTTAAAGATTTGAAATACAACTTATTAGAAATTGGGCAGCTTTTTGGCTAATAGACCATATACGATTTAGACCTACTTTACTCTGCAATGAGTGCTTCATTCATTGCAGAGTAAAGTAGGGAAGAAAAGTAGAAACAGACTTGTCAAAAATCTGCCCGATTTGAATAAACTAAACCAACTTAAAAAAATCGGAATTGAATTATCATAAACAGAGAAATCAATAAAGTCTCTGAATTGCAAAAAAATAGTTCTCAAAATCTATCCGAAGGGCAGCTTTGAGAACTTAAAGATCTTAGGAGTATATCTCGTAAGGGTTAATTTGGTTGATTGTTTGGTAAAGCTAAAGAGGTGGGTTTTTTGCCCACCTTTTTGTTTTCTCAGCTTTCTGTGATTGTATTCAACTTGGCAAGGAAACTATTGTAATACTGTCTTCCGACTTGCACTATTGATCCTTGTTTGAGTGTAATTTCTTTGGTAGTGAAGCTTTCGATTTGCCCAAGATGAACGATGAATGATTTTTGCACACGAAGGAAAAACTGAGAAGGAAGAATATCTTCGATCTCTTTCATGGATTTCCGAATACTATAATCCCGATTCTTGGTGAAGATATTAACCATGTTTCCGTTGGCCTCTACATAGTAAATATCCTCATACTGAACTCGCTCGAAGGCATTATCTGCTTTGATGAATACTGAGTCAGTGACCAAATAGGGGCTGTCACTTGAACTTTTAACAATTGTTGTTTCAGCGGCAGGCTTTGTTCTTTTGTTGTAAAGAACAATTTCAACTATTGCATGAATATCATTGGTATTGAACGGCTTTACTATAAATCCTGCCGGTGAAATCCGCTTTGCACGCTCGATGATAGTTGGATCACTGTAAGAGGTCACGAATACCAATGGTGCATCCACCATTTGTTTTACGATCTCACCCAGTTCGATTCCATCTTTATCTCCCTTGAGTTTGATATCCATAAATACCAAATCCGGGCGGTACTTTTTAATTACTTTGATACACTGATTTGCAGAGTTTGCAATGTCAATGTTAAAGTAGCCAAGAAGCTCAAGAATCTCTTGAATATTTTCTGCAATGCTGATATCGTCTTCGACGATTAAAATCCGCTCTTCTTTCATAAATAGGTGGCAGATATGCGTTTTAGTGTGGGAGAACTAATTTTTAGCTGGCTTTCCAGCCAACACACCTCTAATTACAAAATTTAATTTCGAAAATCAAATGCTTTTTTTTGGATATGAAAGCCTTAAAGGCTCATCATTTCCTTAAATCGTGCTGCTTGTCTGCGACTTACCTCAATTCTGTCTCCACCTTTTAGTGTTACAACTAATCCACCATTGAACCAAGGCTCTATTGCTTCCACCCAACTCAGGTTGATGATATGTTTGCGGCTCGCACGGAAAAATGATTTTTCATCCAAACGTTCGTCCAAAGCATTCAGGGATTTGTGAATCATTGGCTTGAAGTTGTCAAAATACACCTTGATGTAATTTCCATCCGATTCGAATAGACGAACATTTGAAAGTCTTACAAACCAGCATCTGTCTCCGTCCTTTACGAAAACCTGATCTTCAAGAGTTAGTTTCTTTTGGTTCTGAGAGGATGAATATTGTTCGCTTTTTGGACCTCCCTCCATCTTGATCAACAGTTTGTTGATGGCTTCTTCCAATCGCTTTGGCTCAATGGGCTTCAGGAGATAATCCAACGCATTCACCTGAAAGGCTTTCAAGGCATATTCGTCGTAAGCTGTTGTGAAGATCACGTGAGGCACGTTATCGAGTTCTTCGAGGAGCTCAAAACCTGTTTTTTCCGGCATTTGGATGTCGAGGAAAATAACATCAGGATTGAGAAGATCTATTTTCTCCTTGGCATCGTCCACATTTACGGCTTCGCCCACCACTTCTACAGTTTCGAGTTGATTAAGAAGGGTGATTAGCTCCTTTCGAGCTAGTCTTTCATCGTCAATTACTATGGCTCGCATTTTTCTTGAGTTTGTTAGGGTAAATTAACTCTTTGTTTTGGGATTTTGATTTCAGCAATCACGAATTCGGTTCCGGAGTTGAAGATACGGAAGCTGGCCATATCTCCATATACCAGTTTAAGTCTTTGAACAGTATTACTCAGTCCGTGACCTTTCTCGTCTTGGGCTTTAAGATTAGGCGGAGTGGTGAGTTGGCCGCTGTTTTTCACCTGAATGTAAAGGTCCTCATCAAGGCCTTCCCGACATTTGATTTCTATGATTCCGCCTTTGACCAGGTTAGAAATACCGTGTTTGATGGCATTTTCCACAATGGTCTGAAGCATCATTGGAGGAATTTTATAACTGTAAGACTCATCTTCAATTTGATAGACCACCTTCAGTCGCTCCTCAAATCGGATTGTTTCCAGTTCCAGATAATCCCTCACCGTGTTTAATTCATCAGAGAAATCGATCGTTTGCTTTTTGTCCATCATCAAGGAGAATCTCAGCATGTTGGAAATTAGCGTGATGGCAGTTTTTGCTTTCACCGGATCCTCATCTACCAAAGCTCTGACACTGTTCAGTGCATTAAAGATGAAGTGTGGGTTTAGCTGGCTTTTTAGGTGATTGAGGCGGATTTCATTGATTTTTGCCTCGTATTTCAGGGACGTATTATAGTTGTCCAGAAAGTGGAAAAGGAAATAAAGCAAAAACCAGATGGCATAGAAAAGAAAGGCCACGAACAGGTTTACTAAAATAACAAGGATCTTGAAGTCCTCAGCGGGACGGAGCGTTCCGAAACCAATATTGATCAAAATCTGGGCGACGATGTTGACAAAGCTCAGTGCTAAAATTGCCAATAACGACTGGAAAAGAAGCTGTGGAATGTTTTGTTTAAACCACTCGTAAGACTTGACTATGTAGCGGAGAAAGTGCGTGGAAAGCAGGTAAAAAATTGCTAAAACCACAAAAGCCCAAAGCTGCACGGCAGATATTCCGCTTGAGAGTGAGGCAAATAGGATATTGACGAAGGTGAAAGATCCCCATCCCAGAATTTGTAAAATCCAATATAACCTAAGCCTGTTCATTGACGGCCAAAGATAGAGATCAGTATAGATCTGATGATTTTAATTTGATAAAAGGGTTAAAGCTATGATTTTACCAGTGATTGGGTGTTTAATTCTGCCTTGAGGAATTTAGCCGTATGGCTTTCAGGGTTTTCTGCCACTTGCTCAGGAGTTCCTTGAGCCACGATTCTTCCTCCCTTGTTTCCTCCTTCTGGTCCCAAGTCTACGATGAAATCAGCCATCTTGATCACATCCAGGTTGTGCTCAATGATCAAAACAGTATTGCCTTTGTCGACCAATCCATTCACAACCAGCATCAACAATTCGATATCCTGAAAATGCAATCCGGTGGTAGGCTCATCCAAAATGTAAAAGGTCTTTCCGGTGTCTTTTTTAGACAACTCAGTGGCCAATTTTACTCGCTGGGCTTCTCCTCCTGAAAGTGTGGTTGCATGTTGGCCAAGAGTGATATAGCCCAAGCCAACTTCATTCAGAGTCTTGATTTTACGAAGTATTTTAGGCTGAAAATCAAAGAACTCAACAGCCTGCTCTACTGTCATGTCAAGCACATCAGAAATTGATTTCCCTTTGAATCTTACCTCGAGGGTTTCGCGATTGTAGCGCTTGCCCTTACAGGCTTCGCAGGGAACATGAACATCCGGGAGGAAGTCCATCTCGATCAGTTTCATTCCGGCTCCCTCGCAATCTTCGCAACGCCCGCCTTTCACATTGAATGAAAATCTGCCGGGTTTGTATCCGCGGATTTTAGACTCCGGTAATTCTGTAAAAAGGGTACGAATGTCTGAAAAGACGCCTGTATAAGTTGCAGGATTGGATCGGGGAGTTCTGCCGATTGGAGATTGATCCACCTCGATCACTTTGTCCAGGTTATTAAGGCCAGTGATGCTCTGATGAGTCATCGCTTCTTTCTTCGAATTGTAAAACTCGCGATTCAAAATCGGAAAAAGTGTTTCGTGGATCAGCGTACTTTTACCGCTGCCGGATACGCCTGTGATGCAGATCAAAGTCCCCAAAGGAAGCTCCAGATCAATATTTTTCAGATTATTTCCATTGGCTCCTTTGAGAACCAATTTTTCACCTTTTCCTTTTCTTCTTTCCTGCGGAACAGGAAGTCCTAGCTTTCCGCTCAAATATTTGGAAGTGATCCCTCCGCTTTCCAGGATTTCCTGCGGAATACCTGCAGCGACGATGTGACCTCCATGTCTTCCCGCTCCCGGGCCCATGTCGATTACATAATCTGCTTCCAGCATCATGTCCTTGTCATGCTCCACGACAAGGACAGAATTTCCCAAATCCCGGAGGCTTTGCAGGGCTTTGATTAATTTCACGTTATCCCGCTGATGAAGCCCGATGCTGGGTTCATCCAAAATGTAAAGTACTCCGACCAGCTGCGTCCCGATTTGAGTTGCCAATCTGATTCGCTGCGCTTCCCCTCCGGAAAGTGTCCTGAGCGGACGATTCAGTGAAAGATAATCCAATCCAATGTCCAAGAGGAATCCGATTCGCTTTCGGATTTCTTTCAAAACTTCATGGGCGATTATTTTTTGCTTTGCTGTGAGGCGAACCTCCAGCCCCTCAAACCAAGCACCAAGTGCCCGAATATCGAGCATGGCAAGTTCACCGATATGTTTGCCATCAATTTTGATGTGCAAGGCTTCTTTCTTTAATCGATAGCCCTGGCAATCCGGGCAAGTTTGGATAGAGGTGAATTCACTCACCCAATCCTGGATTTTATCTGAACTTCCTTCCTGATACTTTTGGAGAAAGACAATGATTCCTTCGAAAGTAGTATGCCATTTTGTTCCAGGATATTTAGTCGAGTCCACAGCCACTTCCACCTTATCTCCATTGAGCAGCACATCCACCACTTCTTCGGGAAGTTCCCCTATCGGCGTGCTCATGCTGCATTTGTAATGCTTCAAAATTGCCTCGATCTTTTTGAAGATCCAGATATCTCTGTATTCACCCAATGGGGCGATTCCCCCTCGTGTGATGCTCAGGCTAGGATCGGGAATGATGCTTTCCCGGGTGATTTCTTCAATTACTCCCAGGCCATTGCAAGTCGGACATGCACCGTAAGGACTGTTGAATGAAAAAGTATTGGGTGCCGGCTCCTCATAGGAAAGTCCAGTCTCGGGATCCATCAGATATTTCGAGAAATGATGAATTTCTCCGGATTCATCCCGAATCATGATCACTCCTTTGCCGTGCTGAAGGCCTGCTTTCAAAGACTGGGTGATGCGAAACCGATCTTCTTCATCTGCTACGATTCGGTCAATGACGATTTCAATATCGTGTATTTTGTATCGATCCACCTGCATTTTGGGTTCGATATCCATCACGACTCCATCGATCCGGACTTTCGAAAATCCCATTTTCCGGATTTGCTCGAAAAGCTCCCGATAATGACCTTTTCTGCCTTTCACGACTGGGGCCAGGATGTATAGTTTTTTACCCAGAAACTTGGTGAAAAGCTGCTCAATAATCTGATCCTCGGTTTGTCGGATCATTTTGGTGCCGGTCAGATAGGAATATGCTTCCCCTGCCCTCGCAAAAAGTAAACGCATGAAATCGTAAATCTCCGTCACAGTGCCTACAGTAGATCGGGGATTTTTAGATGTGGTTTTTTGCTCGATCGCGATCACCGGCGAAAGCCCGTTGATCTTATCCACGTCCGGCCTTTCCATGCCACCGAGAAATGAGCGGGCATAAGCGGAGAAACTCTCCATGTAGCGTCGTTGACCCTCTGCATAGATCGTGTCGAAAGCGAGCGAACTCTTCCCGCTTCCACTCAGACCGGTAATCACCACGAGTTTATTTCGGGGGATTTTCAGATCAAGGTTTTTGAGATTATGCTCTCGGGCACCAAAAATTTCGATGTATTCTTCCTGTGAAGGAGTAGATTGACTCATAAAGGGGACTGGCAATTTTAAACGGCGAAGTTACGCATTTTCAGGCGGAAGCGATAGCCAAATTCCAAAGTAGTAACCTGCGAATTGGACCGGAAGTTTTGGAAAAATGATTCGGCAAAGTTTAAAATTACTCAGGAAGCTTTATTTCATATACTTTGCCCCGCTTCACATTCAGATCCTGACCGCGAAGCCATGGATTGTAAAGCTTGAGATTTTTGTAGCTGCTTCCTTGCTGTTTTGCCCATCGAGGCAAGTCCTTGATATCCTGATTGACCTCAACAGTTCTCAGGGGAGGGTTTTGGTAAAAGTCACTTTCCCGGAGGTGAAAGCCAAATGATCCAGGATTTTCAAAAATGACTTTGAAAGCCAAAATCCGGAATAGGTAGCGGCTTGTCTCATCATTCAAATACATTTCGTAATAGTTGCGATGGAGTTGTTCTTCCTGTCGCTTGGCAAATCCTGTCTGTCCCATGTTGTAGCTTGCTGCCACCGCTGTCCAATCCCCGAATTTTGCATGTGCCTTTTTAAAATACTTTGAAGCAGCTGAAGTTGATTTTTCAAGATGATACCGCTCGTCTACGTGTTTGGAAATTTCCAGCCCATATTCTTTACCGGTGGATTCCAGTATTTGCCAGAATCCTCTTGCGCCTGCCGGCGATCCGACATTCATCAAACCGCTTTCGGCCATAGCCAGGTATTTGAAATCGTCGGGAATGCCATTCTCTTTCAGTATTCGCTCGATATCCGGAAGGTATTTGGCAGAACGCTTCATCAGGAGGATCATATTCGATTCCCAATAGGCGTTGACATAGATTTCCCGCTCGAGCCTTTCCAAAACATCCCCGGTTCCCAAAGGGACTTTTTCACCTGCAAAATCTAACTCAGAAGGGACATCAAAAAGCCTTACCGAATCTCGCGACGGATTAGGTCTTGATTGCAGAACCTGTTCTTCCCGGAATATACCCTCAATGGTCGTCTGCGAGTTACTTTTCCACACGGAATATCCTGCCAAAATAAGGCAACAGCCAAGCAAAGCATAGATAATGACCAGATGGATTTTTTGCATCAGAAGTTAGGGCTTAGCAGGTACTTGCTGTAGAAATCGTCAATTACTTTTACCGCTTCTGTAGCATCATCTACCAGCCAAAAGAGATCGAGGTCTTCGTCCTTAGCGTATTTGTTTTTTTCAATCAGGGTTTGTTTAATCCAGTCAATTAACCCTGCCCAGTAAGATTTGCCTACTAAAACGATTGGGAACCGGCCAATTTTATTTGTTTGAATCAAGGTGAGTGCTTCAAAAAGCTCATCCATTGTCCCGAATCCGCCCGGAAGTACCACAAACCCCTGTGCGTATCTGATAAAAAGTACTTTACGAACAAAGAAGAAATCGAACGTCATCAATTTATCCCGATCGATGTAGATGTTGTTGAATTGCTCGAACGGCAAGACAATGTTGAGGCCTACGGATTTTCCGCCTTCGGAATGGGCTCCTTTGTTACCCGCTTCCATGATACCCGGTCCTCCGCCGGTAATTACCCCGTAGCCATGGCGGACTAGTTTTGCGGCGATTTCTTCTGCTATTTTATAATGCTCATGGTCTCTGGGTGTGCGTGCTGATCCAAAAATTGAAACACAAGGTCCGATCTTGGCTAGTTTTTCGAAGCCATCCACAAACTCAGACATGATCTTAAAAATAGCCCAGGAATCGGCACTTTTTATTTCATTCCAATCTCGCTCTTTAAAAGCCTGACGGATTCTTTCATCTTCTTTTTTATCGTCCTTATTAACCATATGCTTGATTTTTATCAAAGAAAACGATCCCTGAACCGAAATGAACGGAGTAAATAAGGGATTTGAGAAATTGGGGTTCTAAACAATTGAGAATCAAGATAAAAAAAATTACCAACCTGCAAGGATCTTAACGCTTGCATAGGTGTACTTTTGTGCACTAATTAAAGAAAGAGATGAATCTCGCTGAGAAATCCCAGGCAGTTCTGGACTTGTTTGGGGAGCTTGATTCCGAAGTTAAGCAATTTGCTTCTGAGGCGGGTTTGGGTTGTATATCTGGTTGCGGCTTTTGCTGCGCAAATCCTCAGGTTCCGGCCACTCCGCAGGAATTTTTGCCCCTAGCTTTTGATCTTTACGAAAAGGGACTCGCTGAATCCACGCTTGTCGCATTAGAAGCTCATACCGAGCAGGGGAATTGTATTGTGTACCGATCTCAATCCGAAGATGGGAGTAAGGGATTTTGTGGGAACTACCCAAAAAGAGGAATGATTTGCCGACTTTTTGGAGCCTCGGCAAGGAGAGACCGCTTAGGGGAAAAAGCACTGATTATTTGTAAAATCCTCAAAGAAGAAAAAGCTGAAGAATTCAAGGAAGCTACCCTCAGGATTAATCAAGACATGGAAATTCCAATTGCGACTGGATACTACACCCGACTTAAGGATATAGATGAATCACTTTGCCATCAGCATCCGATCAATCGGGCTATTACTTTAGCTTTGGAATTGGTTTTGCGGTACAAGTTTTATGAAGAGGGAGAGATTACTCCCGAAGCTTAATTTTTTTGCTCCTTTCAATTGAAGTATATTAGGGATTGAAAAGAGGAAAAATCACCTAAACCAATTTTTAATCATGCTAAATTTCGGAGAAATTATTCAGACCGTAAAAGGCATCGTTGAGACCAAAGTTGAGCTGGTCAAATCTGAAATCCAGGATGAATTTGTGGGGATTTTATCTCGCTTTATCTTGCTTACGCTGATTGGAGCAATGGCTTTTATTGTCATGTTATTTCTAAGTTTATCCCTTGCATTTTATTTAAGTCAATTCACCAAGTCCCCATTCATGGGCTTTTTTTTGGTGGGTTTATTGTATCTATTGATAGTGGTTGGACTTATACTTTCCAGAAATTCCAACCGAATCCAAACTAAAATTCAAGACTATTGTAAGGAATTTATCTTTTCCAGATATAGAAAAAATAAGCAAATCGATGAGTAAGGAATTGGAAAAAAAATCAGAGGAACTTGAGCAGACTCTTGCAAAGCAACTTGAATTGTTAAAGAATGATTCTGAGGAATGGTTGAAAGTCGGAGCCGTTGTTCTTGTTGCCGGATTGCTCACTTATGGCATTGTAAAGGCAACGCGAAAGAAGAAAGTGAACAAAACTGAAAAGGCAATTGAGGCGCTGGAACAACAAGGGCTGCTGACAAAAGACATTGAGGAAAAACTTCGAAAGCCAGCGAAATCAAGCTTTTGGCCTATTCTGAGTCAGAGACTGCTTATCTTGGGACTGGCGTTGGCAAAGGAGAAATTTTTAAATAACCTGTTGAATCCGCAGCCTGAAAATGCGCAAACCCAGGAAAAAGGTAGGTAATCTTCTCAATTCCCTTCACAAATCAGGTAAAAAAGGACTTGCCTGGCTGATTGATCCGGATAAATGCCAAAATCCAAAAGAGCTTGAGAATCAGTTCAGATGGGTGAAAGATTCTGGTTTGGATTTGATAATGGTAGGAGGGAGTCACATGTCTCGCGATAATTTCAAAGAAGTAATCCTTTCGGTGAAAAAGGTGGCATGCGGAATTCCCGTCGTGATTTTTCCCGGATCGCAACAGCAAATTGTCGGAGATGCAGATGCTATTTTGTTTTTATCGCTTATTTCGGGACGAAATCCTGAGTATCTCATAGGTCAGCAAGTAGCAGCCGCGCCATTGGTTGCAAATACAAATCTGGAAGTTCTGCCCACAGCTTACCTTCTAGTCAATCACGGGGAAATAAACAGCGTTCATTACATTAGTCAGACTGTTCCCCTTCCCAATTCCAGGCCCGAACTTGCCCAAGCCACCGCATTAGCCGGGAAATATCTTGGGTTGAAATATTTTTTTTTGGATGCAGGAAGTGGTTCTGGAAATCCGGTATCTCCTCAAGTAATCGAAGCTGTTAGAGAAGTTGTCAAAAAACCAATAATTGTGGGAGGAGGAATTGACTCTGTTGAAAAGTTGAAATCAGCCTACAATGCTGGAGCCGACCTTATTGTTCTGGGAAATTCCATAGAAAAAGACCCCGGTTTTTTGGCCAGGGTCTTAGATTTTAAAGTTTGGTATAACAATTCCTTAAACGTTAATTAAGGATTCTCTTCTTCTCATTTTGCCGGCAGGCACTCCATACATCATTTTAAATCTTCGGCAGAAATAAGCGGTGTCTTTATAACCCACATCTTTGCCGATGTCCCGGATAGATTTTTTTGAAGTCCGAAGAAGTTCAACAGCAGCCTCCATTCGCTGGTATTCAATGTAATCCTGGGGATTGATTCCGGTGAGCATTTTGAAATACTGACCTACATAATCTTCAGAGACATTAGCCACCTTAGCGAGGACCTTATTTGATAAATCTCCTCCGATATTTGATTTGATAAAGTTGAATAAATCAATCAGACGTGGATCTTTGAAATAAGTTGAATTGGTAGAAAGTTCTTCCAGGAAAAGTCGGTTCTTCAGAATATGCCTCAGTAATTCGATCACCAGCAATTCGGTCTCAGCCTTCAAAACTCTTTCCTTACCAACGCTGGTCAGTTCGAGCTCCTTCATCAGATCTTCTACGATGGTAGCAAGACGATCATTGAATCGAATGATGAATGGAGGAATATCAAGTGAATTGAAAAAATTGACCACATCAAATACTTTTGATTCGAAGCCAACGACAGAAATGCAATCTTCTTCAGAATTCTTAATGTCTTTAAAACTGATACTTTGAAGATGCTTTTTTTTGTTTTCCTGAAATTGGTCTTTGGATATTTCGGACTTTTTTGAACTTCCGCCGATAGTCAGTTTCGTTTTTTTTCCACCGGGAAGAAAAAGTACTTCCCCTTCATTGACCAATTCCTGATCTTCCCCGAACTTAAGGGTGCCGTGGTGAAGCAGGATCAGGGTGTTATCAGCTTCTTCGTAATCCACAATTGTTGCAGGCTTTTCAACCTTGTAGTTGTTTCCTCGCAAAAATCTGACGTTGACAGATTCAATTATCTTATTGTAATATTCCATGATTTAATTAACGAAAATAGAACTACAAAAATATGATTTTTCTAATTCTAAAACAGGAGTTTTTGATAAGGGGAAACTCAAAAAATAAAAAAGGTTATATGTTTTTGGAAGAATACCCTTAGAATATTCAAGAAGGCTTTATTTTAAAATTTTTCTTGATATGACTATTTTTTGAATTTCTGATGTTCCCTCATAAATCTGAGTGATTTTAGCATCTCGCATTAATCGCTCCACATGGTATTCTTTCACATAGCCATATCCTCCATGAACCTGGACTGCCTCAATAGTAACGTCCATTGCAACTTGGGAAGCGAATAACTTGGCCATAGCAGAAGCATGAGCGTAATCTTCCCCATTATCTTTCAGCCAGGCTGCTTTATAAACCATTAATCGGGCAGCCTCAATTTGGGTAGCCATATCCGCAAGTTTGAACTGAATAGCCTGATGTTGGGAAATAGGTTTGCCAAAGGTCTTTCTTTCTTTTGAATAGGCTAAAGAAAGTTCATAGGCTCCGGCCGCAATTCCCAAAGCCTGGGCTGCAATTCCAATTCTGCCTCCATTCAATGTCTCCATCGCATAGGTGAATCCGAAACCTTCATCTCCGATTCTGTTATCTATCGGAACTTTCACATCTGTAAACATCAATGAATGAGTATCCGATCCCCGGATTCCCATTTTGTCTTCTTTCTTTCCTATTTGAAACCCTTCCCAGCCCTTTTCGATGATAAAAACGGAAATACCTTTATGTCCTTTGCTGGCATCAGTTTGGGCAATTATCAGGTAGATACTTGCAGAAGATCCATTGGTAATCCAGTTTTTGGTTCCGTTCAGTAAATAATGATCTCCTTTTAGATGAGCTTCGGTTTTCTGGGAAGTGGCATCAGATCCTGCCTCAGGTTCAGAAAGGCAGAAAGCTCCAAGAATTTCTCCTGCTGCCAAGGGTTTTAGGTATTTTTCTTTATGAGCGTCAGTTCCATATTTTTCCAATCCCCAGCAGACCAGCGAATTGTTAACCGACATCGCTACAGAAGCGGAAGCATCGATTTTGGAGAGTTCTTCCATCGCAAGGACATAGGAAACTGTATCCATTCCTCCTCCATTGTATTTGGGGTCGACCATCATTCCCAAGAATCCCAACTCTCCCATTTTTTTGAGTTGCTCCTTTGGGAATTTGCCCTCTGTATCTCTGTCAATGACTCCAGGCAACAATTCAATCTGGGCAAATTCTCTCGCTGCATCTCTTACGGCAAGTTGTTCTTCTGATAATTGGAAGTTCATACTGTTATATCGGGTTTAGTAATTCACAAAGTGGAATTTAGGGCAAAAAAAAGAGAGGGACAAAAGCTTGCCCCTCTCGGTTTGATTATTTGATCCGGATCAATCTCTATTTCCAAAGAATACGAAAATGTAATATGCCAGTGTAGCAAGGGAAGCTAAAGCAGCTACCACATAAGTCATCGCAGCCCAGGTTAATGCGTCTTTTGACATCGCATATTCAGATCCTGTTACGATGTTCCTTGTTTTGACCCATGCCAAAGCTCGGTTACTAGCGTCGAATTCCACCGGCAAGGTCACGAGCGTAAATAAGGTCATCACACTGTATGCTCCTACCACAATGAAACCAACGATTTCATATGGGAGGCCCAAAGCCAATCCTCCGAACAAAGATGCAAGCAGGACGAAATTCAGGATTTTACTGGAAACGTTTTGGACCGGAACTAAGGTTGACCGGAGGTTTAGCCAAGCATACGCTGTGGCATGCTGAACAGCGTGACCACATTCGTGAGCTGAAACAGCAGTAGCAGCAGCATTTCTGCCATAGTACACATCGGGACTCAAGTTCACAGTTTTGTTTAAAGGATTGTAATGGTCGGTTAGCTGACCCTCGACACAAATCACCTGAACATCGTGAATGTTATTATCGGCAAGCATAAGCTTTGCGATTTCGGCTCCTGAAAGATTCGCCTGAAGCGGAGTAAGGGAGTACTTTTTGAACTTGCTCTTCAGCTTTCTGCTCACCACAAAGCCGGCAATAGCGAAGACAACAACGATTAGAATAAGGATCATATTTTTATTTGTTTGCAGGAATGAATACGAATTTATGGGTTGGCAGGTTTATTCCAAGAAGGTAATCTCATCATTAAAACCCAGCTGATCAGACCTGCTGCCAGCATGAGTAAAACCTGAGTTCCATGAATAATCGCTGCGAAGATTTTTCCGTCCTCTTCCGATATTCCCAGTTGTATCAAAATAAAGGCCACTAGCGCATGAAAGGTTCCGATTCCCCCTTGAACGGGTGCAACCATGCCAATACTTCCCATTACCATCACAAGCAGGACTTCTCCCGAAGACAAATTGGCAGTACTTGTGATTCCAAGAGAAACCGTGTACATGGTCAGGAAGTAAATAACCCAGATCAAAACCGAACTCAGCCAAAAACCTAAAGGATTGGAAAGCTGGTTGACGCTTTTCAGGCCAGAGACTATTTCTCTCATGAAATGGCGGATTTTTTTGATTAACCCGTGGTCCCGGTATTTTCTCAGGATCAATATCATGAATATTATAAAGATGACAAGGCCGCCAAGGAAGACTGGGAGATTAGCCAGGATTTTAGCCCAAAGGTCATCGACATTAACTAATAGGCTGGCAAGGCTAAGGAAAAGCTCATTTTCTACCAAAAATGCTAAACCAATAGTAGATACTAAAAGCAGTAAATCAACGCTTCTTTCCAGAATTACAGTTCCCAATAAATGGCCAAGGGAAATTCCATTTGTTCTGGTAAGAACGCCGCATTTGGCGACTTCACCGGCTCTGGGGATAAGCAAATTAACCAGATAACCGACCATCACAGCATGGTAGACTCTGTTGGGTTTTACTTTTTCTCCCTCATCGGATCGTATCAATAATGTCCATCTCCAGGCCCTAAGCCAAAATCCAAAAAGAGAAATGGTAAGAGAAGCCAAAATCCAGAACCAATTGCTGGATTTGATTTGTGCCAAAAGACTACCCAGTGCGATGTCTCTGTATAAAAACCAAAAAATCCAGATAGCGATTCCTAACGAAATCGTGACCTGAATTATTTGTTTTAGATTTTGGAGATTCATCAAACCAGCTTATTTCTGTCATCAGGAAAGATAAGTACAGGTTTGTGTTTCTTTGCTTCCTCCAGGTCCATTCCTGCATAGGAAATGATAATAACAATATCACCAACGGATGCTTTTCGTGCAGCGGGGCCGTTCAGACAAACTTGTCCGCTGGCTCTTTCTCCTTTGATCACATAGGTTTCCAGTCGTTCGCCATTATTGACATTCACGACTTGGACTTTTTCATTCTCAATCAGATTAGCAGCGTCCATCAGGTCCTCATCTATCGTGATAGAGCCTACATAGTGGAGCTCCGCCTGAGTGATTTTTACTCTGTGAATCTTTGATTTCAGTACTTGGATATGCATTGCTTGAAATTTGCCGCGAAATTAAGGAATAATCGGAAGATTGTCGATTAATCTGACAGATCCGAGGTATGCTGCCACACAAATCGAGGATTTTTGATCCGGTTCAAAAGTTTCAAATCGTGTGAAGTGCTCAGGATGAACCAATTCGAAATATTCCAACCTTGCCAAAGAAGTTTCTTTAAAATTCTGGCGGATTTGGTTACGCACATCCAACCATGATTTGCCAGCCAATAGTTCATCTTTCGCCTTCGTAAGACTCGAATATAAGATTAAAGCCTGGGTTCGCTCAGCGGGATTCAAACGCAAATTCCGAGAGGACATTGCTAATCCATCGATTTCTCTTCGGGTCGGCACAACAACCAACTCAAGGTTAAATGATAAATCCCGTACCAGTCGCTTTATTACAGCTACCTGTTGCAGGTCTTTTTGACCAAAATAGGCTTTGTCTGGCCTAATGATGTGGAATAGCTTCGAAATGACAATTCCCACTCCGTTAAAATGCCCTGGCCGAAATTCACCTTCCAAAACATGCTCCAACTCCCCAAAATTTAAAGTCAAAACAGGCTTTTCGGGATAAATAGTTGAGGTATCAGGTAGAAATACAAAATCAGTTCCTTCACATTCCAGCTTTTTAAGATCAGGCTCAAGTGTGATTGGATACTTTGCAAAATCCTCAGGATTATTGAATTGAGTTGGATTGACGAAGATCGAAGCAACAGTGATATCGCATTCCTTTTTGCTCTTCTTCACCAGATCGAGGTGACCTTCATGAAGTGCTCCCATTGTGGGAACAAAACCAATGGTTTTCCCAGTTTGGAGAGATTTGAGCCAGTTTGTTTGCCATTCGGCTCCGGTATGGAATACCTGCACGGATAAGGGATATTTAATGGGTAAATAGGGGCAAAACTATATTAATATCCAGAAAAACAAGGGCTTTTAACCTTTTTTTTATTATCTTTGCAGCGTTGTTGATCACCTCAATAAGCTAAATCCAAAAAGCGCATGTCAAAACTACGTATCCTCTACGTTGCCAGTGAAATCAACCCTTTCCTACAAACTTCCGAAGTAGCAAATTTCTTAAGATCACTTCCTCAAGCAATGCAAGAGCGTGGAATGGAAATTAGGATTTTAGTTCCCCGGTTTGGTTTGATCAATGAGCGGAAGAACAGACTCCACGAAGTGGTCAGGCTCTCAGGTATTAATATCGCTATCGGTGATGAAGAAAAGCCATTGATCATCAAAGTGGCCTCTATTCCAAATGCTAAGTTGCAAGTTTACTTCATTGATAACGAGGATTATTTCCAGAGAAAGCATGTCTTCCATGACAAGCATGAGAAGTTTTATGAAGACAATGACGAGCGAGCAATTTTCTTTTGCAAAGGCGTAATTGAAACAGTGAAAAAACTTGGTTGGGCTCCGGATATCGTTCATTGCAACGATTGGATGACCAGTTTGATACCTATGTATCTAAAAACAACATACAAAAACGAACCCTTATTCAAAGACACGAAATCCGTGTTTGCGATTTATAACAATGGATTTTCTCATACCTTTGGCGACGATTTGTTAAACAAGGTTAAGATGGTGGATATTGATGACGCTATTTTAGCACCTTTGAAAAGCAAAGACTTTACTGGCTTTATCAAGATAGGCATGGAGTACGCCGATTTGGTAGTGAAAGGCAGCGAAGTTTCTGCAGAACTAACCCAACTAATAGAGGATTTTTCAAAAGACAAGAAGTTTGAAATCAGCATTGAATCAGAAGAGCAAGCTCATGAAGAGCTTTTCGACATATACACTAATCTCGCAGGTTAAATTGGCCTTTGGGGCCATCTTGTCCACATTTCTTATCAGTTCTTGCAGTGATCCGGCTGTAGTCGGGATCGAACTCGCTCCGGGAAACAACCAAATTGGTGTGTTTTTCGAGGAGTTTGAGCTTCCCGCCCAAGTCGTATTATTGGATTCGTTCAATACTACTAATCAAGGCCTGCTTGTAGTTGGAAATGAAGAAGATCCGTTTTTCGGCAAAACCGAAGGCATTGGATACTCAAGGTTATACATTGATGTAACTGAAGACAGGCCGCGTGCGGATGCTATTTTAGATTCTGTGTTGTTCAATCTTGACATCGTAAGTGTCAATGGCGCAGATCTGGATGAGCCGAAATCTTATTCTATCCATGAGCTTGCTGAGCCTTTTCTGGACACGGTTTATTATAATTATGATGAACTTCTATTCGAATCCACTCCGATTTCATCGGGGACAATTGTATTCGGTGAGGTAAAAGATACCACCGCAAGTTTCCCTGTTAATGATGCATTTGCTGTTGAGTTATTTGGCAAAATGCAATCAGGAAATGAGTTTAGCGATCTTTTTATTTTTCGAAAATACCTTCAGGGTATTGCCATTAAATCAAGAGCTGGAGATAATACAACTGCAGGTGTCTCATTAGGATTCGGTACAGGGATTCTTGTTTACTACCATTATCTGGGCGACACGTCTTCGATAGAATATCAGATTACAACTGCTTCCTCAAGAAGTTTTAATGGTGTCAAGAGCGAAAGATCAGGAACTCCGACTTCAATCGTAACCGAAAAAGGAAAAGCCTACGATGTAGGGCCCCTTGTAGGTATGAAAGCAAATCTCGGCATGGTGATTAAGCTGGATACGAGCCCATTAGATGGGTTTTTGGACTCACTTAGCGGGGTTACATTCAATCAGGCGGATTTGGTAATCGGGGAAATAGAACCCTTGTCTGAAGGGCAAACTCCTCTTCCCTGGCTGACGGCTTATTTCACGGATAATTCAAATGAGGTGATAAGCAGACCAAGTGATAGCCAACCGCTAACTGTTCAGGCAGACGGTCAACCTCAAGTTGATTTTGATGCAGATGGGAATGAACAACCATCTTTCATTGCCCCTGCAGTAGCAGCCTATGATACGGAAAAGAAAATTTACCTCATGCCAATAACCTCACATCTCAATGCATTGCTAAGGGAAAAAATAGTGAGGAAAGATTGGCTGCTTTATGCTGATACTCCCAATCAGGACTCGCCCGGTGATGATTTCAAAAGGTCCTTCAGACAGTTATTGGTTGATAAGACCAAAATAAAAGTAAAAGTGATTTACTCTAAAACCAGGTAACTCAATCGATTTCGAAAAACTTGATATGATCCACTTCTTCTTTTTAGGGAAGTGGATTATTTTTTTTGGCACGAATCCTGTTTCTTTGTCCAAGTTCATCTAAAGATTAAGAATTTTTCAATATGTGTGGAATTGTAGCATACGTTGGGCAGCAAGAAGCTTTGCCTATCATCATCAAAGGTCTCAAAAGGTTAGAATACAGAGGATACGATAGTGCTGGTATAGCCTTGCTGGATCACAATGGCCTGAGTATTTATAAAAAGAAAGGAAAAGTATCTGAGCTGGAGAAATTTCTGGAATCCAGTCCTGACCTCAAATCAAAAATCGGAATAGGGCATACTCGCTGGGCCACTCATGGTGAGCCAAATGATGTAAACGCCCATCCTCATTATTCCTCTTCCGAAAAATTTGCGATGATTCACAATGGGATCATCGAGAACTACGAGGTCTTGAAAAAAGATCTTCAGATGAAGGGTTATAAGTTTCAAAGCGACACCGATACGGAAGTTTTCGTGAAGTTTATCGAAGACATCCAAACTCATAATAAATGCAGTCTTGAAGAAGCTCTTCGCCTTGCTCTTCACAAAGTAATTGGTGCATATGCGATCGTTCTGATCAATATGGAAGAGCCTGATACTCTGATTGCAGCAAGAAAAGGTTCCCCATTGGTGATCGGAGTAGGAGAGGATGAATATTTCCTCGCCTCAGATGCTACCCCAATAATTGAGTACACCAATAAAGTGGTTTACCTCGATGATTATGAAATCGCTGTTATCAGAAATAATAAGCTTCAGATTAAGACTATAGAAAACGAAGCAACCAATCCTTACATAACTCAACTCGAAATGGAGTTGGAAGCAATTGAAAAAGGAGGGTACGAGCATTTTATGCTTAAGGAGATATATGAGCAACCGAAGTCAATTGCAGATTGCCTGAGAGGTCGATTGGACGCAGCATCAGGTCGATTAGTACTCGGAGGGTTGAGAGATTACATGAATAAGTTTCAGAATGCAGAGAGAATCATCATCACTGCTTGTGGAACATCCTGGCATGCAGGATTGGTAGCGGAGTATTTGTTTGAGGAATTTGCCCGGGTCCCGGTTGAAGTGGAATACGCTTCTGAGTTTCGATACAGAAATCCTGTTCTCAGCGAAAAAGATTTTGTGATTGCTATTTCCCAATCCGGGGAAACTGCGGATACACTTGCCGCAATTGAGCTGGCCAAGTCAAAAGGTGCTACCATTTTTGGAGTTTGTAATGTGGTTGGGTCATCGATTCCACGTGCAACGCATGCAGGATCCTATACACACGCCGGTCCTGAAATCGGTGTCGCTTCTACCAAAGCATTTACAGCCCAGATTTCTGTCTTAGCAATGATGGCTCTCAAACTTGGGTATCAAAGGGGAACGCTTCCTGAAAATCGCTACATCCAATTACTTCATGAGTTGGCTGCTATCCCGGCGAAAGTGGAAAAGGCGCTCCAATCAAATGAGAAAATAAAGGCAATTGCTGCAGAATACAAAGACGTTACGAATGCACTTTACCTGGGTCGCGGATACAATTTCCCGGTTGCTCTGGAAGGAGCTTTGAAGCTGAAAGAGATTTCTTATATCCACGCTGAAGGCTACCCTGCTGCAGAAATGAAGCATGGGCCAATTGCTTTGATTGACGAGGCAATGCCTGTGATCTTCATTGCAACTCAAGACAGTTCCTATGAAAAAGTAGTCAGCAATATTCAGGAAGTGAAAGCGAGGAAAGGAAAAGTAATCGCTGTTGTGACGGAAGGTGATACAAGTGTGAAAGCAATGGCTGATCACGTGATCGAAATCCCTGAAACTCACGAAGCGTTTACCCCGCTTGTGGCAGTAGTTCCGCTTCAATTACTTTCTTACCACATAGCTGTGATGAGAGGCTGCAACATAGATCAGCCGAGAAACTTAGCAAAATCAGTTACGGTAGAGTAATAAAAAAGGCTTCTAAATGAAGCCTTTTTTAATTTCCGCAGGGACCGCTTTCCCAGGTTAAAACTCCTGATGCGCTTGCAAAGCAATCGTTGGGATAGGTTTTCCCATCACAACCGCAGGCCGGTGCGTAGATTTCATAGCAAACTGCTTTTTCGTTGATTTTATCCGGATCAATACAATCATACGGGGGATTTTCGTCCTCACATTGAAAGCTGAGCAGCGAAGCAGAAATTACCAATAGCAGATGGTACTTTTTCATAAAATAAAAGACGGAAATTTTTCCGGATTGTTATCAGTGAAGGAGGCCAAGATGAAATCCAGACAACAGACCTGCCGATAAAATCCTTATTTTTGCGCAGCTAAGGAAAAAACATGCTCGATAAATTACAATCGATTAAAGAACGATTTGAAGAAATAGGTCAATTGATCATCATGCCTGATTCGATGTCGGATATGAGCAAATACGCCAAATTGACCAAGGAGTATAAAGATCTCGAAAAGGTTGTTCGGGCGTATGATGAATACAATCTGGTTCTTCAAAATATCACAAGCTCCAAGGAGATTTTGGATAAAGAAAAGGATCCTGAGTTTCGGGAAATGGCAAAAACTGAATTGGATGAGCAAAGAGCTCGCAAGGAAGTTTTAGAAGAGGAGTTGAAGCAGTTGCTGATTCCTAAAGATCCAAATGATTCAAAGGATTGTATTCTTGAAATACGTGGGGGAACAGGCGGAGATGAGGCTTCTATTTTTGCCGGGGATTTATTCCGAATGTACCAGCGGTTTTGCGAGATGCAGGGATGGAAATTGACAGTTCTCGATTTGACTTTTGGATCTGCCGGCGGATACAAAGAAATTATTGCAACCATCTCGGGATCTGATGTCTACGGAATGATGAAGTATGAATCCGGTGTACACAGAGTCCAGCGTGTGCCGGCTACAGAATCGCAGGGACGAGTTCATACTTCTGCCGCGACAGTTGCAGTTTTGCCTGAAATGGATGAAGTCGAAGTCAATATCGATATGAATGACGTACGAAAAGATACTTATTGCTCATCCGGTCCGGGTGGTCAGTCAGTGAACACAACCTATTCGGCGGTTCGTTTGACGCATATTCCATCTGGGTTGGTGGTGACCTGTCAGGATGAAAAATCTCAGATCAAAAACTTTGAAAAAGCACTCAAAGTACTTCGTTCCAGGCTCTACGAAATTGAACTGGCAAAGCACAATGATGCAGTCGGGGCACAGCGAAAGTCAATGGTAGGAAGCGGAGATCGATCAGATAAAATCAGAACCTACAACTACTCTCAGTCCAGAGTAACTGACCATCGTATCAACAAAACTGTATACAATCTCCCCGATGTGATGGATGGAAATATTGGAGACTTTATTTCTGCCCTCAGATTTGCCGAGAACCTCGAAAAAATGCAGGCAGGAGGCATTGAAGATTAGGCAAGACTATTGTTTAATTTTCTTTGAAATCTTATTGTTTGTGAGATTACCCTATTAACTTGAAGAATTAACAAATTCCAATTATGATACTAGCAGGAGAAAGAGAAATCAGTTTGGTGAGCTGGCATGAAGGCCACTTTCATCAGCTCTATCCCCTTGCCAACAACCCAAAAATAGCCATGAATCTGAGGGATAGCTTTCCTCAGCCTTACACCATTCATGATGCAAGGCATTGGATTGAGCACAATCAGAAATTCAATCCGGCTCAAAACTTCGCTATCGAATTTGATGGAAAATTGGCTGGAACTATTGGTTCCGAGCGTGGCAAGGATGAGCTCAGAACTAACATGGAGTTGGGGTTTTGGGTGGCAGAATCATTCTGGGGTAAAGGAATCGCCACAGAAGCTGTAAAAATCTATACGAAGTACATTTTTGAGAAATTCGATATTCATCGAATTTTCGCCCAGGTATATGATTACAATGGTCAATCCATGAATGTTCTTGAAAAAGCAGGTTACATCCCGGAAGCAATTCTGAAAAAAGCCTATATCAAGCAAGGCACTGTTGGGGATATTTTCCAGTATGTGATGATCAGAGACGAGGAATAGTTTCCGTCTAATTCTACTATTGTACGATTACTTTTCGATAGAAAAATCCGCTGCTGTTGGAAAATCTCAGGACTACCAAGCCTTTGGGCAATTGAGAAAGATTGATTTCTCGTTGCCCTGATTGAATTTGGACTGTTCTGAATTCCTGCCCCAAGGCATTGATCAAAACAAGGTCATTCCAAGATCCAAGGATTTCTGACTCAATAATCAAGTTTCCGAAACCCGGATTTGGATAAATCCTCATTGCCTCTAACTCAGGATTTATTTCGGGAAGAGCAGTAACTACGTTCACATTAACTTTGAGGATTCTGACCTCTCCTTCGTTACAAATGTTCAAAGGCGTAACGCTAAGATTGAAATCGCCTTCTTGTTGCCAAATCACTTTTACAGATGAAGTGCCCTGACCTTCAAGTATTCTGCCCCCCATGTTATCGATTTTCCATTGGTAATTAATGCCATCTTCTCCAGTGATATTGTAAAAAGTCTCTCCAAGCCCGACCTGAGCTTCTCCTTTTATTTCTCCGGGTTGAGCTGGTGCGGCATTTACAAAAACAGGTTTTATTACAGGTTCAGCCTGGCCACATCTATTCTGGGGCTTGGCTAAAAGTTGTTGCTCTCCGGTTAAATTCCATTTCACCGTGACGATTGGTGAGTCTTGACCTGACACAATTTCACCTCCGCTGGTCTCCCATTTATAAGAGACTCCTTCTATGTTTGGAAGAGTGTAAACATAGGATTGGGTTGTGCAGGCTGAACCTTCGCCCTGGATTTCCTGAGTAGTTTTTGGAAGGTCTGCAACAAGCACTTCCAGAAAAGAAGTCTCTCCATTTCCACAGAAATTTTGCCTGCTTACATAGACTCCATTTCTTCCTCCTTTGGTCCAAAGAACTTGAATCTCTCGGGTACCCTGTCCGGAGATGATTTCACCTCCATCAGCACGCCAAGCTATATCCGATCCTGGAAGTGGCTGATCATTGATTTGGTAAGTCTCTAAATTGAAACAACTCAAACCATTGCCCGAAATTTCGCTTAAACCCGAGGGTGGAATACAAATATATTTGAGAAGTGTTCCGTCATCCCCGACTGCAAAAGCTACAACAGAAGTTCCAGCACTTATACCAGTAAGATTCCGGGTTGTTCCGCTTGGGATCTTAACCCAGGTTTCCCCACCGTCTTTTGTTTGTAGCGTTAATCCTCCATCACCTGCAATAAAACCGATATTTGAGTCCCAAAAATCAACTGAATTCAAATTAGAAGTTTCATCAAATTGAATTCTTTTCCAGGTTCTGGCTTTATCTGTTGATTTGAGAATTACACCCCTATTTCCGACAATTATAGCAGTGGAACTGTCTGTTTTCGCAAGAGCATTCAGATTTTCATCAGTTATCTTTGGAAGATTTTTCCAAACATTTCCCCCAGAGGTCCAGCTGATCTGTCCATTCTCCCCGATTGCAAATCCAACCACGAAGTCAAAATAAGTTACATCCTTTAGATTCTCTGTTGTATTCGTTTCAATCTTTGCATCCCAGGTTCCTCCGGAATCAAATGAACGGGCGATGTATCCATTCGTCCCAGTAATGTATGCCACAGAGGGAGCAAACAGGTAAAATCCGGTGATAGTCTCGGTAGTTTGAGCTGGGACCTGAACCCAGTTTGTTCCGGTATTGCCGGTTCGAAACATCTTTCCTGTTTGGCCGGAAACATATCCGAAACCGGTATTCCAAAAATCCAGAGAAACTATTGATATAGGTTCTGGAATAGACCGGCTGATAAGGCTAACTCCACCATTTGAGGTTACATACATTGCCCCGCTTTGGCCCCCGATGAATCCAAAAAGATTTGATTTGAAATCTGTACTAGTGAAATCATTTCGGATTCCCGCGAGCCTCTGCGTCCAGCTGGTCCCCGCATTTGTTGAAGAGATTAAATATCCATCCTGCCCACTTGCGAAAGCTAAATTCGAGGCTGGTTTAAAGCTGATTGATTTTAAATTCCGAAGATTACCCGCTCCAAGGTTGGCTTTGGCGAAAGTCGTCCCGGAATTTGCAGACCTGATTGATGTTGCACCATCTCCGATGGCAACAATAATTTTGACATCAAGAGGGCTGATTGATATTTTTTTGAGAGAAACAGTCACTCCGGTAACCAGTGTTGTCCAGTTTTGACCACCATCGATAGTTTTTGAAACCAATCCTCCCTCTCCGGCTGAATATCCGATCAGTTCAGAAGAAAAAACTACTCCGTTCAGGTTTAGATTCGAAGAGGTATTAAGAAGTATCCAGGAGCTGCCTCCATCCAAAGTTTTAAGGATTTTACCACCATTCGCGGCTACAAAACCGGTGTTTGGATTGATAAAATACAGATCATTTAACTGGAGAGAAGTGGCTGAATTTATAAGTGTCCAATTGAGTCCTCCATTGGTAGAGCGTAATATTTTCCCATTTTCACCTACTGCGACAAAATGATTTTCTTTTGAAAAGGCGATGCTTAACAAGTCTTCTGTCACTCCGGATGCAATACTGGTCCAGGTGTCGCCACCATTCTCAGTTCGTAGAATTATACCATTTTCACCCACTGCAACACCGAGATTTTGATCCTGAAAAGCGATGTCAGAAAATCTCACTTCCGGTATCGTGGTAAGTTCTTCCCAAGTGGTTCCACCGTTTTTACTTCGGATTATCAGCCGTTCCCCCGCAGCAAATCCAAGATTGGCATCCACCCAGACAACCGACTCGAGATCTAATCCCCAGCTTTGCATCCTGGTCCAGGTTTGGGCAAGCAGTGTTGTGCCCGCCAGCATTCCAAAAAAAAATAGACCTAAGATTTTACGCATTCTTATTATTTCGGATAATAAACAAAATTAACCGATTTCCCGGTTTGTCAAAGTAAAGTGGTGAGGCGAATGGGTTTCAAATTACCAAAATAGGTATGCTTATATTCTATTATGCGAGCTGATAATTGTAGATTTATCCAAAGTCTAACCTGAATATAAATGAAAAACTGGATTTATGGTTTCCTGATAATTATAGCCATGCAAGCATGTGGCCCTCAGGAGCGAGTTTCGAAAGAAGTATTTGACGCGGTGAATAAAAATATGGAAGTTAAAAAGCTTTCCGAATCGGAGATTATACAGGAAGGGATGATTTGGGGTGATTCGATCAGCACGGAAGCTCAAAAACAACTTATTTCCAATTTGCAAAAAGCAATTGAAGAAAAAGGAGTTGCCGGGGCAATCGGATTTTGTAGTGTTGAGGCATTGCCGATTTTGAAAACAGTAAGCGAGAAACATGGAGTGACGATCCGAAGAGCATCAAACCGATACCGAAATCCGGCGGATCAACCGGATGCTGATGAAGCGAAAATTCTGGATGCTTACGAATACAATGCTGAAACTGGTATAAAGAATGATCCGAACATTCAGAAAATAGAGGGAGGAGAAGTTTACCTATATACCAAAGCCATTGTA
The DNA here is from genome assembly GCA_036676605.1 of Algoriphagus sp. GTDB lineage: Bacteria > Bacteroidota > Bacteroidia > Cytophagales > Cyclobacteriaceae > Algoriphagus. Next base: position 59,138 of record JAKFCO010000024.1, read on the forward strand.
ATTCCCGGAGCCTTTTGCCTGAGCTGTCACGGAGATCCTGATAAAGAAATAGACGCCAAAACCCTTGCGGAAATAAATGCTCTGTATCCATCTGACAAAGCAAAAGGCCATAAAGTCGGAGATCTGAGGGGAATGTGGTCAATCAAAATTCCTAAAAAAGAGGTGGTTGGAAGACTCTAAATCCAACCACTAAAAAGCGTTAAACTTAATCCAGAACCCCTTCAAATCCTGAATAAGATTAGGGGTTTATTTTTTTGGGTTTTTTAACGTTTGTTTTGATAAATTCCTAAATAGTAAAATATTTTTTTGACTTTTTACTCTAATACAGCAAAATACAGTCAGAAATCAGCCTAAAACAGTGAGATTTTACTTTTTAAAATCTTGATCTTGGGTTCCGTTTATCTGTCATTTACTAACCCCAAAATCCAAACTATGATAAAAATTCATCCATTAAAGCTTTTCAGCTTAACTATTTTCTTATGCCTGAGCATAGCTGCGGCGGCATTTGCTCAGACCCGGGAGGTGTCTGGGGTTGTGATTTCAGGGGAAGATAATTTGCCTCTGCCTGGTGTTTCTGTCCTGATCAAAGGAACAACAACAGGAACTGTAACCGATGTAGACGGTCGGTTTAAAATTAATGTTGCTGATCAGAATGCAGTCTTAATCCTTTCTTTCATTGGATTTGAATCATTGGAAGTTCCGATTGGTAACAGCAGCACCTTTGATTTAGTGTTGAAACCTGACATGAAATCACTCGAGGAAGTGATCGTCGTGGGTTATGGCGAGCAGAAAAAGGAAACAATCACAGGAGCAGTTGCCAGTGTGAAGGGCAGAGAATTGGCCAAATCACCTGCTGTCAATTTGTCCAACTCCATTGCAGGTCGAATTCCTGGTGTTACCGCGGTAAACCGAAGCGGTGAACCAGGTAATGATGGATCCGGCATTCGTATTCGAGGGTCAAACACGCTTGGAAACAACGACGCATTGATCGTAATCGACGGAGTGCCTGCAAGAGCCGGTGGACTTGATCGTCTCAATCCAAATGATATTGAAAGTATCTCGGTTCTAAAAGATGCCTCTGCAGCAATCTACGGTTCCCGAGCTGCAAACGGAGTAATTCTTGTAACGACCAAAAGAGGTCTCAGCGGTAAACCTGAACTTTCTTTTCAGGTAAACCAAGGATGGTCTCAACCAACTGTAATTCCTGATCTCGCAAATGCTGCCCAATATGCAGGGATGTTGAACGATTTGGATATTTATGGCTTGCCTGTCTCCGAATGGGATGCAGCTAACAAGGCATACAAGGAAACAGGTGCCTATACCAGACCGAATGGTCAGATAAGAAATGCTCCTTATAAGCCTAACGAATTGGAATTGTATCGAAACGGTTCCGATCCATGGAACTATCCAAATACCGATTGGTACAAAGAAACGCTTAAAACCTGGTCTCCTCAGTCAAGATACAATGTGCAACTGGCTGGTGGTAACGATAACGTGAAATACCTGACTTCTATAGGTCATCAAAACCAAGACGGCTATTACAAGCAATCTGCCACCGGATATAAGCAGTATGATATCCGAATGAACGTGGATGCAACCATCAACAAATATGTAAAGGTAGGAGTAGGCTTCATGGGCAGAGAAGAACAAAGATTCGCCCCCACCAGAAGTGCCGGAGCGATTTTCCGTATGCAAATGAGAGGTAAGCCAAATCAGCCTGCATTCTGGCCAAATGGCCTTCCTGGACCTGATATCGAAAACGGCGAAAATCCGGTAGTAATCACTACCGATAAAACCGGATATGCTCGTGATACCCGTGATTACATCCAGTCAAACGGTACGATAGAAATCAAAATCCCGGGCGTAGAAGGATTGAAAATCACAGGTACAGCAGCTGTGGATAAAACCATGAGGTTCATAAAGCGTTGGGAGATTCCCTGGACTCTTTATGAAAAAGGAAAAACTTTTGAGGCAGATGGCGTAACTCCTGTTCTGGTTGCAAGTAAAAGAGGTCCGGCTGAGCCAAGACTTACCGAGGAAAATATCAATCAGCTGAATATTCTCCTTGGAACGGTCGTTAGCTATGAGAAAACCATAAATACTGACCATAACATCAATGTGCTTGCTGGTTTCAACAAAGAAACAGTTGAAGGAAACAATTTCAGCGCATACAGAAGATACTTCATTTCTACTGCAATTGATCAGATGTTTGCCGGTGGTGACTTGGAGAAAAACAACGGTGGTGGAGCTTTTGAAAGAGCTCGTTTGAACTACTTCGGTCGTGTTGCTTACAATTACAAAGAGAAATATCTGGCTGAATTCCTTTGGAGATACGATGGATCTTACATTTTTCCTGAGAATACCCGTTACGGCTTCTTTCCCGGAGTCATGTTAGGTTGGGTTGTTTCTGATGAGGATTTCTGGAAAAACTCCCTTGGCAATACGTTTGACTTCTTCAAAGTAAGAGGTTCATGGGGTCAAATGGGAAATGACCAGATCTACTTCAATGATGTACTTCAGGAATACCAATTCCTATCCACTTATGGCTTCAGTTCCTACATCATTAATGGCAATGAGGTAAAAACCTTATTTGAAAGACGTGTGCCAAATGAAAGCATTACCTGGGAGATTGCGAACAACTCTAACCTGGGTTTTGAAGGTCAATTTCTGGATGGAAAAGTCTTCTTCGAGTTTGATTTATTCTACAACAAGCGCACAAACATCCTTTGGCAGAAAAATGCCTCAGTTCCTCAGAGTACAGGTCTGATCCTTCCTGCTGAGAATATCGGGGAAGTTGAAAACAAAGGCTTCGATTTGAACCTGGGTTATAGAGGAAACATTGGAGAAATGACCTATTCTGTAGGTGTAAATGGAGGCTATGCCAAGAACAAGATCTTGTTCTGGGACGAAGCACCGGGAGCACCAGACTGGCAGAAATCCACCGGTAAGCCTATGAACACCTTCCTGGTTTACCAGTACGATGGCGTATTTGCTACTCAAGAGGATATCAATTCAAATCCTTTGAATTATTCCGCAATTACCAAAAATCTTCGTCCTGGTGATATGAAGTATAAAGACTACGATGGTGATGGTAAAATCACTCCGGATGACCGAGTGAGAATGGATAACAATGATATTCCTCTTTTCCAGGGTGGTTTCACAATGAACATGGCATTGAAAAACTTCGACCTTTCTATTTTGTTCCAGGGCGCATTGGGTGCCAAACAATATGTAAGTGCGGGTGAATCCGGAAACATTGGTAACTACCTGTCGGAAATCTATGAGAATCGTTGGACTATCGATAATCCAAGTTCCGAACATCCAAGAATTGCCAACAGAAGTGATCAGTACTATTCTGGAGGAAACACTTATTGGTTCAGAAGTAATGATTATCTCCGATTGAAGAACGTTGAATTAGGCTACAACCTGCCAACTCATATTTCTGAAAAAGTGGGCGTAAAAAACCTGCGTCTTTATGTGAATGGACTTAACCTGTTCACCTGGGATAAACTGAAAGTATATGATCCTGAGACCGTAAGCACCACAGGACAGTATTATCCTCAGGCCAGAATCATCAGCACCGGTCTTAATGTCACTTTCTAACATTTGTCTATCATGAGAAGAATAAATAAATATTTAGCTTTTCTGCTTGTAGCTTGTTTTACAATCACGTCTTGTAATGATGATTTTCTGGATACGAAGCCCTTGGGCGAAGTATCTGAATCCAGCGTCTGGACTGACCTTGCTCTTGCAGAAGCCTTTGTAGTTGGGATTTATCAAGGCCTCGGAAACGGAGGATTTGATGAGCAAATGTTGGCATCACTTACAGATGAGGCGATGTTTACACACCCCGGACGTGGTATCACCACCTTTACTGAAGCCCGATCAAATCCGGCTGATATAGGATGGGTAAATAATACGATTAACTGGCCTAACATGTATTCCCGTATCCGGGCAACTAACCTGGCAATTGCAAAAATGACTGATGCGAATTTTCCCCATACCGGCGCGAATGTTGATCGCTTGGTGGGTGAAGCAAAGTTCATGAGAGCGTATTATTACCATCAGTTGGTTCGCTATTATGGTGGCGTTCCAATCATCGATTTCCCGTATGAGTTGGGTGCGGAAACTTATGATGCTCCAAGAAACTCCTATGAAGAGTGTATTAACTTCATTGTGAAGGATCTGGATGAATCGGCAGCACTTCTAAAAGGTAAAACAGCCTTAAGAGGAAGAGCGGGTGAGGTTTCAGTTCTTGCATTGAAATCACGTGTATTGCTCTATGCAGCAAGTGATCTTCATGACGGACCTACTGCAAAAGCTAAGTCAACGGACCTTGCAGCTTACCCTGATTTGGCTTTGGTAGCATACACTTCTGGCAACAGAATGGAAAGATGGCAAAAAGCACAGGCAGCTGCTAAAGCTGTTCTGGATTTGACCACTGGAAATCAGATGGGTCTTTCTGCTCCGGTTTCTCAAGAGGTAGGAATTCAGAACTACATCAACAATTCTATGGCGAGAAATGGTGGTGAAAGAGAAATTCTTTTGGGTAGATATTTCATCAATGCTAAGAATGAAAACGGTGGAAGACAAGGTCTTTTCAACGGTCCAAACGGATACAACAACTGGGCTGGAAATACTCCTGTTCAAGTGTTGATCGATGATTATGAAATGATGGACGGCACCAAGTTTTCCTGGGCTAATGAAGCACATGCTCAGGCTCCTTACAAAAACAGAGACGCCAGATTCTACGCTTCAATCCTTTATGATGGAGCGCAGTGGAAGCCAAGATCTTCTGCAAACGCACCAAGAGACCCGCTTGGCCAAATCCAAACTGGTACCTATGAGGTGACTAATAGTTCAGGAGCTATAGTGACTCACTTTGGTCTCGATACCAGAAAAAGCCCTATTGAGGACTGGAATGGTAGCTATACAGGTTATTACATCCGCAAGTTTACGGACGCTAACCCTGCAATCGTGGATCAGAATACCTGGCAGCAAATCCCTTGGCCAACACTAAGATATACTGAGGCAGTACTCAACTACGTCGAAGCATCTATAGAATTGGGTCAGGAAGCGGAAGCCAAAAACTGGCTAAACCAAATTCGATTCAGAGTAGGTATGCCTGCTGTCACTGAATCTGGTGAAGCTTTGAAAGAGCGCTATCGAAATGAGCGAAGAATCGAGATGGCTTATGAAGAGCAACGCTACCACGATGTACGTCGCTGGATGATTGCTCCTGCAGCTATGAGCAGAAAGGCAAACGGTATCAATATCACCGGTACGCTTAAGTCTGGAAAAACTCTTTCGACCTATCGTTACGATCCTGAATTTTACAATTATGTCTATAAAGTAATTGACATGGATCCTGGAAAAGAAAACAGAGCCTGGTTGGATAAAATGTACTATATCCCAATTCATCGGGATGAAATGAACAGAAACGACTTGCTCGTTCAAAATCCAGGTTACTAAAATCCTGCTTAATTTGTCTGAGCTATCCCGTTTGGGGTGGCTCAGACTTATTCTTATGAAAAAATTACGTCTATCCTGTTTACTTCTCCTAAGTACATTATCCATTTTTTCGTGCAAAAAAGCTGCAGAACCCAGCCCAACAGCACCTACAGAGGCTTCTGATCCCCTTTTCCAATTACTTAATTCAACCCAAACAGGGATTACTTTTTCGAATAAGATTGAGGAAAACCTCAATCTGAATGTCCTGATGTATGAATATCTCTACAATGGCGGAGGTGTCGCCGTTGGCGATCTCAATCAGGACGGATTAGACGACATTTATTTTTCTGCCAATGTCAGCCAAAATCACCTTTACCTGAATCAGGGAAATCTGAAATTCACTGAAATAGCTCAAGCCGCCGCGGTTTCCGGAAGACAAGGTCCCTGGAAAACAGGAGTAGTCTTCGTGGATATCAACGGTGACCAAAAACTAGATATTTACCTCCTTCATTCCGGTGCTTTGCCACCGGACAAAAGAAAAAATGAACTTTTTGTAAATCAGGGCAATGACCCAAACGGTAAACCCCTTTTCAAGGAAATGGCTGAAGAATTTGGAATAGCATCCACCGCTCCAAGTACCTCTGCAAGCTTTTTCGACTATGATCTGGATGGAGATTTGGACCTTTTCCTCCTGAATCACAATACCAAGTCAGTTCAAAACCATGACGCCACGGTCACCAAAACATTACTGAAAGAAAAACACGAGGCAGGTTCCCAGCTTTTTGAAAACCGAAAAGGGAAATTCACTGAAGTGACCGAAAAGGCAGGAATATCCAGTTCGAGTCTCTCCTATGGATTGGGCATTTCTGTTGCAGATATCAACGCCGATGGATGGCCGGATATCTACATCGGCAATGATTATACCATGCCTGATTACCTCTACATCAATCAAAAGAACGGAACCTTCAAAGATGAAATCCGGACTTTGCTGGATCATGTTTCTCATTTCTCCATGGGAAATGACATCGCCGATATCAACAACGACGGGCTGCTGGATATTTTCACTCTGGACATGCTTCCGGAAGGAAATCAGAGACAGAAGCAGTTGCTTTCTCCGGATAATTTTGAGCTTTTCCAACTCAACGTGGATCGAGGATTTCACTACCAGTACATGCGAAACATGTTGCATCTGAATACAGGAAATGGCTCGTTTCAGGAAATTGGTCAGCTTTCCGGCATTTCAAACACGGACTGGAGTTGGTCGGCACTTTTTGCAGATCTTGACAATGACGGCTGGAAAGATCTCTATGTCACGAATGGCTACTTGCGTGATTACAATAATCAGGACTTTCTGAAATACATGGATGATTATGTCAGAACCGCCGGCGGGCAACTCAAAAGAGAGGATTTGCTCAATCTGGTGAAATCAATGACTTCGTCCAACCTCACCAATTACACTTTCAGCAACAAAGGCAACCTGTCTTTTGAAAATGTCACCAATTCCTGGGGTCTGGCACAAAGCTCCAACAGCAGCGGCGCTGCTTATTCTGATCTGGACAATGACGGTGACCTTGAGCTGATTGTCAATAACATTAATTCTCCTGCTTTTGTCTATGAAAATCTTGCAGTCCAAAAGCAGAAAGGAAATTTCCTCAAGATCAAATTGGCCGGAGAAAATCAAAATACACTTGGCCAGGGAGCGATGGTTAAAGTATTTTCTAAAGGTAAAATTCAGGTTCAGGACCAAAATCTCTATCGAGGCTACCAATCTTCAGTTTCCCCGGTTTTACTTTTTGGCTTGGGTAAAGGTGAAAAAGCCGACTCTGTCCATGTCCTTTGGCCTGGCGGAAAAGTCTCAATGTTGAATGAAGTTCCTGCAAATCAAACCCTGACAATTCTTCAAAGTGAGGCAATAAAAGTAGGAAATCCAAAACAGGCTTTAGTAAAACCATTGTTGACTTCCATTGCCAATCTGAAAGTTCCGGCTGGAATACCCGTCAATGATTTCAAAAGACAACCTCTGCTCAGCCATGCAATTTCAGGAAACGGGAAAGCGATGGTTCTGGAAGATTTCAATGGAGATGGAAAAAAAGACTTGTTTGTTGGTGGCGGTACAGGAATCAGCGGAAGAATCTTTTTTGGGTCATCATCCGGGCAATTTGGAAAGCCGGATTCCACAGCTTTTGCCGCCTCAGCTATTTCTGAGGACAGCGACGCGGTAAGTTTTGACGCAAATGGCGATGGATTCCCGGACCTCCTTGTTGGAAGCGGAGGAGTTCATCAGTTCCAGATTGGAGATCAGGCGCTGCAGGACAGACTTTACCTGAACGATGGCAAAGGCAAATTCACATTGGCTACAGACGTTTTGCCTCAGGAAGGATTTCCTACCGGTTCTATACACATCCTTGATTTCAATGGAGACGGAATTTCTGATATTTTCGCAGGGGCTCGTGTCAATCCCGGCCAGTATCCGACATCTCCCGGAGGCCGAATTTGGATCGGTGATGGAAAAGGAAAGTTCACCGACCAAACCGAATCTTTGGCACCTTCTTTCAAAAACATCGGGATGATTACGGATTCCGAATCAGCAGACTTAAATAAGGATGGCAATCCCGAACTGATTATTGTCGGTGATGCGATGTCGGTGATGATCTTTTCGCAGAAAGGGAAAATCTGGGAAGATGTGACGCTTACCTATTTTGAAAAGCTTGAAATCGGCTACTGGAATGAGATCCTGATTGCAGATTGGGATCTGGATGGATTGCCGGAGCTTTTCCTCGGAAATCATGGACTGAATACCCAACTGCGGGCAAGTGATACGGAACCCATGGAGCTCCTTTACAAGGATTTTGACTCTAACGGTTCGATAGATGCGATCCTAGGCTATTACAATCAGGGTCAAAAGTATCCTTCTGCAAGCCGCGATGAGGTCCTCGGTCAGGTGAATTTCCTGAAGAAAAAATACCTGAATTTCAAGAGCTTTTCTGAAGCTACGATGGATAGTTTATTTACCCCTGAGCAAAAAGAAGGAGCAAATTCGATTTTCATCAATCGACTGAAAACTTCCTATTTTGCTTTGGCACAATCCGGTAAATTCACAGAAAAATTACTACCGGTACAAGTGCAGTTTTCACCTGCCTTTGCTTCAGAAGCTGCGGATGTCAACGGAGATGGTAATCTCGATTTAGTAATTGGAGGTAACCTTCTTTTCTCAAAATTGAAGTTTGGCAGATATGATTCTAATCATGGAATGGTCCTGCTGGGAGATGGAAAGGGGGGATTTGAATATCTCAGCCCGGCTCGATCCGGACTTTCTCTCAAAGGAGAAATCAGAGCAATCCTGGCAATGGATGATTATTTGTTGATTGACCTGAACGGAGAAGGAATCAGGATATACAGATACCATTTATCAAAAGAATCTTCTAAATAGGCTTAGAATTCATTAAATTAATTTTGGAATAGCGCCCAACCCAACCTATGAAAAAGTACTTAGCCGCAGCCGGTTTCATCTTGATGAGTTTTCTACCTGAAAATTCACTTTTCGAAGCCTATACCCAGAAAATCCCCGGAACTCAGGTGAGTTTTGACATGACGCCCATTCCCGAAGGAACTTATAAAATGGGTAGCGATGCTTCCAAAAACTCTGATGAAAAACCTGCCCATGAGGTAAAACTCGATGCATTCTGGATGGGGACTCATGAAGTGACCTGGGATGCTTTTGAGATGTTTCTCGATAAAAATTATGAGCTGGCCATTTCGGAAGAACCGATCGGATCAGTCGTGGATGGAATGACGAGACCAAGTTTACCGTATCTCGATATGACTTTTGGGATGGGAAAAGAGGAGAAACCAGCAATCGGGATGACTCAATACGGAGCAATCCAATATTGTCATTGGCTGTATCTGAAAACCGGAATTTTCTATAGATTGCCTACCGAAGCTGAGTGGGAATATGCATCCAGGGCCGGATCTGCGGATCGCTTTTTCTTCGGAAATGATGAATCCAAACTCGCTGAATATGCCTGGACTAAAGAAAACAGCCAAGGGACGACACAGCCTGTCGGAAAAAAGAAACCAAATCCCTGGGGGCTTTACGATATCTATGGAAATGTGCTTGAGTGGACTTCCGATCAATATGATTCCCAATTCTACAGCAGGTCACCAAAGGACAATCCTGTCAATCCTTCTTTGAAACTTTATCCTCGGGTGGTTCGGGGAGGAAGCTATCAAACTCCTGCGGAAGAATTGAGTTCATCGAAGCGCTTCATTAGCAAGCCTGATTGGAAGCGGATTGATCCCCAGATACCGAAAAGTCAATGGTGGTTTCCCGAAGCTCCTTTCCTGGGACTGAGATTGGTGAGACCACTTATTCCGCCAAGTCCTGAGGAAATAAAAGCTTATTATACCACTGCACCAATTGATGATTATTAACCCATAAACAACCTAGTTATGAACAATTCTAATTCTCGCAGAGACTTTATCAAAACCTCCGCCTTGGTAACGGGGGGATTGTTGACTTCTCCTTTTATAGTTCCGGGAGCACATGCAGCTCCGGTAAATGAGCTGAAACTTGCCGTGATTGGCTGTGGAGGCCGAGGTACCGGTGCAGTTTTCCAGGCTTTTGAAACTGGTCATCCGATCAAACTTGTAGCGATGGCTGATGCTTTCCGCGACCGTCTCGACAATAGCTATAAACCAATAATGGAAAAATATGGCGCAGACAAAGTGGATGTGCCGGAGGAAAGAAAATATACAGGATTTGATGGATACAAGCATGCAATTGCGGATGCAGACGTCGTGATTTTGGCATCGCCTCCGGGTTTCAGACCTTCCCATTTTGAGGAAGCAGTGAGACAAGGGAAGCAGATTTTTATGGAAAAGCCTGTAGCTACTGATGCCGCCGGAATCAGAAAAGTGTTGGCTGCTGCCGAAGTTGCGAAAGCTAAAAAACTGAATGTGGTAGTTGGTCTTCAGCGCCATTATCAAAATAACTACAGGGAAACAATCAAGAGAATTCACGACGGACAAATCGGAGACATCACCGGGGGACAAATTTACTGGAACGACGGAGGAGTTTGGGTACGTGAAAGAAAACCGGAAATGACCGAGATGGAGTACCAGATGAGAAACTGGTATTACTTCAACTGGCTTTGCGGAGACCATATCACGGAGCAGCATGTTCACAACATCGATATTGCCAACTGGGTGAAGCAAGGCTATCCGGTAAAAGCAGAAGGGACAGGAGGAAGAGAAATTAGAACCGGAAAAGAACACGGTGAGATTTTTGACCACCATGTGATCACATTCACTTATGCCGACGGATCAGTTATTCACAGTGAGTGCCGTCACTTCCCTGGCGCTACCAACAGAGTTGATGAAACATTCCAGGGCACAAAAGGGAAGGTTTACCTAAGTGCCGGAAATCACGGAGTGATGACAGACTGGAAAGGGAATGCACTTTATACCCACGATCGTGAAAATCAGCCAAATCCTTATCAGCAAGAGCATGACGAGCTTTGGGCAGCTTTGGTAAAAGGCGAATACAAGTTTGCTGATGCTGAGAATGCTGCCAAAAGTACGATGACAGCTATCATGGGACGCTATGCGACTTACTCTGGCAAAGCCTTGACTTGGGATGAGGCTTTGAATGGAACGGTAGATTTATTCCCTGAGACACTATCGTGGGATGCGATGCCTAAAATCCTTCCGGGTGCGGATGGTTTCTACCCTCATGCAATTCCTGGTAAATCAAAAGTGATCTAAGACATGGTAAGAAGAGGATTTATAAAGAAAATGGGCTTGGGAAGTACTCTTTTGGGACTTTCCGGGGCGATGACAATACCGGCTTTCGCAGGAAGTAAAGCCGCTCCAACTTTCAACATGGATTTTGCTCCGCACTTCGGGATGTTCAAAAATTCTGCTCCTGGCGGAATAGTGGATGAACTGAAATTCATGGCGGATCAGGGATTCCGATCTTTGGAAGACAATGGAATGCTGAAAAGATCCGTTGCAGAACAGGAATTAATTGGCAAAACGCTTAATGACCTGGGAATGAGGATGGGAGTTTTTGTAGTCGAAGGCGGTGACAACTGGAAAGTGTCTTTAACTACAGGAAAGCAGGAATTTTTGGACACTTTTCTGAAAACCTGCCGGGAATCTGTTGAGGTTGCCAAGCGGGTCAATGCCAAATGGATGACAGTTGTTCCGGGATATTTCGATCGAACACTTCAAATGGGAGTTCAAACCGGAAACGTGATTGAAGCACTCAAAAGAGGAGCTGAGATTTTGGAGCCGCATGGATTAACCATGGTTTTGGAACCACTCAGCGATAACCCGGATTTATTCCTTCGCCACGCAGATCAGAGTTATATGATTTGCAAAGCGGTGGGAAGCCCGAGCTGCAAGATTTTGTACGATATCTATCACATGCAGCGCAATGAGGGAAATCTGATTGCGACAATGGAAAAAACCTGGAGTGAAATTGCCTATATCCAAATTGGTGACAACCCGGGAAGAAAAGAACCTGGAACAGGCGAAATTCACTACGGGAATGTTTTCAAATACATCGATTCCAAAGGATTCAAAGGAGTGATGGGCATGGAGCATGGCAATGCACTTCCGGGAATAGAAGGAGAGAAAGCGTTGATCGAGGCTTATAGAAAAGTAGATATAGGTTGATATTTATCAGATGTTAAAGAAATTTTTAATGGCGCTGTTCTTCGGGATGGCGCTTTTTTCCTGTAAACAAAAACCAACTATTCCTGAAAGACCTTCAGGCTGGGAAATAAAAGAAACTCCTGTGGAAGCTTCTCTTAGAGGGCTTTCTGCAGTGACTTCAGAAATTGCCTGGGCAAGCGGAAGTGGCGGAACCTGGCTTCGGACAATTGACGGAGGCAAAACTTGGGAGAATGGAGTGATTGCCGGTTTGGACACGGTCGATTTCCGATCTATTCATGCATTTGATGCATTGACCGCTATTGCAGTTTCAGCGGGTCAACCGGCTGTGATTTATAAAACAACTGACGGAGGGAAAAACTGGATTTTGAAGCATACAGAATCTGAGATGGCATTTTTGGACGGAATAAGTTTTACTGATGACAAAAGAGGGTATGTGTTTGGAGATCCTGTAGACGGAAAATGGATGATCTTACACACGTTCAATCAGGGAGAGAGCTGGTACCCTGTTGCTAATTTGCCTGAGGCTGTGCAAGGAGAAGCCGGATTTGCAGCCAGCGGTAGTTCTTTTTTGGCGCAGGGGAATAACCTTTGGCTGGGAAGCGGGGGGAAAGAAGCTAATTTATATTTGTCTGCCGATCAGGGTAAATCATGGGAGAAATTTTCGAGCCCTTTAGTTCAGGGAGAGGCAACCCAGGGTATTTTTTCGATCACTCAAATAGGAGAAGGGGAAGTTTTTTGTGTTGGGGGAGATTATGAACTTCCCGATTCCGTTTCTGGAAATGCCGGTCTTTTTCTTTCCAAAAGAAAAGAATGGGTAAAAATCCAAAAATCACCAGCAGGTTATCGATCTGGCGTGGTCTACTTCTCAGAATTCCAATGGGTCTTAACGGTGGGACCGGGAGGATCAGATTTTTCTTCTGATGGAGGGACCAATTGGGTAAGTTTTTCAACAGAAGGATTTCATTCGATACGACTTGGCCATACAGAGGCATCAGTTTGGGCTTCCGGATCAAATGGTAAAATCGGAAGGTTAAACTTTTGAAAATAAATAGGTGTTTTTTTAATTGAAATCAGCGTTTTCAGCCATGGTTTTAAAAAAATGAAAAGTTTTAAAGCCCTTGGAAGTGTGAAAGTGGAGTGCTCTGTTATCTTTAAGGAGGGTTTTTAAACCTGTTGTCCATTAATTTTGAGAAAATCTTTAGAAAATGTTTGAGATAATTCCGTCGATTTGGTTGATAAATGGTAAATGTGTTCGCCTTAAGCGAGGGGATTTTGCTACTGAAGAGGTTATTTCCAATAACCCACTTGAGGTTGCTCAAACATTTGAATCCATCGGAATCAAAAGAATTCACCTGGTTGATTTGGATGGTGCCAGGAGAGGGGAGCCCAAGAACTATCATATTCTGGAGACCTTTTCAGGTTATACTGATTTGAAGATTGATTTTACAGGCGGTATTTGTACCGACGGAGATGTGATCAAATGTTTTGAATTTGGTGCCGCAACAGTGACCATTGCTTCTGCGGCAGCTAATTATCCGGAGAGATTTGCCCAGTTCCTTTTATCCTACGGAAGAGAAAAAATCAATTTGGCGGCAGATACTAACCCTAATGATCATAAAATCAAGATCAGAGGCTGGCTGAAAAAAACTGAAATAGACCTTTTTGATCATATAGAGTTTTTCTACGAAAGAGGATTGAAATACCTGAAGTGCTCAGATGTCACCAGAGACGGAGTGATGGAAGGCCCCAATTTTGAGTTGTATCAGGAAATTCTTGATCGTTTTCCGGAAATTCACCTTGCCGCCAGTGGAGGAGTAAGAGGTATTGATGACTTCAAAAAACTAAGAGATATGGGTGTGAAAGCTGCGGTATTTGGAAGAGCCTATTATGAGGGAGTGATCAGTCTTCAGGAATTAGAGGCTTTTGTGGCAGAATTGTAAAAGTGAAATCACACATCAAAGGACATAAAAAAAGAGGCTGAATGGCCTCTTCCTTTTTTATAAGAAAAACACAATTTTAGTCTGCTTTGAATTTGTCTACGATGTAGAGAAACATATTAAATGAAAGTGTGGAAGGTGCTTGTGATGGCTCTGCTTTTTTCCCTTCTCCTCCTGGCATATTTTCTTTTCGAACCGCAGTTGCCTTTACAATAGGCTGGGTTTGTTTTGTTGCAGAAATTCTGGGACTAACAGACTCTTGAGAAGAAGCATGATCTTCTAAGGCTGGTTTATCCATATTTCTGATAGTCTCAATTTCTGCTTTTTCTTGTTCACCTTGAGCCAAAGCATCTTCTGTCCAAAGGCACATTCCCACTACGGCACATAGACAGATGCCGAGTTTCTTGAAAGGAAATGATGAGGTTTCGAACATTAGTAAAATGGGAGATATAGGTTATTAATTCTAAGATTTGTAAAATGTTTCTAAAAATAGGAAAAAAATCGGCTATGCAAACGATTGACTACGAAGATTTCGACAAAATTGAATTGAGGGTTGGAACTGTAATCAAAGTAGAACCTTTTGAGAAAGCACGTAAACCCTCGTATAAAATTTGGGTTGATTTAGGAGAAGAGATTGGGATCAAAAAATCATCGGCTCAAGTGACTCATTTTTACCGACCTGATGAATTGATGGGAAGACAAGTTATTTGTGTTTGCAATCTGAATCCAAGACAAATCGCAAATTTTATGTCGGAGGTATTAGTTACTGGATTTGAATCTTTGGAAGGAGGAATAGTTCTTACGTCTGTGGAGAGGCCTGTTCCAAACGGCGCCAAACTGCACTAAGGTTTTTTAAAAAATCAGGGAATGGTAATCTCCAAGCCATTTTCAGTTAGTTCATTTGGAAAAATATCAAGATCCTCGCAATTACCAGATTTCACCTGGCCAGTTTCCAAATCAAAGCGATATTGGTGTAGGGGGCAAATGATTTCTCCGGAAGGATTAATAGTGCCTTGAATTAATGATGTACCGCGGTGTGGACAAAAAGCTTGAAAAGTATGGAATGTTTCGCCTATCCGAATAATCCCAATTGAAGTCTCTCCCAGGATGACTTTTTTAATGACTCTTTCAGGAACAAGCTGGAGGACTTCCTCTTTCGAATTGCCCAGTGTAAATTTTTTCATAGTTATTCATTATCTATTTTCACGCAATGACTGACCGATCACAGAGTAATGATTGGTTTTTTAATTTTTCTTATTCAATTTTATGCGTATCCGGATATCTGCACGATGGATAGAAGCCTATCGGTTTTAATCCCGATAGCGGGATGCGGAAATGTGACTCTCCCTCCCGATAATTATCGGGATTTAAGGGGGTTAGGTGGATTTTTTCATTCAAATCCCAACTTAATTCTGTTACGTGCAATCAAGCGAATACGCATATTCAATTTTAATGAACATGCTGATTTAAATTTCGAATGCTATGAAAAAATATCTGTTTTTACCTTTACTCATGTTCATTGGTGGGGCAAACGCGCAAAGTCTGGAAGGAGCCTGGAAATTAGTTAACCAAAATGGAAAAGCCGTAACTGATCAGGAGTTTATCAAAATCTACCAGGACAATTATTTTTCATTCGGCGTCAAGAATGTTTCAGACAACCATTTTATTGGAGCAGGTGGAGGTCTCTATTCTTATCAGGATGGTAAATATTCAGAAACCCTGGAATTTTTCACGCTAAATCCCCTTCAGGTAAGAACTACTACACCTTTTAAACTGGAATGGGCTCAAGGAAAACTTGTGCTATCAGCCAATATAAATGAAGGAATGCTGGTAGAAACCTGGGAAAAAATCTCTGATTCCAAAGATGCTTTGACAGGCAATTGGGTAATTACAGGCAGAAAACGCGAAGGAGAAATATCCCGATCCACTCCCGGTGCCCGCCGTACAGTTAAGATTCTAAGCGGAGGAAGATTTCAGTGGATTGCTTTCAACTCTGAGACTAAGGAATTTTCGGGAACTGGAGGGGGAACATACACTGCCATTGATGGGAAATATGTGGAGAACATAACCTTCTTTTCAAGGGATGATAGCCGTGTTGGAGCGAGTTTAGGATTTGATTTTCAGGTGATCGATGGCGAATGGCATCACAGTGGAATGAGCTCAACAGGAAGTCCGATTTATGAAATTTGGACTCCTTATTCAATTGGATATAAGGGAAAATAATCGGCGCAGAGATTTGCGAATTGAAAAAGCTGAACCAGTATAAATGGAAAAAGGAGCCTCGCAGCTCCTTTTTCCATTTATACTTCGACAGTGTAGAATTCCTTTAATTTTCCCACTGTGTAATCTACTTCCTCGATGGTATTGAATCTACTGAAGGAGAATCGGACAGCGTCCCGATCAGGGGTATGATTGAGCGCTCTCAGAACATGGGAGCCAACTGTAGCGCCTGAACTGCATGCGGAACCGCCGGAGGCTGAGACGCCTTCCAAATCCAGGTTAAATAGTAACATTCCCCGGTTATTCTCAGAAGGAGGGAGGCTTACGCTCAAGACTGTATATAAACTTTTATCCAGATCCGCCGATAGTCCATTGAATTGAACTCCCGGGATTTCATTTACCAAGCGTTGAATAAAATGGGTTTTAATGGTTTCAATGTGAAGCTGGTGTCCGGCCATGTCTTCATAGGCGATTTCCAAAGCCTTTGAAGTTCCGATGATCCCGATCACATTCTCCGTTCCACCTCTCATATTTCGCTCCTGGGCTCCACCGTAAATGAATGGATGGATTTTTTTGTCTTTCCTGACATAAAGAAATCCTGAACCCTTTGGCCCGTGGAATTTATGCGCACCTGCAACGATCGCATCTATCGGCAGGTTTTTCAAATCATGTACGTAATGTCCCATGGTTTGCACAGTGTCGGAATGAAAAAATGCATCGTATTCCTTTGCAAGGCTTCCGATTCTTTTCAGGTCATTCAGGTTTCCGATTTCATTATTTGCATGCATTAGAGAAACCATGCTTTTGGGGTTGGATTTCAGCAATTCTTCCAGCTGATTCAGATCCAATTCACCTTTTTCATTCACATCCAGAATGCTCAACTTAATCAATCCTTTGGCTGCACAAACTTCCAATGTGTGGAGGACTGCATGATGCTCTAAAGGAGAAGTGATCGCATGAGTGATTCCGTGAGTTTCGATACCGCAAACAATCGCGGTGTTATCCGCCTCTGTTCCTCCCGATGTAAAAAAAATTTCTGAAGGACTGGCATTCAGTAATTCCGCAACTTTCTTTCTTGATTTCTCGATGGCAGATCTCACTTCTCTTCCGTGGCTGTGCACGGAGGAAGGGTTTCCATAATGGGTTCTCATGAAAGGAAGCATGGCGTCAATCACGCGAGCGTCCATGGCTGTGGTGGCGGCATTATCTAAATAAACTTTCATTCCTTCTGCTTGGGTAATTGACTCTTTTCGAGACTGACTTTAGATCAGGGAGGCATTTACTACCTCTTTGATGTCTTGCATAATCTTTTTTGCTAAATGCTCGGCAGTCGCTTCGGAGTCAGATTCTGAATAAATTCTGATAATAGGCTCTGTATTTGATTTTCTCAAATGAACCCATTCCTTTTCAAACTCGATTTTCACCCCGTCAATATCATTGATTGGATGCTTTTTGTATTTGTTCTTGATCTCCAAAAGGATTTTATCCACGTCTATTTGGGGAGTCAATTCAATCTTATTTTTCGAAATATAATAGTTCGGGTAGCTGGCTCTCAACCGGGAAATTGTCTTGCCAAATTTCGCTAAATGAGTCAGGAACAAACCAACTCCAACCATTGCGTCACGACCATAATGAGATGTTGGATAGATGATTCCTCCGTTACCTTCTCCGCCAATTACAGCATCGACGGCTTTCATTTGATTTACAACATTTACTTCGCCTACAGCTGCTGCAGTATATTTTCCGCCTCTTTTTTCAGTTACATCGCGAAGGGCGCGAGTAGAACTTAGATTGGAAACTGTATTCCCCGGGCTTTTGGAAAGCACATAATCGGCTACAGCAACGAGTGTGTATTCTTCGCCGAAAGTAGAACCGTCCTCGTTGATAAATGCCAGTCGATCTACATCCGGATCTACTACGATTCCGAGGTCAAAACTTCCCTTTTCAAGTTTCTGGATAATGTCACGCAGATTTTCAGGGAGAGGTTCAGGATTATGAGGAAAATGTCCGTCCGGTGTGCAGTACATTTCTTCGATCTCCGTCACCCCGAGTGCCCGAAGAAGTTTGGGAATCGCGATGCCTCCTGTAGAATTCACTGCGTCCACGACAATTTTAAAATTCCTGGCCTTGATAGCTTCTACGTCTACCAGCTCCAAATCCAACACATGCTGAATATGGCGATCTATGTAGTCATCGATTTGGATGTATGAACCAAGCTTTTTTGCTTCGGCGAAAGAGAAATCTTCGTTGTCGGCTTTCTCCAAAATTTCTTTACCCTCTGCATCGGAGATAAATTCTCCTTTAGCATTGAGCAATTTCAAAGCATTCCACTGGATAGGATTATGGCTTGCGGTTAGGATGATTCCTCCTCCTGCATTTTCCAAAGGAACTGCAAATTCAACCGTTGGGGTGGTGCTAAGGCCTAAATCGATCACATGAATTCCCATCCCCTGAAGTGTGGCGGAGACCAGTTTAGAAACCATTTCTCCGGATATTCTGGCATCTCTGCCAATGATTACTTTTGGATTGTTAGTTTCAGCGATAACCCAGGCACCGTAAGCCGATGTGAATTTGACGATATCAATAGGGGTTAATCCATCGCCGGATTTCCCTCCGATGGTACCTCTGATTCCAGAGATTGATTTAATTAGCGACACTACTTAAGTTGATTAAATTAAAAACTAAAAATCCCGAGATTAAAGCAGGGTAAAATTTTACTTGAACTTCGCCAAGACCTTGTCGACTTCATTGTCCGGATTGCCGCAAGTACTAGTGGCGTCTACCGTTTTTCCGCAGAATCCGCAGGTTGCTCCTTCTTTATTTAAATAAGGACTTTGGGAGGCACAAGTGCCTTTAAATTCACCGTTTTTGATGAAAAGAAGCCTTACCGACATCAGAATGAAGAACAATGCTACAAAGCCGAGTGTTAGAAATACAGTTGTCATAACGGATAAATATGCGCAAATTTAAACCTTTACTTCGAAACGTTCACATAACATTCATAGTTTCCTGAGTCATGTCTAAATTGAGTTCCCGGGCTGAGCAATTGGCCGCTTTTGATCGCTTGCTTACTATCATGGATGAGCTCCGCGCTCAGTGTCCATGGGACAAAAAGCAAACCACAGAAAGTTTAAGGCATCTGACCATTGAGGAAACCTTTGAACTTTCAGACGCCATTTTGGAAGGTGACCCGGATGAGATTAAGAAAGAGCTCGGGGATATTCTGCTCCACATCGTGTTTTATGCCAAAATCGGATCCGAAGAAGGCAACTTTGATATCACTTCAATGATTGATTCTCTTTGTGAAAAACTCATCCGAAGACATCCTCATATCTATGGGGATGCTATTGCAGAGGATGAGGAAACAGTGAAACAAAACTGGGAAAAGATCAAGCTCAATGAAAAGGGAAATGTCTCGGTTCTTGGCGGCGTGCCCAAATCGCTTCCCGCATTGATTAAAGCCATGCGAATCCAGGAAAAAGCCCGCGGAGTGGGATTTGACTGGGAAGAAAAGCAGCAGGTTTGGGAAAAAGTGGAAGAGGAAATGCAGGAGTTCAAAGACGAATTTAATGCTGATTCCGATGCAGAAATAGATAAAGAAAAAGCAACTGCCGAATTTGGAGATTTACTTTTTTCCCTGATCAATTACGCCCGATTTATCGAAATCAATCCGGAAGAAGCGCTGGAAAGGACGAATTTGAAATTCATAAAGAGGTTCAGGTATCTGGAAAACTCAGCCAAAGAATCCGGGAAAAGTCTAAGCGAAATGACCCTTGCCGAGATGGATGTGTATTGGAATGAAGCGAAAAGGCTGTAGTCATTCGAAGAAGTTGATCTGAAATATTAACCTAACAACCAGTAACCAAAAAACTTATCACCGATGAATAAAATTATTTTCACTCCCGAAGCACCTGATCCGATCGGACCCTATTCTCAGGCAGTTTTAGCAGGCAACACACTTTATGTTTCCGGAAACATTGCCCTGGATCCCGAAACCGGTGAATTGATCAACGAAAATATCACAGAAGAGACCCATGCTGTGATGAAAAACATGGAAGCCATACTCAGGGCTGTAGGCTTTTCGTTTTCAGACGTGGTGAAGTGCACCATTTTCATCAAGGACATGGGGCAGTTTTCGACTATCAATGAAGCATACGGGCAATATTTTAAAACTAATCCTCCAGCAAGAGAAACAGTGGAAGTAAGTAAGCTTCCGAAAAATGTGAACGTGGAAATCTCCTGCATCGCAGTAAAGTAGAAAACCTTGAATCTTGTCCCCTTCCATACCGAAACCTTTGTGAGCGCTCTTTCCAAAAAAGAGGTTTTGGGACATCTGAGCAGAGTGACGGCAGAAGTCAATTATCTGGATAAGCGAACTCAGGGTGACTCGAAGTTGCTTTTTTATGGAATGGTTGGCCAAAAAGGATTTAGAATTTCTAAAGCCATTCAGAAGGGAGATACTTTTTTGCCCATGCTTTTGGGCAAAGTGGAAGAGACTCCAAGAGGTAGTATTATTTTTTTGAAGTATCGGTTATTCCCTGGGGCGGTTTTTTTTCTGGTCTTTTGGTCTGTCATTTTATTGGCATTTTCCGGGTTTTATTTCGGAGTGGCTGCCCAATATCTCTATGGGAGTATTTGCCTTGGGTTGGCCATTTTCAATTATTTCGTCGCCTTGTTTTTCTTTAAAAGACAAGTAAAGTCCTCGCGAGAAATATTCTACAATTTTATCAGTTTTCAGTTGAAGGATTAAACTTCAGCTTTCTAGGGAAAAAAAGCTTTAGCACTTAATTTAGCGCACGCAAAATCAAACAAAAAACCAATCGACATGAGTATTCGAATCGAAAAAGACACCATGGGGCCTGTTGAGGTGCCTGCTGACAAATACTGGGGCGCACAAACCCAACGATCTATCAATAACTTCAAAATCGGTGGTGAGAAAAATCGAATGCCGATTGAGATTATCCGAGCTTTTGCGATTTTGAAAAAAGCCGCAGCATTTACCAATGCTGAGTTGGGCGTACTTGCAAAAGACAAAGCGGAGATCATTGCCAAAGTTTGCGATGAAATCCTGTCTGGACAGCATGATGACCAGTTCCCACTTGTAATCTGGCAGACAGGTTCCGGTACGCAATCAAATATGAATGCAAACGAGGTAATCGCTTACCGTGCTCATGTTTTGCTGGGAGGATCTTTGGAAGACGAAAAGAAAAAAATCCACCCAAATGACGATGTAAACAAGTCTCAGTCATCCAATGACACCTATCCGACGGCAATGCACGTAGCTGCCTACCAAATGGTAGTGGAGACGACGATTCCGGGTGTTCAGAAATTAAGGGATACGCTTCACGCAAAAGCTGAGGCTTTCAAAAACGTAGTGAAAATTGGCCGTACTCACTTCATGGATGCAACTCCGCTTACACTTGGCCAGGAATTCAGCGGCTACGTAGCTCAGTTGGACCATGGATTGAGAGCTTTGAAAAATACACTTTCGCATCTTTCTGAGTTGGCGCTCGGAGGTACTGCAGTAGGTACCGGTTTGAATACTCCTGCCGGATATTCTGAGTTGGTGGCACAAAAAATCGCCGGGCTTTCCGGGCATTCTTTCATTACTGCGCCAAACAAATTTGAGGCCTTGGCAGCACATGACGGGATGGTGGAGACGCACGGAGCTTTGAAGCAATTGGCAGTTTCTCTGATGAAAATTGCCAATGATATCAGGATGCTTTCTTCAGGTCCAAGATCCGGAATCGGTGAAATTCTGATTCCTGAAAATGAGCCGGGTTCATCCATTATGCCTGGAAAAGTAAACCCAACTCAAGTCGAAGCGATTACGATGGTAGCTGCTCAGGTGATGGGAAATGACGTTGCAATCACCATCGGCGGATCAAATGGTCACTTTGAATTGAATGTATTCAAGCCTTTGATCGCAGCCAATTTCCTTCAATCGGCAAGATTGATCGGAGATGCCTGCGTTTCTTTCAATGATAATTGTGCGATAGGAATCGAGCCAAACTCAGCGATGATTCAGCGCCATTTGGAGAATTCTCTGATGCTGGTCACAGCATTGAACCCATATATAGGATATGAAAATGCTGCTGCGATTGCTAAGAAAGCGCATAAAGAAGGTTCCAGTCTGAGAGAAGCAGCAATCAAGTTGGGACTTCTGACTTCCGAGCAATTTGACGAGTGGGTGAGGCCTGAAGATATGATTGGAAGCTTGAAATAAGCTGGTCACCAATTACTAAAAAGGCTGTCTCTGGTGAAGAGACAGCCTTTTCTTTTTTATCAAATATCTTCAATCTTAATCATTGGGAGTAAAGGGATTTGATTTTCGGATCAAACCATCCGGCAGTTCTCCTTCAGTGCTTGCTACGATGGTACAAACTGCGGCGTCCCCTGTTACATTGACAACAGTTCGGAACATGTCAAGAATTCGATCAGGGGCAATAATCAATGCGATTCCTGCAGCAGGTACTCCGATGGATTCCAAGACAATAATCAGCATGATCAATCCCGCGCCTGGTACTCCTGCGGAACCAATAGAGGCTAAAGTCGCAGTCAGGACAATCATCAATTGTTGAGAGAGGGTTAGTTCCATTCCTAAAGCCTGCGCAATAAAAACTGCAGCCACGCCCTGATACAGACTTGTACCGTCCATGTTCACGGTGGCACCAAGAGGAAGTACAAAGCTGGAAACTTCCTCAGATACACCCAATTCTTCTTCAACTTGCTTCATAGTGACAGGAAGTGTGGCAGAACTTGAACTTGTTGAAAAAGCCAATAATTGGGCAGGCCTGATTGCCTTGAAGAAATCCTGGAATTTTACTTTCGTGAATGCTTTTAGAATGAGTGGATACACTGCCAGGACCATGATAAAAAGACCTCCTAATACAACAAGGCTGTATTTGAGCAATGCCAAAAGAAGTTGTAAAGCAGAATCCGGATTATCACCTGCTATCTCTACGATCAGAGAAGCCATCAATGCGAAAACGCCAATGGGAGCGATCATCATGATATAATTTACAATCTGAATGATCACATCATTGAATCCGTCAAAAAAGGCAATAACCGGATTGGCTTTTGATTTTGGAATTTGTAGCAGTGCAATGCCAACAAGGATTGCGAAGAAAACTACCTGAAGCATGGCTGAATTATCAGCAGTAGCTTTAAAAATGTTTTCAGGGACAATATCCACAACGGGTTGAAGTGGACTTTGCTGCTGAAATTGTTCAGCTTGGCCCGCTTTTGATCCGGCATCTCCCTCGTACATTTTCATGAGATTTTCACGAGTCTCAAGAGGAAGGCTTTTTCCGGGTTGAAAGATATTTACAAGAATTAAACCTATTGAAACAGCCAAAACTGTTGTAATGAGGTAAATGGAAATTGTTTTCCCTCCAATTCGGCTCAGCTTTGAAATGTCTCCCAAATTTGAAACTCCAACAATCAAAGATGCCAGAACCAAAGGTACAGCGATCATTTTTAAAGCATTGATGAAAATAGTCCCAATCGGTTTGATATAATCAAGCGTGAACGAATTGGGAATTGAAGTCTTGATGACAACCAGACCGAATATTAATCCCAAGACAAGTCCTGTAATGATTTGGGTATGAAGAGGTATTTTCTTGAACATTAAATAGTAGGGCTTATATCTGCTGAAGTTTATTACTTTTTGCCAACAATATGTAGTCGGCAATGACCAAAGCAGCCATGGCTTCCACTATCGGTACGGCTCGGGGAACTACACAAGGATCGTGACGGCCTTTTCCGCTTACGATTACTGATTCACCAGCCTCATTCAACGACTTCTGGTCTTGCATGATCGTCGCGACCGGTTTGAATGCAACACGGAAATAGATGTCTTCCCCATTTGATATTCCTCCCTGGATTCCGCCTGAATGGTTGGTCAGGGTGTGAATTTTATCTCCTTCTTTTACAAAGGTGTCATTGTGCTGAGATCCACGCATTTTTACGCCTTCGAAACCACTTCCATATTCAAAGCCTTTTACAGCATTGATGCTTAGCATGGCTTTGCCCAATTCGGCATGAAGGCGGTCAAAAACAGGTTCTCCGATTCCTACAGGGGTATTTTTGATGACGCAGGTAACTACTCCGCCAATGGTATCTTTTTCCAATCTGACTGAATCGATCAGATCGATCATTCTCTCGGCAGTTTCAGGATCCGGGCAACGGACGATATTTTCTTCAGCTTTCGAAAGGTCCATTTCCTGATAGCTTTTCTCGAGAGTCAGATCTCCAACCTGAGAAACGAAAGCCTGAACTGTCACTCCTTTTGTTTCTAAAAGTTGCTTTGCAATCGCCCCTGCAGCTACTCTTGCTGCGGTTTCTCTTGCACTGCTTCTTCCTCCACCACGAAAATCACGGATTCCGTATTTTTCGAAGTAAGTATAATCTGCGTGAGAAGGCCTGAACTTGTCAGAAATATGGGAATAGTCTTTGCTCTTCTGGTCAGAATTGGGGATTACTATTCCAATCGGAGTGCCCGTGCTTTTGCCCTCAAAAACTCCGGAAAGTATCTGAATTTCGTCTTCTTCTTTGCGTTGGGTGGTGATTTTGGACTGTCCGGGTTTGCGACGTTGCATTTCCAACCGGATTTTTTCTTCATCGATTTTAAGTCCTGCGGGGCATCCTTCGATGATCACGCCCAAAGCTAATCCATGTGATTCGCCAAATGTGGTGATCTTGAAAAGCTTGCCAAATGAGTTGCCCATTATTTCTTTCTTATAATCAAAACTGCCAGCAAAGCGACTGCGGCCAGCAGCAGAATGTTGATTCCGGTGGTAAAATAGTATTTATATTCCTCGTTTGAAAACCGGTTGTCTTCGATTTCGATTCGGTCATAGAGACCTCCGAGACGCTGACTTGATATTGCCTGATTGACTTTGCTTTCACCGACCACTCTGATTTTTGCAGCCGGCTTCAGTGTATCATAGATTGCTCTTGTCGGGTCAAAATAGATCCATTCAAAGTGATCCGCCAGGTTGATTTCTCCCGCTTCATTCAATGTGATGTAGTAATTGTAATCCTTGATTCCGGATACTCTTCCATAGCCACGGTTGATCTGCTGACGGACATTGGGGTCAAAGGTATTCAGATTTTCTCCAGTTAGCCTTCGTGGCGGAGCGATCGCATTGATATTTCCGATCCCGCTGATGCCAAAATTATATTCAAACCCCTGACCTGTTTGAACTTCGATGTCTTTGATATTCTCCCGAATTTGAAATTCTCCTACAATCACTTCATTTCGCAGTGGGTGGGGAGGCAAAGGTTTGACTTTAATAGTTTTTGGAGGTGAATAAAAGGTCTTGAAATCTTCTTGGCGATTTGCACCAAAGAATGTCGGGTTTTTAGCGACTTTGTATTTGATCATTTGCCAGGAAATCCTGGGGATAATGACTTCTCCTTCGGAAAAAGGGAAAAAAGAGGCTTCATAAACTTTGAATTTTGTCCATCTCTTGCCATTGATTGTGACTTGCTCCGGTTCGATATTGGATACGTTGTAGTTCTCTTCCCAGGCATTTGTAGGTTTGATTTGCTTGAGAATAGCATCTAATTGTTTGCCAGGCTCATAAAACTGAAAAGGGGCCTGATTCGCTTCTGACATATAAAATGCCAAACTCACATTAAAACCTTCACCTGCAAAAACCTCATCTTTATCTACTGCTACTGAGAAGAAAGCATCATCATCCAGCTCCACAAATTCAGGCTCTTCGGAAGTTCTTCCGAAAAAATCTGCAAATGGATCAGTAGCCCCGCCTCCAAGTCCCTGAGTACTTTTTGCATCTACAACGTTTACCTTTTTGCCATTTGATGGAAATGTAGTTCCGTTGATGGTAATGTCGAAATCAGGTATCGTAAACTGACCTTTTTTGGTAGGCTTATAATATTGAATAATGCTGTTGGAACTGCTCATTTGTCCATTGATCAAGTTCATGGAAGAGGACTGGGAGATTCCTTGCTTTTGGAAACCTGTTATTTCCGGAAATTGATCGTAGGATTTGATCTTTTCATTAGAGAGCGTAACTTTAATAGTGAACGTCTCATTTAAACCAATCTCATCTGGCCCCAATTCGATTTGCACATCCTGGCCTTTCGCGATCCCTTGAAAAAGAAATGCGATGCATACCAAAGCAGCCTGGAAATACGTTTTAATCATGGTTGCGAAAATAGGAATTATTCTACTTTATGAGCAACCTAAATAACGCAACATAGGTAGAAATGCCTGCGTATTTAAGCTTAAAAACAGTTAATAAACCCTAAACTCTTTTAACTATGATAGAATATGTGAAGACCATCCTTGAAAAGGTCAGCTTCAGCAAGTATTTGTTTGAACGAGAACTGAGAAAAGGCCTAAGGCTTATTTTACCTACAGAAATGGAGGATTTTAAGGTCTGGTGTTACGAAATGTTTGGTAAGGTCCACGATGTTATTCTCAACCGACATTTTCAGCCAGCTCTGTAAATGAAAAGACCTGCCTAATACGGCAGGTCTTTTTGGTTGTGGTGGTTTTACTTGATTTAATCTTTGGTTGAGAAGTCAGGATAGGCACTCATTCCGTGCTCATGAAGATCGAGTCCTTCAGTCTCCTCTATTTCATGCACTCTGATACCGACTGACTTTTTTAAGGTGAAGAAAATGATCCAGGAAGAGGCAAGGCAGAACACCGCGACAGAACCTATCCCGATTAGTTGGGAAATGAGTTGATCCATTCCGGCCAGACTGCCAAAGATACCTACAGCCAGAGTTCCCCAGACACCTCCGATAAGGTGTACCGAAATCGCTCCGACAGGATCATCGATTTTGATTTTGTCAAAAAGGACAACTGAAAATACAACCAGCCCTCCTCCTATAAACCCAATAATCGCAGAATCCAGCACGCCCATTTGGTCAGCACCGGCAGTGATTCCTACCAAACCCGCGAGAATTCCGTTCAACAACATCGTGATATCATAGGTTTTGAATTTCAAATAAGAAATAAATAATGCGCCAAATGCTCCGGAAGCCGCAGCAATAGAGGTCGTCACGAAAACTTTTGAAACCAGTCCAGGACTCGCACTAAGGACAGATCCGCCGTTGAATCCAAACCATCCGAACCACAATAAGAATACGCCCATCGTCGCCATCGGAAGACTATGCCCGGGAATCGCTTTCATTCCCTGAATGGTATATTTACCGAGTCTTGGACCCAGAAGAAAAGCTCCTACCAATGCAGCCCATCCTCCTACGGAGTGGACAATGGTAGATCCTGCAAAGTCATAGAATGGGGTTTCCATGGTGTTCAAAAATCCATTTCCCCACTTCCACATCCCTACAATCGGATAGACAAATGAGACATACAGAATTGAGAAAGTAATAAAGGCACCAAGCTTCACTCGCTCAGCGACTGCACCCGAAACGATGGTGGCGGCGGTGGCGGCAAACATGGCCTGAAAAATAAAATCAGTAAAATAAGTGTAGCCCGCATTGTAATTGCTGCTATCCCAGCCCTCTGGGAGGCTAAGTCCAAAGCCTGCAAAGCCAAAGAAGCCGCCTGCAAAATCGGCGCCCGGATACATTAAGTTAAAGCCCACAAAGGCATAACTCAAGATTCCGATTGCGGGTATGATGGTGTTTTTAAATAAGATATTAACAGTGTTTTTGGCTCGGGTGAGGCCTGCTTCCAAAGTAGCAAAGCCAAGGTGCATGATGAAAACCAGAATGGTTGCGATCATCATCCAAAGGTTGTTGACCGTAAACAGGTCTTGAACAGGTACTTCTTCCATGGTAAAATAGGTTCAGGGTGGTTGTAGAGTTGATTATAGTGCTTGCTCTCCGGAATCGCTGTTT
This sequence comes from Algoriphagus sp., assembly GCA_036676605.1. Lineage (GTDB taxonomy): Bacteria > Bacteroidota > Bacteroidia > Cytophagales > Cyclobacteriaceae > Algoriphagus. The sequence continues at coordinate 87,268 of JAKFCO010000024.1, forward strand.
CTGATTCGGTAAGCCTCAAGGACGTCGTAGACGAAAATTTTTCCATCGCCGATTTCGCCTGTTTTCCCCTCAGCCAGGATACACTTGATTACCGGTTCCACCAGCTCTTCTACTGTTACGATTTCAAGTTTCGTACGCGGGATGTAAGCCGGCTCATACGCGACGCCACGATAGGTTTGTTGCTTGGCGTGCTCCAGACCCATCCCTTTTACTTCATAGAAAGTGAGAAACTTCACTCCGAGAGCTGCCACGCAAGCATGAATCTGTTCAAAACGGGAAGTCCGGATAATGGCTTCTATTTTTTTCATTTTTTCAACGGGTTTAGTGGTTTATTGGGATTATGGCATAAAAGTAAGACAAAAATTAAATCAAAATCATGAAAAGGTTATTTTTTTAACCATAAAAAGGAAAAAGAATGATTTTTTTTGAAAAAACAGATTTTTTTTAATCTCTTTTAAAAAGAATAGGTATAACTATTTTGAATTAATGGTTAAAAAATAAATCAAGGTTGCCTCAGGGGTTTGAGTGATATTTTGTCCCGACGGGATATTCACTTAATTTTGCCTCCGATTTTTACAGACTAATTATGAATAAGAAACCAACGCTTTTAGTACTTGCAGCAGGAATGGGCAGCAGATATGGCGGGAATAAGCAAATCGATGGATTTGGTCCCGGAGGAGAAACCATTCTGGAGTATTCCATTTACGATGCAATCCGCGCCGGATTTGGCAAAGTGGTCCTGATCGTTCGTCAGGAGATTTTGGAAATGACCAAGGAATTATTGCTTCCAAAACTTGAGGGTAAGATCGAAGTTGACTTCGTGATTCAATCCCTGGACAGTTTTGTTCCTGCGGAATTGATGCAAGCAGACCGTACGAAGCCGTTCGGAACTGCGCATGCGGTGCTTTGTGCCAAAGACGTGATCAAAGAGCCGTTCGCGGTGATCAATGCGGATGATTTCTATGGAAAAGAGGCTTTCGAGATATTGGGAAAGTTCCTTTCCACCGAGGTTCGACCCGATCTGCATGCGATGGTGGGTTATGCGATTCAGAATGTTCTTTCTGAAAATGGAACTGTAAGCCGCGGCGTCTGCGCTACGAATGAAAAAGGGCAATTGATCGGGATGGTGGAGCGAACTTCAATCGCCCGTGAAGGAGATAAAATCCTGAGCAAAGGAGAAAACGAAATTCTCGATATACCTGAAAACACTCCTGTAAGCATGAACTTCTGGGGATTTCATCCGGATGTGTTTGCGGATATCGAAGCAATGTGGAACGGGTTCCTTCCTGCGAATCTTACAAACCTGAAGTCCGAATTCTACATCCCTACCGTAGCCAATAACCTGATCAAGACAGGAAAGGCTGCATTTGAGATACTCCCTGGCGGGAAAGTTTGGTTTGGAGTCACTTACACGGAAGACCGTCCGGTAGTAATAGAGGCATTGAAAAAACTACACGAAACCGGAGAGTATCCGGCAAATCTTTGGAAATAATTGAAAGGAGCTTCGGCTCCTTTTTTTATGCTTCTTTTTCAACCGTCCCATTCAGAACGTCGAAAAAGAAAACCTCCGTATCCAGTTGAGTCAGGATTTTCTTAGATCGCTCGGGTCTTGCATCAGTCAGGAAAATCTGCCCGAATGTGTGTCTGGAGATCAGTTCCATCATCTTCGCGATTCTCTGATCGTCCAGCTTATCAAAAATATCATCCAACAATAAAATCGGTTCTTCGCCTTTTGTCTTTTCAAAAACCTGAAACTGAGCGAGCTTGAGCGAAATAATAAAAGATTTTTGTTGGCCCTGACTCCCGATTTTCCGGATCGGGTGCTCGCCTATCAGGAAGTTGAAATCATCCTTGTGGATTCCTGCATTGCTGTTTTTGGTAATCAGGTCTTTTTGCCGAAGGCTCAAATAATAGTCTGCAAAATCCGGCCTGAGCGCATCGCTTTCATAGACGATTGAAACCTGCTCAGCTCCCTGCGAAATTTCAGAATAATGGGATTGCAGCATCGGAGCGATTTGATCTAGAAGCGCGGATCGACTTTGGGCAAGGCTTTTACTTAAGCTGATCATCTCGTGATCATAGCTTCCGAGTAAGGTCAAATCTCTTCTGCCAGTTTCAGCGAATTGCTTGAGCAATGCATTTCGCTGTTTTAGAAAATGATGGTATCGAATCAGCTGGTTCAGATAATCCCGATTCATTTGAGAAATCAACCCGTCAAAAAACTTTCTGCGTCCTTCGCTTCCTCCTTTGATGAGCTCGGTATCATCCGGAGCGATCAAAACAAGCGGAATCAAGCCCACATGCTCACTGGTTTTGTCCAGGGCTTTTCCATTTTGATAGATGAGTTTTTTCTTTCCTGCTTCAAAGGTACATCTGATTTCCAGCGCCTTTTCGCCCAACTCAAAATTGCCCTTTATGGCAAAAAAGTCCGCTCCGTGGAGAATATTAAGAGAGTCACTGGATTGGATCGCACTCTTGGTCAGGGATAAATAATGAATACCATCCAGGACATTTGTTTTGCCGCTGCCGTTCAGGCCAACCAAACAATTGAGTTGGGGGCTAAACTCCAGTTTCGTCTTTTGGTGATTTTTAAATTGAAGAAGTTCCAGAGACTTCAGGTACATCGGAGTCGGTAATTATTTTTGCGGCAGCCTGATTTTTAGGCCAGCTTGATTATATTTGAGGCCTAAAATAGCATATTTTGATTAATACGATATGGCAAAGAAAACTGCAGTGACCAAGTCCAAAGTAAAATATTCGAAGGAGACCTATACCTTTTGGTATGAGAGCATGCTCTTAATGAGGAGGTTTGAGGAGAAAGCAGGACAACTTTACGGTCAGCAAAAAATCAGAGGATTCTGTCATTTATACATCGGTCAGGAGGCTTGTGCTTCCGGTGCTATCAGTGCTTTGACCAAAGATGACAAATGGATCACTGCTTACAGATGCCATGCACATCCACTGGGATTGGGTACTGATCCGGGAGCTGTGATGGCTGAGCTTTTTGGCAAAGCAACAGGAACCACCAAAGGAAAAGGAGGTTCGATGCACATTTTCGACAAAGAAAAGAACTTCGTGGGCGGTCACGGAATCGTAGGTGCGCAAGTACCAATGGGCCTTGGGCTTGGCTTTGCAGAAAAATACCAGGGCACCAAAAACCTTTGTATCTGTCACATGGGTGACGGAGCAGTTCGTCAGGGTGCAGTTCACGAGTCATTCAACCTGGCGATGCTTTATAAGACGCCGGTGATTTTCGTGATCGAAAACAATGGCTATGCGATGGGTACTGCGGTGAAACGTTCCTCCAACGTGGAGGATCTTTCCACGATCGGTGAATCTTACGATATGCCGTCTTTCGCAGTCGATGGAATGAATGTGGAAGCTGTGCACGAAGCAGTAGCAGAGGCAGCGGAAAGAGCAAGAAGAGGCGATGGCCCAACTTTGTTGGAGTTCAGAACCTATCGATACAAAGGCCACTCAATGTCCGATCCTCAAAAATACAGAACCAAAGAGGAAGTAGAAGAATACAAGCAGCGCGACCCTATTGAGCAAGTCCTGGCTACTATTCAGGATAATAATATTTTGACTCAGGAAGAAATAGATGCCATCATCAAAAAAGTGAAACAAAAAGTGGACGACGCAGTGAAATTTGCTGAGCAATCACCTTGGCCTGATGGAATGGACGCTTTCAAAGACGTCTATATTCAGGAGGATTATCCATTTGTAATGGAATAAATCACTTCAAAAGCTTATCCGGAAAGCCATGAAATCAATCCGATTTTATGGCTTTTTTCTTTGGGTTTGTGTATTTCATAAAAACCGTATATTTGCGCCTGAAATTTTGAGTAACATGGCAACGAAACAAACAAAAAAAGCACATTCTGATCATCAAAACGAGATTCTGGAAAATCCGGAAGTCCTCGCAAGTTCATTGGGCAGAGGAGAAGCTTTTTTGAAACAGAATAGTAAAGTATTAGCAGGTGTATTGGCAGCAGCCATTATCCTGATCGGTGGAATTCTGTTTTTCCAGATCAACACCCAGAACCAAAATGAAACTGCTCAGAAAGAAATGTTTCAGGCTGTCTACTTCTACGAGCAAGACAGCGTTGAATTTGCTTTGAACGGTGACGGAGTCAACTCTGGCTTTTTGACAATCGTTGAGGAGTATCCAAGAACTGACGCTGCTAACTTGGCAAATTTCTACATCGGCTCTATTTACCTTTCTGAAAAGAAATTTCAGGAGGCAATCGATCATCTTGAGAAATTCTCCGCAGATGATTATCTGATCCAGGCAAAAGCTTATTCTTTGATTGGTGATGGATATCTGGAGTTAGGTAACACTGACGAGGCTATCTCTCAGTACAAGAAAGCTGCTGAATACAATGAGAATAAATTTTTGACTCCGAAATATTTGTCAAAACTTGCCGTAGCATACGAAGAAGCTGGAAAAATCCAGGAAGCAATCGCTACTTATGGTGAGATCGAGGAGAAGTATTTTGATTCTTACGAATTCTCCGCTGCACGAAAACACAAAGCTCGCTTAGAAGGCCTTGCCGCTAAGTAATGCTGTTTTGCATAGCATTCTAGAAGAGTAAGGCTGTGAGGTCTTACTCTTTTTTTGTTTAACCACATTTAAAAAAACTAAATCATGGCAACTTCACTCAAAAGCCTTAGTGAACATTCATCCAAAAATATTCAGGATATCAGCGACAAGAAGTTTGGGATCATCGTATCCGAATGGAATGAAGAGGTGACAGAATCCCTCTATTCAGGAGCATTGCAGACTTTGCTGGACAACGGCGCGAAAAAGAAAAACATTATTCGCAAAAATGTCCCCGGTTCATTTGAACTTTCTCTCGCAGCACAGTGGCTTGCCCAGGATGAGAATATCGATGCGGTAATTTGTCTGGGCTGTGTGATTCAAGGCGAAACCCGTCACTTTGACTTCATCTGCGATGCCGTTGCCCATGGCATCACAAACGTAAGTTTGAAATATAACAAGCCGGTGATTTTTGGAGTTTTGACTCCAAATACTCAACAACAAGCGCTCGACCGGGCAGGAGGAAAACACGGCAATAAAGGCGACGAAGCAGCCATCACAGCTATCAAAATGCTTGGATTTTAATTGACATCAACCTATACCTATTAAACTTTCAGACCCTATGAAAATTATGAAATTTGGGGGGACCTCTGTGGGTAAACCCGAACGCATGCACCAGGTGAAAGACCTGATTACCCGGGGAGACGAACCTACAATTGTGGTTCTTTCTGCGCTTTCAGGCACGACCAACGCCCTTGTTGGAATTGGCGAAGCTTTGGCAGCAGGAAATAAAACCCTGGCGAAAGAGCGAATCGATACGCTTCATGCTCATTACAATTCCTTCTATCCGGAGTTATTGAAGACGGAAAAAGCAAGAGCCAAAGCGAAAGAAATCATCAGTGAGCATTTTGAGTTTTTGAATATACTTCTGAAGATCTCATTCAATGAAGCGATCAATCGGGATATTTTGGCTCAGGGGGAATTGCTTTCTACGAAGTTGTTTTATACCCTTTTGGAAGAATTAGAGATTCCTGCGATTTTCCTTCCTGCTTTGGATTTCATGAGTATTGATGAGAATTCGGAGCCAGAACTTTCCAAAATCTCTGAAAAACTGAAAGCGATTTTGGCTCAGAATCCTGATGGCAGACTTTTTATCACGCAAGGCTATATCTGCAAAAATCACCGAAATGAAGTTGATAACCTGAAGCGTGGAGGAAGCGATTATACTGCTTCTTTGGTTGCTGCGGCGATCCAGGCTTCAGTTTGTGAGATTTGGACAGACATCGACGGCATGCACAACAACGATCCGAGAATCGTAGATCGCACTCGTCCGATTGCTGAACTTTCATTTGATGAGGCTGCCGAGCTGGCATATTTCGGAGCAAAAATCCTTCACCCGGCTTCCATCTGGCCAGCCCAGCAATTCAACGTTCCGGTGAAACTGCTCAACACCATGCAGCCTGAGGCTAATGGAACGTTGATCAAGCAAGATGTAGAAACTATCGGTGTGAAAGCGATTGCCGCGAAAGACGGAATCACCGCCATCAAGATCAAATCCAGCCGGATGCTATTGGCTTATGGTTTCCTGAGGAAAGTATTTGAAATCTTCGAAAAATATAAAACGCCAATCGATATGATCACGACTTCAGAAGTAGCGGTGTCGGTGACGATAGATGATTTGAGTCATTTGGATCATATTTTGGCTGAACTGCAGACTTTGGGAATTGTGGAGGTGGACCGCAATCAGACTATTATCTGTATTGTGGGAAATATGGTTTCAGAAACCAAAGGAGCTATCAAATCGGTGATGGACGCTTTGGCGGATATTCCGATCCGGATGGTTTCCTATGGAGGAAGTACACACAATGTCTCCATCCTGGTAGAAGCAAAATACAAGGTGCAAGCTTTGCAAAGCCTGAATCAGGGAGTATTTACCTGGTAAAAATGATAGCCGGCCTCGTGCCGGCTATTTTATTTAGAACCATTCCTGTTACTTTTGCGGCATGTCAGAGCCAACTCATCGTCCCGGATTTCTTCAAAGGCTTCAAACGAAGTGGAAGCTTGAAAGCCTTTTTCAAGTGGTGATGGTTTTGGTGGTATTTGCCTGCACCGGTTTCACTATTCTCTTTGTAAAAAATCCAATTCTTGATTTTTTTGGTGTGGAAAGAGGGGGTGAAAGAAGCTTTATCAATACAGTTTTCTATCTGATTCTGGTTTTACCACTTTATCAGATTTTCCTGCTGATTTACGGGTTTATTTTTGGCCAGTTCAAGTTCTTCTGGGAAAAAGAGAAACTGATTTTCAGGAGAATTGCAGGAGTATTCAGGAAGAAATCCTGAGAAGCTTTTTTCGAAATCCGAAATCAAAAATCAACTAATCCGGCTCCAGTTCACCGCGTGTTTTTTCTGCTGTCTCACTTGTCTTAAAATCGGAGCATTCTGGAGTTGATTCAACTCCGGATCATTAGCTAATACCTGCTGGGCCGCATTTCTCGCCAAAGTCAAAATCTGAGCATCTCTGCTCAAATCCGCAATCAATAAATCGGTAATTCCGCTTTGTTGCGTTCCCATCAGATCTCCCGGACCGCGAAGCCTCAGATCCACATCCGCAATTTCAAATCCGTCGTTGGTCCTGACCATTGTATCCAATCTGACTCTGGAGTCCTTAGATAATTCCAGTTTACTCATCAGCACGCAATAGCTTTGCTCTGCGCCACGACCGACCCTTCCGCGAAGTTGGTGGAGTTGGGAAAGCCCAAACCGCTCAGCATTCTCGATAATCATCACAGAAGCATTAGGCACATTTACCCCAACTTCAATTACCGTAGTAGCGACCATGATTTTTGTTTCCCCCTTCACAAAACGCTGCATTTCGAAGTCTTTGGCATAGGACTTCATTGTGCCGTAAACGATGCTGATCGGATAATGCGGAAAGGCTCTGGAAATACTCTCGAATCCATCCATCAGATTTTTAAGATCCATCGTCTCAGATTCTTCTATCAATGGATAGACGATGTAAACTTGTCGGCCTTTTTGAACCTCCTGATTGATGAATCCAAAGACTTTCAATCGGTCTTTGTCATACCGATGAACAGTTTGGATCGGCTTTCGGCCTGCAGGAAGTTCATCGATCACTGAAACGTCAAGATCTCCATAAAGTGTCATCGCGAGCGTTCTCGGGATAGGAGTTGCAGTCATGACCAGGACGTGGGGAACGAATTGCTCGTTTTTCGCCCAAAGTTTTGCCCGCTGGGCAACTCCAAATCGGTGTTGCTCATCCACAATCGCAAGCCCGAGATTTTTGAATTGGACTACGTCTTCCAGCAGCGCGTGCGTTCCGATCAGAATTTTGAGTTCGCCGGACTCAAGTGCTTCATGAATCACTTTCCTCCGTGCTTTCTTAACAGAACCGGTGAGCAAAGCAATTTCGAGCCCCATCATATCGGCATATTGACTCAATCCCTCGTAATGTTGGTTTGCCAGAATTTCCGTCGGCGCCATCAAACAAGCCTGTGCGCCCGAACTGATTGCGATCAGCATACAGATAAATGCCACCATCGTTTTGCCGCTTCCCACATCTCCCTGGATCAGACGATTCATCTGTCGTCCTGATTTCATATCTGCGAAAGCCTCCCGAATTACCCGCTTTTGGGCATTGGTGAGTTCAAATGGAATATGATTTTTGTAAAACTCTGTGAGTAGCTCAGTATTGGAATGAGGCTGACCTCGAAACTTTTCGATTCTGGTCAGTTTCATCATCAGAAGCCGTAACTGAAGGAAGAAAAACTCCTCAAATATCAATCTCTTTCTGGCTCGCTGAAGCAAGTCCGGCTGGGTAGGGAAATGGATCTGCCGGATGGATTCCTGCTTCCCGATCAATTGATATTGTTGCAGAATTTCCGCAGGCAGGGTTTCCTGTATCTGTGGAATGCAGACTTGAACAAGCTGCTCCATGATTTTTGAAATGCCTCTGGAATCCAGGAATTTTGCCTTGAGCTTTTCTGTGGTAGAATAGACCGGCTGAAAATTATTCCTGCTTTCGTTGGCAGCGCTCAGAGGTTCCATCTCCGGATGGGCAATGTTCCATTTCCTTCCGTAAAGAGCAGGTTTCCCGTAAAAAATAAATGTAGCTCCGGCAGGCAGTTTCGGCTGAACCCATTGGATTCCCTTGAACCAAGTCATTTCCATCTCCCCGGTCTCATCTGCGACATGAGCTACAAGGCGTCTTTTTCCGCCAATACCAATTAATTCAACTTGCCTGATTTTGGCAATGACCTGCACGTTTTCCAGTTCGGCGCTCAGCTCACGTATTTTGAAAAACTTCGTCCGATCCTCGTAGCGGAACGGATAATGCTGGATAAGTTCGCCGTACGTGAAGATGTTCAATTCCTTGTTGATCAGCGCAGCACGCTGTGGGCCAACGCCTTTGAGAAACTCGATCTTGGTGTCAAAAATGCCTGACAAGGAATAGTGGGTTTAGGAGGATGGCAAAATAAGTCTGCTTCCGTCAAATGGCAATTAAAATGAAAGGAATTGTCGGACTCAGAGTTTGGACCCTGTGACTTTTTCCCAAATCTGCTGAAGTTCCGGTCGGAGGGATTGCTGGCTTTGGAGTAAAATCATCTGATTTTTTGCCCGATGGAAATTCTGCTCAGGATATTCCACCCGGTAATACACATTGCCTTCGAGATGATCTGTAAAAAAACGCAGACCCATAATGATGGTCATTACTTCACCTCCCAAAAGAAGAGATTTGATTTCTTCGGGTGTTGCAAAATCTTTGATTCCTTCCCTATAGCCTTTCAGCAGAACTTTGAAAACTTCGGGGATCAAAAACAAATTCTGCCAGTTTTGGCTTGTTTCCGGTTCGGAGCAAGCGACTGTTCTCACCAAATCTCCAAAATCATAAAGCAGCATTCCTGCCATCAAAGTGTCGAGGTCGATTACGGCTTCTACTTTATCCAAATTTTCGGAGAAAATCAGGTTGTTGATTTTGGTGTCGTTATGAGTAAGCCGGAATGGCAGACTTTGGGCTAAAGCAGTATAATTTTCGATTAGAGCTGATTGGTTAGCATAAAAATCGGCTACTTCTTTTTCTTCCGGGGAAAGTAAGTTTTTCGATTTTAATACTTCCAAAAATCTGAAAAACCGCAAGTCTAGCCGATGAAAGTTGGGGATGCTTTCCAGAAGGTCTTCTGGTTTTATTTCTTTTCCCCAATCGGCAAATTCCCCGTATGCTTTCGCTGCCAGATACGCTTGATTCGGATCCGTGATTTTCTGGATTGTATGGCCTTTTACAAATTCAAAAAGCCGGTAAAATTGGCCTTCCACTTCCGTCAGCGTTTCCCCTTTCTTATTTGCCAAAGGCAAAGGAAGGATAAAAGGTAAAGGCTCGATTTCCGAGAGTTTGCTCAGAAGTTTGAGATTGGATGCGATTCGGTCCGGATGTTTAAATACCTTATTATTAAATCCCTGAAGCACCCAGGATTTGGGCTGTCCTTCAATCAAAAAAGTCTGATGAATCAAGCCTTCTCCCAGGGGTTTGATCTGAAGAGTTTGACTTGAATGAAGCGAAAAATTGGAGGCAATTACCTCCAGTAAAGAAGAATGATTCATGCCACGAAATTAGGTTTCATCAGGAGAAATTTGGTAACTATTGTGAAAATTCCGAAAAGAGATAAAACCGTTTTCTATTTTGACTCAAAATTTATTGATTTATAAAATTTATTAAGGAAGTTGAAACGCATTTAGAAAAAATTTCCGTTAATTGTCCGCTATTATTAACCCGAAGAACCATGAATATTGGTGTAATTGACTGGGCGATCATTGTCGCTTTCTTTGTTATCTCGCTCCTGATAGGAGTTTTTGCCTCAAAATCTGCAGGTCAATCTGCAAAAGAGTTTTTCCTTTCAGGCAGAAATATGCCGTGGTGGCTTTTGGGAGTTTCCATGGTTGCAACGACGTTTTCTGCGGATACGCCAAACCTGGTAACGGACTTGGTCAGAAAGAATGGTGTTGCGGGTAACTGGGCCTGGTGGGCATTTTTGCTAACAGGTATGCTTACAGTTTTCGTTTATGCAAAGCTTTGGAGAAGATCTGAGGTCACCACGGATTTGGAATTTTACGAAATTCGATACTCTGGTAAGGGTGCTGCGTTTTTGAGAGCCTTCAGGGCGATCTACCTCGGCGTATTTTTCAACGTTGTGATTATGGCTACCGTTTCGCTCGCAGCGATCAAGATTGGAGGAGTGATGTTGGGATTAACACCGATTGAAACTTTGCTGATTTCCTCAGTAGTAACGGTGATTTACAGTTCATTAGGAGGTTTGAAAGGAGTTCTTTTAACCGACTTTTTTCAGTTTTTCATAGCAATAGCGGGTTCATTCGGAGCAGCCTATTTTATTCTTGACATGCCGGAAATCGGCGGTTTGAACAATTTGTTGGCACACGAGAATGTCGCGGACAAGCTGGATTTCCTGCCTGATTTCTCTGACCCCAACATTTACATACCACTCTTTATCATGCCGATTGCTATTCAGTGGTGGGCAACTTGGTATCCTGGTGCTGAGCCGGGTGGTGGAGGTTACATCGCTCAGCGAATGCTTTCTGCAAAGGATGAAAAGAATGCCATCGGAGCAACTTTATTTTTCAACATTGCCCATTATGCCCTGAGACCTTGGCCATGGATTATCGTGGCATTAGCATCTCTGATCGTGTATCCTAATGTGAGTGACTTGCAGGCGGCATTTCCAAATATTCCGATTGATAAGTTAGGAGACGATTTGGCTTATTCAGCCATGCTTATTTATCTTCCTACAGGTCTTATCGGGATTGTCTTGGCTTCCTTGATTGCAGCGGTAATGTCCACACTTTCTACGCATCTGAACTGGGGTTCTTCCTACATTGTGAATGATTTTTATTTAAGATTTCTGAAACCGGAAGCTACAGATAAAGAATTGGTTGCCGTGGGAAGAATCTCCACAGTGGGCTTGATGGTCCTTTCAGCATTCCTCGCTTTGGCACTTTCCAGTGCATTGAGTGCATTTAATATTTTGCTTCAAATCGGCGCAGGAACAGGCCTGATCTTTATCCTCAGATGGTTCTGGTGGAGAGTCAACGCATACACCGAAATCTCCGCGATGGCGATTTCATTTGTAGTTGCGATTTTCTTTGAAGTGATCAATCCAAAAGTAAACTGGATCCTGATTCCTGAAAATCAGGCTTACCTCAAATTGGTTTATAGTGTTACAATCACCACTATCGGTTGGTTGGTTGTCACGTTTGTGACTCAGCCTGAGAAGGATGAAGTCCTGCTTTCATTCTACAGAAAAGTAACTCCTGCAGCATTTGGCTGGAAAAAAGTCCTGGATAGATATCCGAATGAGCAGCAAGAGATCGGTCAATTGCCAAAGGAAATTGGCTTAATGCTGGTAGGAACTGTAATGGTTTACGCGGCTCTTTTTGCCACGGGCTTCTTCATCTATGGGAATGCGATGGGGGGAATAATTGCAACATTGGTTGCCCTGGCGGGTGGAGCTGTTGTGATTAAATCCTGGAAAAACCTTAATTAATCTAGAAACTTCACGGAATTCATCAGGTGGGCCATGTCCACCTTGATGTATTCTATGACAGGTGCCAATGAATCATTTTTCATAGCGGTATTGAAATAGAGCGCTCCCCGGAGAAAATGTTCGGTTGAGTCAGTCACAAAAAATTGAAATTGAGTTGGAACTTCACCTGAAAGTTCTGCAACTACTCCGGTATACCCTTCGGGAGTCACTAAAATAGCCTCTTCAATTCCATAGGCCTTGATTTGATGCTTGGCTGTCAGCTTGAAAGCATCTCTGGACAAAGTCTTGAAATCGATGGTTTTTCCGTCAATTTTTTTATAGGTCAAATGAACTTTGGCCCCAAAATCCTGATAGTTAATATTCACCCAATCTTTCTCTCCCAAATTGAATGAATCAGCCTCCAATTGGCTGTAGGCTGATAAATCGAGTTGATATGGGTAGCCTTCGCTGATATTTTTATAGGCATGCGGGGGAAGATCAATGCGATTATAGCCATTGGGTTTTGGCAGGTAAGTTTTGTCACAACCCACCAAAGCAATAAAAACCGGCACCATCAAAAGTAATTTCATGTGTTTATGATTTTTTTTAAGGCCACATGGAATCTCACATTTCGGATAATCATCCCAATGTGTGACGTTCTTAGCCATGCTCGATTTCCTCATGGTTTAAAATTAGAGATAAGGTTTGATTTGCGGGGATATTAAAGGAAATTTAAAAGACTAACCAAAATTCTTGAATTATGAAAAGACTTGTAAGAGTATCATCGCTAGCTTTTTTTGCCGCGATTTTTATGCTGGTTGCCCCGGTAGCAATGGCACAGACCTCGATGGATGAGTTTTACTCCAAATGGAAAAACAGTAAACAATTCACGATAGACGTGTCGAACAAAATGCCTGATTCGGGCATGGATTACAAAACTGATCCTGCGGCAATGTCTTTTAAAGAGCAAATTCATCACATTGGAAATGCAATCGTTGGAATCTCTCAGGGATTCTTAAAAGGCGGAGACCCAGGATTTACTATTGATCTGGCTTCTGCTTCTAAAGCTGATTTGGCCGACTATGTAGCAAAATGCTACGATTATGGCACGGCCACAATGGAAGCTCTTTCGGATGCAGATGCTGGGGAGAGGATTGAAGTATTTGGAAACATTGTAACAAGACGTCAAGTAATGGCCCTACTAATGGATCACTCCACACATCATAGAGGTGCTGCTATTGCCTACCTGAGAGCTGAGGGAGTAGAGCCCCCGGCATTTGTGGGGTTCTAAAAAATAGACCTTTACGATAAAAAAAAACGGCAGTGATTTCACCGCCGTTTTTATATCCTATTTGAGAAATTACTCTCTGATCCAACCTACTTTGTCAGCAATCGGCTCTCTTTTTCCAACCGGCCAATTATCTGTTGCTGGTTTTGCGATGTAGAAGAATCCCATCAGCATATCTTCTCCTTCCAAACCGAAGTCTTCTCTTGCTTCCGCCCAAAAAGTTGGCCCTCCTGTTCCCCAATAAGCTGCTAATCCATGAGCGCAAGCAGTGAGGTACATGTTCTGCACAGCCATCGCCACTGCGGCAATTTCTTCCATCACAGGAATTCCGGAGCCTTCAGTTTGCTTCATGATGATAGCAATCATATGAGAAGCTTTCTGAGGATTCTCAATGAATTTTTGATAGGTAGCTTCCAGAAATGGAGTGCCATTTTTCTCAGCCCTCATTTTGTACATTTCTGCCTGATAGTTTCCAAATGTCTTCAAACCTGCACCAGTGTAGACGATAAATCTCCAGGGCTGAGTGAGCTTGTGAGTGGGTGCCCAAGTTGCATTTTCCAGAATCTCCTCGATGATTGAGTCATCAATCGGATCGTTTTCTTTGAACTGAGCGATAAACATGGAGCGACGTCCACGGATGATTTTATTTACTTCTTCGATATTAAAATCGGGCTTTTGCATGGGTATGATTCTGGTTTTTGTAGTAATTGATCCCGGTCTGGGAAATAAAAGTTCAATCTAATAAGGTTTGAAAGTCTGGTTAATCAACAAATGTCTCTTTGATTACTTCTTTACAGTGTTTTATCTCTTTTTCAGTTAAGGGTTCAAAAATCTTAATGATCCTGGATTTGTCGATTGTGCGGATCTGATCTAGGGCGATCATTCCGTGAGAACGGTTATGTAAAACAGGAATTCTGGTAGGATATGATTTCAGGCTACTCGTCACGGGTGCTATTACAATGGTTTGAAGATGTTTATTCATCTCATTGGGAGAGATAATCACGCATGGCCTTGTCTTTTTAATTTCGCTCCCAACTGTTGGATCGAGATTTACCAAAATGATTTGATATTGTTTCAAGTCCATTCTTCAAAATCTTCATCCTTGAAGATATCGTCCATTAGCAGCTTATCCTCACCCTCAGCATGCATATTTTCAAACGCCTTTTCCCAGCCTTTTCTTGGTTCGCGAATAGGTTTTAAAATGATATGATCGGCTTCAAGTATAAGCTCCACTTTATCACCTAAATCATATTTTTTAAGAATGGTTTTACTCAACCTTAAACCTTTTGAGTTTCCGATTTTGATGATTTGAGCTTCCATGTTTTTTCAATAATGTAATTACAAAGTTATAACATTTAACTTAGTATTTTTGATTTACCAAGGATCAATTATTTAATGATTCCCTTCAAAAATGCTCGCACATCCTTTGCCAGTGCATCGAAATCTTCCTGACGATTGTACATCATATGCCCTGCTTCGTAGTAGGTCATCCGGATTCTTTCCTGAGGAAAGTTATGTCTGGCGAAAGTGAATTCTGCATCAAAAAATGGAGTAATTAAGTCATAATAGCCATTTGTTACCATTACTTTCAAAGCAGTATTTCTGTGCATCACCTCGCTCAGCGATCGTGCTGTGCTCACGTAGCTTGGCTCCCAGTAGGATCCTTCCCCAACGGGTTTCCAGTTCCACGACCCGCCCATTCCTTCTGCAGAAGTTAAATAAGGACGATCCATTTTTACCTTCAAATCCTGCATCATATAATGATTGAATGAAGACGTATAAGCAGCACCCGTCATGTAGCTGCTCGGGTCACCCAAAACCGGGCCTTCTGATGATTTATCAGTTTCCACAGCCAAATATCGTCCATCAAGTGTTCCGATGGCTTTTCCCTCTTTCCTCAGCAATTCCTTTTTAAAGCGATGCATCAGGATTTGATTGTCTGATCTGAGGATGTAGTTTTTGTCCAGGCTTGTGAAATAGGCAAGCTTTTCGGCAATGGATGATTTTTGAGTTTCAGTTTGTTTTTCACCCAGAAAAAGTGCGTTCAGGTAATCGCCATAGGCGAAATCCCGCGCTTCCTGCACAAATGCTTCCAGCGTTTTACCCTGTCCGGCTTTCCCATGATACCAGGCTGTGGAAGCCATTGATGGCAGATAGGTGAAAAAGGAAGTCAGGTTATCGCTCCAGGAGGACGAACCCGCATAGTCCAAAGCCTGGGAAATCAGGATGATTCCATTCAGCGCCATGTTCTGCCCGCCACCTTCCAGTACCTCTGCAACTTTGGCTGCCCGGGTGGTGCCGTAGCTTTCCCCAGCAATAAATTTTTGTGCCTGCCACCTGCCATTTTGAGTTACCCAGATTCTCATAAACTGAGCAATGGATGCCGCATCCTCATTCAATCCCCAGAAGTCTGTTGTTTTTCCAACTCCAAGTACTTCGCTGAATCCGGTCCCGATAGGATCGATGAAAACCAGATCGGTAATATCCAAAAGCGCCTGCGTGTTATCGATAAATCTGTAAGGAGCTCCTCCATCATCTGTTTTCGCTTCGCTGTCAGTTTTTACAACTTTGGGACCAAAAAAACCCATGTGCAGCCAGACTGAAGCCGAGCCCGGACCGCCGTTGAAAATAAAAGTGACCGGACGCTTTGTGCCGTCAGTTCCTTCTTTCAGGTAGGAAGTGCTCCACATAGCACCCGTGATTTCTCCTTTGCTGTTTCTGAGAAAAGTCTCAGCCACGATGGCCTTGTAGCTTATTTTTTGGCCGTTGAAAGTTCCGGAGTGGACCGATTCAAATCGTTGAGGTTCCCGGGTTATTTCTTTGACTTCAGGTTTTACTTCTTGGGAAAAGGAAGTAAACGCTGCTAGAAAAGCGATAATAAAGAGTGAATATTTTTTCATTTTTTAGCAGAAATACAATTGAAATATACCCTCCTTCGGAGGATGAAATAAATAGAAATAATTCGCGAATCTTCCAAATTCAGGTCGTTCAAGAGAGTTTATTTCAATAGTATTTCATGTTGCAAAGCAACGTTTATTTCTATGGTATTTCCACAATATTTCCCTTCAATAATTAAACCCAACCTTAACTCCCCCATACCAATTCCTTGTAGCAGCAGGCTGATAATATCTTCCTGCGAAAGCATTAAGGTCATTGCCGAGTGAATAGGCTTCATCGAGGAGATTATCTACACCCCCAAAGGCTTCGAACTCCCATTTTCCGCCAATCCACCTAGACCAGCCGACTCTAAGGTTGACGAGATTATAAGCGTCCTGATAAACAGTGTTGGCGTCATTCAAGGGGATTTCATCCACGTATTGATGTGTCAGATTCAGGTAAAATCCGGGACTGGTTCTCAAGTCCAATCGCGTGACAAAAGTCTGCGGTGGAACTCCGGTCAGGGCATTTCCGGAATAATCGTTTGCCTGCTTTTTGTAATCCTTAAATTCGAAATCATAAATCGTGATGGCTGTACCCAGGCTCAAATCCCTGATCAAGCCTGAAGTATTTTTAATAAAAGCATAATCCAAAGCTGCTTCAATTCCCTTTTGATCTGTCGAACCTGCATTTCTGAATAAGACCACGCCCTGCTCATTTGTAAAAGTTGTAATCGTCTCATCAAGCTTGAAATAGAAAGCGCTTACATCGGCATTGAATCGGTTTCTGCCCATTCGATAGCCTATTTCATAATTGATCCCGCGCTCAGCTTCCAGATCGAGGTTCAAACTTCCCTCATTTGTGCGAACCTCATCGATTGTGGGAGGAGAAAATCCGCTGCTCACACTTCCAAAGACTGACGAATATTGATTCAGTTGGTAATTCAGAGCACCCCGTGGAATCACGATCGGATCAAATTTTCTGGTTTGGAGTCCGGTCTTGCCGCTTTTCGCATCCACTTGTCGGTCGATCTCAAAGCTTGAGAAGTTTTCGCTCAGGCCAAGAGTGAAAAGCAATTTTTCTGTCAACTCCCATTCAGCCTGCTGGAATAGAAATGCCTGAGTAGCGCGAAGCTTGTCAGCAAAGCGAATCGTATCCGCAACTCCCGCTTTATTTCCGAAATTCTGAGCGTTCGTCAAACTGGTTTGGTATTCGCCGCCTGCAGTCAGGCGGAGCACTTTTCCGGCCAATTCACCGTCGTGCGTGAATCGGGTTCTTCCGCCAAATCCAAATCCCAATTCCTTCTTGTAATCCAAAATGAATGGGTTTTCGAAGTCATTTGTCTGAACATAAACGGTGGTGTTGTTACTTGTTTTTGAGGAAAAGCGATACAATTGCCCGATAGAGGCAAATACCGATTGCTGGGAAATTGAGCTGTTTTGATTGACCGAACCTGGCCTTGCCTGGGTCGGATCTTCCGCTACCTGAGCTTCATTCAGCGCACCCGGAATCTGGTAATCCAAATCTGAAATCAGGAGTTGGGTCCGGATTTCCTGCTTTTCCGAAACAGGGAAAAAGCTTCCCAATTGGAAAACCTGACGATCTACCGCCGAATGATCCCTGTATCCGTCTGATTTTTGGCTGACGAAAGAAGCATCAAATCCGCCTTCGCCTACTTGCTGAGAAATTCCCAGTCTGTATCGGCTAAGTCCAAAATCTCCCGCCATAAGGTCTGCGGAGACTCTTCCCCCTTGCGGATTTGCTTTGCTGTTCATAGAAATTGTTCCGCCGTTTCCTGCACCGTAAATGCTTCCCGATGGACCTTTGATCACTTCGGCAGTTCGGATGTTAGTCAGGTCAAGCAGGTTCAAAGGAGTTGTTCCGTCAGGTGAAGTAAAAGGAGCCTCATTCCAATAGACTTTCACATTTCGCACTCCAAAAGGAGATCGAAGCGAGCTTCCTCGTATTGAAATCCTATAGCTTGCAGGAGCCCGCTCTTCGATTCTGATTCCCGGTTTGGTATTGAAAGAATTGACAATCGAAGTTTCATTGAACCGGCTGAAATCTCGCTCGCCTACCAAACTAATGGATGCCGATTGCTGTAAAAGCGGTCTTTCGCTTTCGAAAGAGGAAACTGTCACAGCAGAAAGATTGATGGTTTTTGAAACCAAAAGCACTTCCTGCTCAGCTCCGGGGGCAAATTCCTTTTGGAAGTTTTCATAGCCTTCCCGGGAAAATTGAATGAGCAGAGGAGTTGTGGATTCTATTGAGATTTTGCCATCCGAGTCACTCAAAAGAATTTTTCCTTCAGGAATTCTGACCCGGACATTTTCAAGCGGAGTGAGATTGGAAGAATCAAGTATTCGGAGTTGGATTTGGGCATGAAGCCCAAAACTGAGGAAGAAAGCTAGGAGGGTAATAATTCTTTTCATGATCGAAAAATACAAGGAAACCGGAAGAGAAAAGCAACAAAGGGGTCAAATGTTTTCCGGGAGAGATGACTTATCAATCTTTGTTTTCGATTACGGTGATAATGAGGGATATGGGTACTCCAATTAATTTGCTATGAAAAAGTATTTTCGGCTGATTTTTCTTCCGGCAAAATTTTTCAGGAAGTAAAATTTCTATTCTGCTGATTTATCCACGATGAAAGCTGTTTGTTCCGATGTCCGGAAAGCCAAAAAAGTCATGTCTTGCCAGGAATAGGGAGCTTCCCTAAAACAATTTATTCTGGATCATCCGGAGAACCAGATAAAATTCTGAATACAGAAAAAATCTGCTTACATTCTTTTGAAAATAGGATTGGATTTGGAGAATTCATCCATAAAAAATATTTTCTATACTATTTCCTGTCGTCAGATCGAGATGAGACGGGAATTTTTACCAAACCCAGCTAACCTACCCCCAACCTTATGAAGGCATACCTATCATCATTGCTTTATGTCATTTTACTGGCATCGTGCAATGAAAGTAAAAAAGAAGATAACTATGATCCCGATTCCTTTATCAATCCGGAGCTTTTCAAAGACCATATACGGGTAACAGCTTTTCAAACACCCGAGCAGGAAATGGCTGGTTTCCACCTTCCTCCGGGCTTCGAAATCAACCTCTATGCTTCCGAGCCAGACATTACCAAGCCGATCAATATGGAGTTTGACGACAGGGGAAGGTTATGGGTGACACACTCTATCGAATATCCTAACGAAGCCTCAACCGGATCAGGTCAGGATAAGATTACCATTTTGGAGGATACCGACGGAGACGGAAAAGCCGATAAATTCACTGATTTTGCCAGTGACCTGAATATTCCCATTGGCATCATGCCTATCAAAGGAGGCGCGGTAGCTTACAGTATTCCCAACATCTATTTTTTTGAGGACAAAAACGGGGACGATAAATACGATGAAAAAAGAGTGCTGGTCGGACCATTCGGGCATGAGGACACTCATGGCATGATCAACAACTTTTTCAGGGGAACAGATGGCTGGATTTATTCTTCTCATGGATTCCGAAATACTTCGAATGTATCCGGTGCAGATAAAGACTCCATCCACATGACTTCAGGAAATACGTTCCGGTTCAGGATCGATGGTAGCCGGGTGGAGCAGACCACTTATGGCCGCGTCAACCCATTTGGATTTGCGGTTGATGACCTCGGGTATCTTTATTCAGCAGACTGCCACTCCATGCCCATTTATCAGACGATAAGCCAGGGAGATTATCCACACTTTGGCAAGAAGGCTCCGGGTTTGGGTTTTGGGCCTCAGATGATGGATTACCAAATTGGTTCCACGGCACTTTCAGGCCTTGCGTATTACGATGGCCCTGCTTTCCCCGTAGAATATCGAAATAGCTTTTATTCCGGCGATGTGGTCGCATCCCGGGTGAGCAGAAATACTGTTTCATACAATGGTTCCACTCCTCAGGCCAAACTCGAAAAAGACTTTCTGGTGAGCGAAGACCCTTGGTTCAGGCCGGTGGATATCAAGATCGGACCTGATGGAGCAATTTACATAGCCGACTTTTATAACCGGATCATCGGTCATTACGAAGTACCGCTCGACCATCCGGGCCGGGATCGGAAAAGTGGCCGAATCTGGAGAATTACTTACAAGGGAAACACTGATAAGCCAATTGACTGGTCACAAGCAAAATTGGACGAGCTGCTGAAAGGATTGGGTAGCAGTATTTTTAGCCAACGCATGATGGCTTCCAACAGACTGGTTGACTACAATGGCACTGAAGCTGTCGGGCCTTTGAAAAATCTGATTAAAGACACCAAAACATCCTCAGAACAAAAAGTCCATGCACTTTGGTCTTTAAAAAGATTGAATTCACTGAGTCATGAAGAACTTACCCAAGCTGCGAAAAGCAATGACCAGGAAGTAAGAGTCCATGCTTACCGGATTTTGACTGAATACGAAACACTTGACCAAAAGCAAAGAACATTGGCTTTGGAAGGAATCCGCCACACCGATCCTCACACCCAGCGGGCAGCTGCAGATGTGCTGGTAAGACACCATCATGACAGCAATATCAATCCGATTGTCAATGTGGCTCATTCAGTTCCGGCAACTGACACCCACCTGAAATACACCCTGATGATCGCTCTCAGGAATCTTCTCAGGGAACCTGAAATCCTGAAAACAGCTGTAGCCCAAACCTGGACCGAACCTGAAACGAAAGTGCTCATGGATGCTATGACAGATGTGCCCTCACCTGTTGCCTCAGAATTCCTCTATGCCAATTTGAAAAAGTACGATTCCCCTCGCGACCGAACAGTGATCTATCTGGAGCATGTGGGAAGATTCATTCCCGAAGCTCAATTGGCTCAGGCGATTGATTTCATAAAGGAAAAATTCAAAGGTGATGCTCCGGCCCAGTACACACTTTACAATACGATTCAAACTGGAATCGGACAGCGGGGCGGTGCCGGAAATAAGAAGCAAATGACCGATTGGGCTATCAGTTTTGCCGGAGATTTCCTGAAAAACCTGGAAAACAAACCCCAACCTGTAGCCGATCAGCCCTCTGCCCATGCGGATGAGGAATATGAATTTTACGAGGAAATCTCCAGGCAGCAGGTGTTTGCTGCCAATGTCGCAAGTGAAAATAAAGTAAGGGATTACGAGACCGGACTTCAGAATTTGCTGAATACAAAGTGGGCTAAAAATCGGGCAAGAGCCATGGCAGGAAAGGCCTTGCTTGACCTCAACCCCGGCAAAAATGTTGCCCTGGTGGAAAACAGACTAAACGATAACACCGAAGAGCCGGCTTTCCGGGAGGAACTTGCCCGAACTATCGGCACCTCTTCCTATCCCGGAGTTGTTTCCCTTCTGAACAAATCTCTGAAAGATGCACCAGGAAGCCTGCAGGCAGCAATTGCTTCTGTTTTTGTTAACTCAGCTGAAGGACGAGCCAATTTGCTCAAAGCCGCTAAAGATGGATTTATCCCGCCAAGAACATTGATGGACAGGAGTATCAATGAACAGCTCCTTTCTAAGTTGACCCAATCGCAGAAGAAGGAATATGATGCCCTCACCTCCGGTCTGGAATCTATGCTGGAAGAACGACAAAAACTCATCGAAACCAGATTGGCAAGGTTTGACCCAAAACCTGATGTGGAGATGGGTAAGGCTGTCTTTATGAATACTTGCAGTGTTTGTCACCAAATCAACGGACAGGGTGGAATAATCGGACCTCAGCTGGATGGCATTGGCAACTGGGGAAGACGGGCACTGGCGGAAAAAATGCTGGACCCAAATCGAAATATTTCTCAGGCTTTTAAAACTTATACGCTTACCCTTAATGACGGCAAGGTGCTGAGCGGATTGTTTCGAAGAAATGAAGGGGAGCTGGAAGTTTACGCAAACAATGCCGGGCAGGAATTTACAGTGAGCAAAAATGAAATCAAGGAAAAGAAAGCTTCGCAGTACACCCTGATGCCGGACAACTTCGGTGAATCCATCTCCGAGGAGGATTTTGATGCGCTGATCGGATTTTTGCTGACTCAGA
This sequence comes from Algoriphagus sp., assembly GCA_036676605.1. Classification (GTDB taxonomy): domain Bacteria; phylum Bacteroidota; class Bacteroidia; order Cytophagales; family Cyclobacteriaceae; genus Algoriphagus. The sequence goes on from JAKFCO010000024.1 coordinate 109,537, forward strand.
AATGATCCTGACCAATGAAAATCCGGATAAAACCAATTCAGACCTTTTCATTCAACCCAAACAAGCCATGAAAAATCCCTTACTTTCCTTAACTCTGGCAGTTACTCTGGCGAGTATATTTTCCTGTCAGGCTCAGCTTATGAAAGACCGTGATGTCAGCGGAGATATTCCCTTCAAAAAGACGGTCCTCTTTTCGGATTTCGTGTCTGAGGGTGTTGCTGTCGGGGATGTCAACAATGACGGTCTCATCGATGTGATGGCGGGGCCTTTCTGGTTTGACGCTCCCAACTGGGCAAAACATGAAATCTACCCGCCCAAACTTTATGTGGCGGAAAAAGAGTGGAGCAACTCGATGCTGAACTTTTCCCTGGATGTAAATCAAGACGGCTGGGTGGATTTCATCCGGGTGGATTTCCCGGGGAAAGCCGTCTATTGGCACGAAAATCCTCAGGGAAAAGACGAGCACTGGAAGGAACACCTGATTCATGAAACCGTAGGAAATGAATCTCCCGGTTTCTACGATGTGGATGGAGACGGAAGGAAGGATATACTCTGCGGTGATGTGGCAAACAAGCAGATGATCTGGCTGAAATCGCCCAATAGCAAAACAGATTTGATCTGGAAAAAATACACCATCAGCCAACCCGGGACACCTGGTTCGGAAAATTTCTCCCATGGTTTGGGCTTTTCAGACATGAATAGTGACAAAAGAAATGATGTGGTTGTCCGGGAAGGATGGTGGGAAGCTCCTAAAGATGTGACTCAGGCGGATTGGAAATGGCATCCTTCCAACTTGGGCGAACCCAGTTCCCATATGTACACTTATGATTTTAACATGGACGGGCACCTTGATGTATTCACGGCTTCAGCTCACGAGAGAGGAATCTGGTGGTACGAAAATGAAGGAGATGGTTCCAATCAGAAATTCATCCGACATACACTGACCGAAGAAATGTCAGAAACCCATGCCATTGCATTTACCGACATCAACGGGGATGGAAAAAAGGACTTTGTGACCGGCAAACGATATTACGCCCACATGAAGCAGGGCACCGGAGCTCTCGAGCCTGCTTTTCTCTATTGGTTTGAATTTGTTCCGGGCAAAGATCCCAAATGGCTGGCACACCAGATCGATGATGACTCAGGCGTCGGCTTAAATGTAGTCGCTGAGGACATCAACAAAGACGGACTGACCGACGTGGTAATTGCCAATAAGAGAGGGATATTTGTGTTTCATCAAAGTAAGGATTGAAAAATTGTAAGGTTTAAAAATTGGAAAATTCAATCCCAAATGAAGACTTCTTCCTTCATGAAAAATCCGCTAAAGTATGGCGAGTCACTGATCTTCCCTCACTGATTTTTTTCTTTTTTTCAAAAACTTCAGTATCGCTTTCAGTAATTTTTTCTTTAAAGTCTGCCCTAAAATCGGTAGAATCAACCCAAAATCTACCCTTTATGAAAAAGTATGTGTGGACATTTTTGGCTTTTAGCCTTAGTTATTGTCAGGAAAAGGCCGCTCCGCCAGCTCCCGTTTTGCCGGTTCCGGAACCCAGACAAATTGCCTGGCAGGAATTGGAATACTATGGTTTTGTGCATTTCAACATGAATACATTTTCCGATCGGGAATGGGGATTTGGAGATGAAAAACCGGAGATGTTCAATCCTACCGAAATGGATCCGAGACAGTGGGCGAGGATTGCGAGCGAAGCCGGAATGAAAGGTCTGATCATCACAGCAAAGCATCACGATGGATTTGTGCTTTGGCCATCGGCCTATACTGAGCATTCAGTAAAAAACAGCCCTTGGAAAAACGGAAAGGGTGATTTGATCCGTGAGTTAGCCGACGCCTGCAAAGAATATGGATTGAAATTCGGGATTTATTATTCCCCTTGGGACCGCAACCATCCCGACTATGGCAAGCCGGAATACATCACATATATGCGAAATCAGTTGACCGAATTGCTGACAAACTATGGTGAGATCTACGAAGTTTGGTTTGACGGAGCGAATGGCGGAGACGGATATTATGGCGGTGCAAATGAGCATCGGATGGTGGATAAGCTGACTTACTACGAATGGCCGAAAGTTTACGAGCTTGTTCGGGAGCTTCAGCCTGGCGCGATGATGTTCAGCGATGGTGGTCCTGATGTCCGCTGGGTTGGCAATGAGAATGGCTTCGCCTACGAAACTACCTGGTCCAATCTGATGCGGGATTCTGTCTATGCGGGAATGCCTGACTATCCTGAGAAATATGCTGCCGGACAGGAAAACGGGACACATTGGGTGCCGGCTGAGTCGGATGTTTCGATCCGTCCGGGATGGTACTATCATAAATACGAAGATCATAAAGTCAAAAGCCTGCCTCAGTTACTGGAGATTTATTACAACAGCATCGGTCGAAACAGTTCCTTGTTAATCAATTTTCCTGTGGATACCAGAGGCCTGATTCATGAGAATGACGAAGCAGCAATCCTGAGATTTGGAGAAAAAATCAAAAAAGACTTCGAATTGAATCTGGCAAGTTTTGCAGAAATCGAAGCAAGTGGAGATCGGAGCAAAGGCTACGAAGCCGAAAATGTATTGGATGAAGATTATCAAACCTACTGGACTTTGAAAGACGGAGCTTCTCAGTCGGAATTGGTTTTGGACTTTGGTAAAGAAATCAGTTTCAATCGACTCATGATTCAGGAATACACTCCGTTCGGTCAGCGAGTGAAGGCTTTTTCTCTGGAAAGAGAGGTCGACGGAAACTGGGAGAAAATCGCAGAAGGAACCACGATTGGATATAAGCGAATCCTTCGGTTTGAGGATGTAAAAGCACAAAGAATCCGAATTAATTTTCTGGATGGAAAGGACATTCCGCTGATTTCAAAAATCGGAATTTACGATTCACCCAAACTCCTGATTGCCCCAAGTTTTGCACGAAAAACTGACGGAACGGTCGAGTTGGTTTCACCCGATTCAGGTTTGGAGATTTTTTATTCATTGGATGGAAACATACCTGGCAAAGAAAGTCTGAAGTACGAAACCCCGATCCCGGTTACCAAAGCGTTGACATTGATGGCTGCCTCGATTGATCCGGTTTCCGGAGAAATGAGTGAGCCGATTCGGATTGATCTCGATCTTCCAAAAGGAAACTGGAAACCGCTTGAAGCCGATGCTGAAAAGGCGGTTGATGAGAATGCGGGGAGTTTTTGGACAAGTCAAACAGGATCGCTTTCCGTGGATTTGGGAGAAATTATTGATTTGAAAGGATTTACTTACCTGCCGATGCAAGCCCGATATCCGAGCGGATTTATCACAAATTATTCCTTCCAAATCAGTTCGGACGGAAAGTCCTGGAAAGAAATCGCAGGCGGAGAATTTTCCAATATTGTCAACAGCCCGATCGAGCAGCAAGTCCGATTTGAATCGGTTTCTGCCAGATTTATCCGCCTCAAAGCGGTGAAAACTGCCGATGGAAAACCTGCGACTTTCGGTGAAATTGGGATTTTAACCCGTTGAACTCGAATAATTCCACATTGGTACAGATTCATGGGTTATTGAAATAAAAATTCCTATTTTCTGCCCTTAATTGCTAACAACCCAAAATCTTAAACCCATGAACAGACGGATAGCTCTAAGGCATCTGGCACTGATTTCCGGGGGACTGGTATTGATTCCCTCCTGTGACTTCAGTTCGGATGATATCCTTGTCGCCTACGAAAACCTCAAGGTGACCGCATCTCAGAAAATACTACTGGGAGAAATTTCCAATACCATCATTCCTGCCGGAGAAATCAAAGGAGCGCTCGACATCGAAGTGCCTGATTTTATATTGGTGATGGTCAATGATTGTATGACCGCTGAAAATCAGACTCAGTTTACAACCGGGCTTGCGGCTTTTCCTGATTATGTGAAAAACACAGCCGGAAAGCAGTTTGATAAGCTTTCTACCAAAGAGAAGGAAGAATTAATCATGGCCGGCACCAAGCTGGAAGGTGATGAAAACAAGGCGTTGACCTATTTCCTCAATACGACCAAGCGATTTACCATTCAGGGCTATATGGCCTCCGAATACATCCAAACTGAAACCATGCCTTATTCTCTGATTCCTGGGGAATACAACGGCGCAGTACTTATCTCAGATCTTCAAAAACCCAGAATCAATGGCTAATCTTAATATTCGCAGTCAACAAGAGCGGACCTACGAGGCCATTGTGATTGGTTCCGGAATCAGCGGTGCCTGGGCTGCAAAAGAATTGTGTGATCTAGGTGTGAAAACCCTGATGCTCGAGCGCGGCAGAAATGTCGAGCATAACAAGGATTACCCGACGACCAATATGCTTCCGTACGAGTTTGAGCATAGAGGTCAGGTGCCTCAAAAGATTCAGGATGAAAATCCGGTTGTGAGTAAATGTTATGCTTTCCGGGAAGATGCGATGCACTTTTTTGTGAAAGACAATGAGCATCCTTATGTACAGGAAAAGCCATTTGACTGGATCAGGGGCTATCAGGTTGGGGGAAAATCCCTGCTTTGGGCAAGACAGGTTCAGCGTTGGTCAGAGTATGATTTTGAAGGACCGGCAAGAGATGGTTTCGCTGTCGATTGGCCGATTAGATACAAGGATATGGAATCCTGGTACAGCCATGTGGAGAAATTTGCCGGAGTATCCGGGAATAAAGATGGAATTGCCGTTTTGCCGGATGGTGAGTTTCTGCCGGGCTACGAGCTGAATGTGGTGGAGAAATATTTTCAGGAGAAGTTGAAGGAAAATTATGGCGGCAGTCGCCACATGATCTCATCCCGATGCGCCCACATCAATGGAAATCTGGAGCATTTTGCGCAACAAGGACGCGGACAATGCCAAAACAGGAGCCTTTGCCAGAGAGGTTGTCCATTTGGAGGATATTTCAGTTCCAATTCATCGACGATTCCTTGGGCGTTGAAGACTGGCAATTTGACTCTTCGTCCTGATGCGGTGGTTCACTCGATCATGTATGATGAAGAAAAAGGATTGGCAACCGGCGTAAGAGTCATCGATGCTACTACCAAGGAAATGGAGGAATTTTATGCTCCGGTGATTTTCCTGAATGCTGCAGCCCTGAACTCAAACCTGATTCTTCTCAACTCCACCTCCAATCGATTCCCGAATGGTTTGGGAAATGACAGCGGATTGCTGGGTAAATATGTAGCATTTCATAACTATCGTGCCGGGGTGTCTGCCCAATATGAGGGACACGCTGAATACACCACTTCAGGCGGAAGACCAACAAGTGGCTATTTTCCAAGATTCAGAAATGTGGAAAAGCAGGAAACTGATTTCCTTCGAGGCTATGCTGCCGGATTTTCCGCAGGAAGAGGAGCGAGATCTGAAACTGATGCGATCGGAATGGATTTGAAAAACAACCTTCTGAATCCGGATAAATACGGTCCCTGGTATGTAGGATCTCACATGATGGGGGAGACGATTCCGAAGGAAACCAATTATGTAGCCCTGGATACCAATCTCAAAGATCCATTCGGAATGCCTCAGCTGAAAATCAACGTGTCTTACGATGACAACGATGAGAAAATGGTGAAGGATTACCTGGAGCAGATGACTGAAATGTTTGAAAAAGCCGGATTCAACAATATTCAAACCCGGGATGACAACCGTGCTCCGGGACTGGATATCCACGAAATGGGCGGAGTCAGAATGGGTCGCGATCCAAAGACTTCCCTTCTCAATGGAAATCATCAGTTGCACTCCGTGCCAAACGTGTATGTGACAGACGGCTCTTCGATGACTTCTACTTCCACACAGAACCCATCGCTGACTTATATGGCATTTGCAGCGAGAGCTGCGCATCATGCGGTGAAAGAAAGTAAGAAGTGAGAAAGCCGATATCGTCTTTCCGGGAGATGAGGAATCTCAAGATTACATGTCTTAAGTAAATGAATCAGATATATCTGAAAAATTGAAAACCCTTTCTGATTCGTTCAGGAAGGGTTTTGTTTTTAGGAAGGAGAACCTAACCCACATTGCAGCATTTAGTGGTATAGCGATTAAATATTCATTTATTTTCTGTGCCTAAGTCGTCGATTAGCTGTACCCCCCCCCACTGTTATTTTATTTTATAACTCCCATTAGGTCTTCATTTGGTTTGTAGTACACAGAGGGTGTTGGATTTTGGCTTTCCTGATCAGTACTTTATGGCATGTATTTCAAGTTCTCACTACGAAAACATCCGCAGACTGGAAAGCTGAGCGGTTACTACCGTTTGGTGGAAAGTTATCGTAATTCAGACAACAGAGTGTGCCATCACACCATTCTGAACGTGGGATTCATGGAGGATGTGACTCCTGAACAACTCAATGTAATCCAAAAACAGCTGACTCAACGCTATGAGCACAAACAGACCTTTTTCCAAGCGGAAGAAGATCCAATTGTAAAGCAGTATGTGGAAGAGTTTTGGCAACGTATTGTCGGATCAAAAAAACTGGATCTGGTATCGTCTGAGAAACTGTCGCGCATGGTGAACATGGATACCCTGCAGCACAGCAACGCCCGGGAAATCGGTGCGGAAAACATCGCCTATCAGACCTGGGAAAAGCTACAACTCACCCCGCTGCTGCTTTCGGTGGGATTTACCCCCGAGCAGGCCAAGCTTGCCGCCACCCAGGTAGTAAGCCGTGCGGTGTATCCGGCCTCCGAACTCAAAACCACCCGGTGGATAAAAGAAAACTCGGCTGTATGTGAGCTTACCGGCTATGATCCCGACAAAGTGACCAAAGAC
>JAKFCO010000025.1:0-42945 GCA_036676605.1 Algoriphagus sp.
GCAGAACAAAAAGGCTGAAGGCCTTTAATTTTAATAGCCATGGGTAAAACGAAGTGAAACCCGTGGTATAAAAAAAGGAAAAACCCATTGAACCCGGCCCGGAATCATTTTGGCTATTAGAAATTGAGTGCCGGGTACGGAGACGGTTGTTGTTGGGTCGGATTGAAAATCCTACGATATGTAGTTCGACATTGCAAATGTCGAACAGCGCAGAACAAAAAGGCTGAAGGCCTTTAATTTTAATAGCCATGGGTAAAACGAAGTGAAACCCGTGGTATAAAAAAAGGAAAAACCCATTGAACCCGGCCCGGAATCATTTTGGGACAAATAAGTGATCGCCGGGGACGGAGACAGTTGTCGTTGGGTCGGATTGAAAATCCTACGATTATGTAGTTCGACATTACAAATGTCGAACAGCGCAGAACAAAAAGGCTGAAGGCCTTTAATTTTAATAGCCATGGGTGAAACGAAGTGAAACCCATGGTAAAAAAAAGAGAAAAACCCATTGAACCCGGCCCGGAATCATTTTGGGTATTAGAAAGTGAGTGCCGGGTACGGAGACGGTTGTTGTTGGGTCGGATTGAAAATCCTACGATATGTAGTTCGACATTACAAATGTCTAACAGCGGAAGTGTGAATCAGGCCCTCCAAACAACAGTACACCGGTAAATTGATTAAAGCGGATTCTTACCCGGTCAGAAGGACTGTAAAAACCATTGGTTGGCAAAAGTTTCCCTTCCCCTTCCCAGTGATATAAATCCATAAGAATCCATCGGGTTCAATGGGATAGTAAATACCAGATTGGTTATACTTCCTTCGAATAAATTCCCCTCTTTTCCCAAAACTGGCAGATACTCCCGTGGGTTGATGGTGGCCCGGTCACTGACCAGATGATCCCAGAAACTTACCCAAAGTGTATCGGAAAGATTGGGTGATTTTATTTCCAGGTAAATCATCCCCTCCAATTTCATCGAATCGATAGGGACGGAAGAGCTCCTGCCCTCCTGTTCTTGGGACGAAGGAGCATCAATCAAACTACTTCCCCTTGAGAAGGTGCGGAGAGGGTCACCACTCCCCGATTGAGGCCGTCTAACCTATGGAGAGAATAGGCCCCGGGTGAATCAGCAACTTTACGCTGGGCTGATGATTGTTTAACAGGAAGACATTGGCTTCCCATTAAGAAGATGAGTAAGATTTTTTTCATGTGCTTTTTAGAATGATGGATGACTGGTGACCGATGACCGATGTTGAAAGAGATATACTGAAGCGAGATAGGCCTTTGGCAGATAGGCTAAATAACCTGCACAGCATATCATAAATTACAGCAGTACTCTCCCTCCCTGACCTCTTATGAGTCAAGTCAATACATCCGGTGAATAAATAGATTGAGTAGATGGAGCAACCAGACTTCCGATTCGCGCTCACTCGGAAGAATTCCATCAATGATCCCGATAGTCTCGGGGGCGTCCTTCCCTGATCAATAGTGGATAGCTCGCCGCGGCGAAGCAATCAGGGAGAAAAAGTGTTAAGTCTTAAATCGGGTTTTTGGGTTTCAGGGGAAAGAGGCGGTCTTAGACAGACAATTTCATAAATTTATCATTCAAAATATCTTTGTCAGAAAAATCAAGTAGCGACTTCCCAACAGCTATCAGCCAGGAGTTTCTGAAAGTTATTGCAGTGCTGACCAAAGAACTAAAGTCTTCCATATATTAAGAATCTTTTGAAAAATATTCCAACAGCTTATAGATCTCTTTTATGTCAACTAGCTGTATCTGATCACTGGCCTGAACTTCAATCCTATCTAAAAGCCGGATCAAAGACTGTCTAAACCTTAAGGCCTCCTCCTCATTGATTGAGATAGGAATGGCTTTTTCTTGTGTATCGCCTTTGTTTCGTTCCATATTATATTAAGTATTTCTGTAAATATGTAATGTTTTTCTAAATATTAAAAATAATTAATTTAGATTTTCTTTATTTTTTTAAAGTTTTTTTACCTTAGAATAAAGAAAGACAGAAAATGACTCGACTGGGCGAAGTATTTCAAAGAAGATCAATTAACAAATCTGAAGTTGCCAGAAAAACTGGCCTAAGTTCTCCTAGGATAAGTGAGCTAACTATTAATCCAACAACCAAATTAACAGCAGCAGAACTATACCTAATCGCCAAGGCAATTGACGAGGATCCGTGTAAGTTGCTGGAATACGTTTGTCAAGATTTGGAAGTAGACAAAACCCAACCGAAGGCATGATGGAGAAGACGATGTAAATGATCAAGACGATCAGGAAGATATTGGAGGGGAAATAAAATTTGAAAAGCCACGGAGACATTTGAACTCAATTCCTCGGCTAGATGTAATTTGCAATTACACCTTACGATCCTTTTTCAATCCCGATATCGATCGGGATCAATTGGCTTACCGTCCCACCACCTTTCTCCTCCAGTCTTAAGGACCTGGAACATGGACTAACCACCAACACTAACTTTCTTCCCTAAATCCAGTATATTGAAAAGAAAATCAAGCGCAGAATTCCTCCGATGAAATCATTTTTTGAAAGACATATCCGAATCGTACTTTTTTTACTGACTGTATTTTTATCGATGGAGTCTTTTGGGCAGACCATCACAGGAGAGGTGACAGATGCGAAGACAGGCGAACCCATGCCTTTTGCCAATGTCTTCATAAATAATACTACCGTCGGAAATACGACCAATGAAAAAGGGATATTCAAAATCACAGGTGATCTTCCCCAAAATCTGGAATTGGTAGCCTCGTTTGTAGGGTATATCACTAGTTCTCAGCAGGTTTCTTTTTCGGGAAAAAGCGAACTCACTGTCAATTTCAAACTCGAACCGCTGGAATCGATGCTCAGCGAAGTTCAACTGGAATCCCGAATCGACAAAAAATGGGAACGATATCTCAGACGATTCAAAGAAGTTTTTCTTGCGTTGCCGGATGATCCATTTGCGAAGCAACTCGAAATCACCAATCCCTGGGTATTGGATTTTGAAGAAGTTAAAGGTGAAAAAGGACCAAATCACGTCCGTGCTTTTGCCCAGCAAGCTCTTCAGATCGAAAATGCAGCCCTAGGCTACCATATCGAATATTACCTGCAGGATTATCGGCTGTACAAAACCGGCGCACGCTATTATGGCTTTGTTCATTACACACCAAAAGCTTCCGCGGACTCGGTTCAGTTGACAACCTGGGATGATAATAAAGAAACGAGTTATCAGGGTTCGACCCGGCATTTGCTGAAATCACTTTTGCTCAGCCTCGTTACCGAGCAGGGTTTCAGCCTTTATACCGTCAATCCTGCGCCAATGGATCGGATCCGAACCAATAGCTACCACGAAGAATTGGAAAAGTCCATCATTCCCCTTTCAGAAGATTCTATTCGCAGGATTCCGCTTGCCAACGGTAATTTCAGAGTCTTCTGGCCGGGCAGAGTGGAGATTCACTTTACAAATAAATCCTGGCTGAATGAATATTACCTCGACATCTACAATCCCATCAGCTGGATCACAGCACCGCAGGGTTTTTTCGACATAGACCGAAACGGCATCCCTGTGAATCCCACTCAACTTGTCTTGTCCGGATACATGGGAAGACAGCGTGCCGGGAGATTTCTGCCAAACGACTACGTGTCAACCGGTCTGATGCAATATTACAATGCAGAAGTTGACAGTAACCAACGGGTTTTTGCCCGGTGGAATAACCTGCGGGAAAAGCCCTACCTGACGACCAATAAGTCTTATTACTATCCGGGGGAAACTGTATGGCTGGGCGGAAGGATGCTTTATCAAAATCGATTGCTGGCTGATTCCCTGAGTCGGGTTTTGTATGTTGATGTGATGAATAGCAAGACGGAAGTGATTCAAACCGATATTTTCCCGATTCGGGAGGGGAAAGTTCAGGGCAGATTTGTCTTGCCGGATTCGCTGAATTCCGGAAATTATTTTATCCGTGCTTATACCCACTGGATGCGGAATTATCCTGATCGCGATTTCTTCCTGCGACCTTTACCGGTCTTGAAACCAGGGGAATGGGTGCAGCCAACAGCGATTGACGAAACCAATTTCTATGGGGATTTGGAAATCAAGCTGGATCAGTCAAGTGTCAAAATCGGATCGGTGACGGAAACTGAAATTAGCCTCACTTTTCTGGATGAAACGGGGGAATTGACGAATGCAGAGTTCACAATTTCGGTGACGGATGATGAATTGGCAACTCCGATCAAAGTCATCCCGACACTTACGGAGGCCATGAATTGGCTGGATGAGAAAGCAAATCAACCCGCGTATCAGGCTTCAGATTTCCCGATTGAATACGGGATTTCTGTGGAGGGAAAATTTGAAAGGGATAAACGAAATCAGCCCGTTGTGAATCCGATAACCATCGTTCGGGATGACCTGGCAGATTATGGAATTGCCCAAACGGATTCTTCAGGATACTTCCGGGCCACAGGACTTTCCTTTACCGATTCGGCTACGATTGCTTTGGCAGCACTGGACAAAAACCAAAAACCGTATGGTTCAGTCAGCCTGATTACCCGTGAAAAGCCGGTTTTCAGAGGATCTTTTCCAAAGTATTCTTTCGAAACTTATAATCGGGCGAGCGGTAATTTCAACTATGACATGGAAGGTGATTACATCCTTTTAGATGAATTTGTGAAGGAGGATGAGGCTATTGAAACGATGGCGGAAAGAAATTACGGCTATGGAATTCCAGACCGTGAAATGAAGGCAGATAAATTGGCAACTATTTCACCTGAAGCTTTTGCAGGGTATTTTGGTTTTAAAAGAAAAGGAAAAAGTATAGGCAACTTTAATTATGGTTTGAAGGCTTCAAATCCTCTGGTGATTATCGATGGGGCAAGTTTTCCATTTTTGGATAGTATTGCCTTTGATCAACTGATATCGAGTTTTGTGCCCGCAGAAATCGAATCTATAGCCGTGTACACTTACAATGCGACGACATTTGGTTTGGCAGGTTTTGGGGGAGTGATTATGATCGAAACTAAAAAGGGCAGTCGGATTCTCGCTGGCGAAAAATCCAACTTCAACTCCGAAGGCTTCCAACTTTTCCGAATGCGGGGATTCTCTCCCGAACTCGCTTTCAAGAATTCTTTTGATTCGGATGAAGCTCCTGTCAATAAACCGACTATCTACTGGAATCCTGCAGCCAATACTCAGGAAAATCAGGGCGTCTTTACCTTCAAAGTCAAAACTCCCGCAGAGGTCAAGACCATGAATATCTGGCTGGAGGGGACAACTGCAGAAGGATTTCCTTTCGCGAAGATGTTTAAGGTTTCGGATTTTTGAAGTCAGATTTGCTGGCGCCCATACTGCTGGCGCGTGCGTGTAGCACGTGCCTCCGTTTTTAGCAGAACAATAGGATACAAAAGAGTTTCAATGCTGTTCTCCGCAGCTGCTTTTATTCCTTTGTCTGACTAATCACAATTTTGTATCGAAGATCATTTTATGAGAAATGTCGGAATAAGCGGTATTGCTTTAGGTGAATCGAAATGTTTCGGGTTAGGGAATGCCATTGGGAATTTACGGTTTGATCAAGGTTTAAAATCAAATAGAAAAGTAGGTTTCTTCCAATACCAAGCATTGCCTATTTGAAGTAAATAACCTGGCATTAAGGTTTATGCCTGCCCGCCGTGCCTGTCTGGCGGGGCGGGGCAGGGTTACTTTTTGCCTTCAAAGTGACAAAGGAAAAAACTGCGAGTAAAGATTACTTTACATAGGAGCTTCAACTTCTTTTGAAAAAATCCCCCAAACCCTCCGCCGCGCCTGTGCGCCCTTGGCGTAGCGGAGGGAGTCACATTTCCGCATCCCGATAGCTATCGGGATTAAAACCAATAGGCTTCTATCCATCGTGCAGATATCCGGATACTCATATAATCTAAAATCAACTCAATACCTGTAAATCGCCGCAATTCCTGATTCGGAAGGCATTTGATCAGCAGGTAGGACCGTCACATGACCGCCCATTCTCATTGTTAACTCACACATGTCATCCAGCAAATCATCAACATTCGGGTTGCTCATATCTTTATTTTGAACATTGCCGGTTACCAAATTGGTGATTCGGCTTGCAACAATCCGGTCTGCATCGATGATCAGGATATCGACTCTTCCTTCGACAAGCGCTACAGCAATTTCATTGATATCCTCACTCCCCAAGCCATTGGCTATTGCCTGATGATAGCGACCTGCCAACTCTTCCTGCTTTCGCAGAAATTCCGGCTCGATGATTTCCCAAGCCATTGCTGCCAATTTATCCGCAGATATTGCTGTAGGATTTATCTTGATTCCGTCAGCCAACAGCATCGGGTTTTTACTCACTTTCTGAAAGAGATTATGATGCTCCTGCAATGCAGCCAGCACAAGCGGTAGGCTGGATGTTTTGGAGTAGTTTTCTTGAACTGAAGTAGAAACCTCACGGAAATATGCTTCGGTTTCTCCGTCCAATTCATCCTTATTGCTTCCTTGAACAAAATGAAAGCTGCCAGCAGCTGAGGCTCCGTTCAAACTATTTTCATTCATTTCCTCTCCAAGTGCATCAACGGTTGCCTCAACGAATTCCGATTGAAGTTCAACCTCCTCGAGCGAGTGGCGATTGCCTTCGAAAAGCTTAACCTCATGAAGACTCAATGCTAAAATATGAAAGCGTCCGGTAGACTGTAAATGCTGCTGAAGCGGCTTGGTGTGAAAACTATCGGCTACGATTGCCTTTTCTTCCGGAGCTTCAGTCAAGTCTATCGCTTTGATGAATCCGGGAGCGCTAAAAAACGCAAGTCCCCCGGAGGTATGATTCCAAAAACCTTCCACATTCGTCAATTCAATCAACGGTTCCAAGTGTTTTCGGGTCTTAGTATTTGAATATTTGAGAAGCAGAGAAGCTTCCAAATCCTTGATCAGATTCTTAAATCGAACAGGATTCTGAAGGTTTTCCGGATGGCTGCGATGAGTAGGCATGTATAGGGAAAGACAAGGGGTTTCGGTCACAGCCAAAAGCTCCATAAGCAATTCCTTATTCAGGGATGTGGTGTTTGTCTTCATAAGATTATTTTAAGTTGTTTCAGAGTAATTTCCGGGGCAAAGAACCAAGCGTCCACCTCCACATGGAACTCATCGAGTTTTAAATCGATATCAAAATTCTTTTTACTAAAACTCTGAATTTCTTCCTTTTTCGGTTTAGCTAATTTTTCAATTTCCTCTTTAGTCCACCCATCCTTGAATGCATCCGGGTCTTCATCTAAAATGGAAGGGAAATCTTTTGAATCCAGAAAACCCAAACCTCCATTTTTATAAGGATCATCTGCTGCATTTATTATTTCATTTTCACCCTGATCTTACAGCTCACCGCAAAAACTACTGCCAAAAGTAAAATCCAGTTATTCTTCATACTTCAAAAATTTATATTGTTAAAAATCAATTCATTAAGTAATACTCAAGTTAAAAAAAGTCAAGTCAACTCAAAAATAATCACATTAATTTATCGGCACAGTAAAGAATTAAACTGCTTCAAATGGGGTATTGAAATAACCCTGATTCCGGGTTCGTTTTAGAAACCCTTTTCTTAATCATTCATAACTGACCCTATACCGATAACAGACTTATTCATTATGACTCTCACAAGTTTGGAAGAAAGTTTTTTTCATCCTCAATGGGAAAAATTGACAGGGGAAAGGCATAAAACAAGATTATCTTTTATCTTGAAGCTTAAAGTTTATCAGCCCAATTTACCCAATAAACCCACCAATCAATCCACTTACTATGGCCCAAATCCCTTTTACAACAGGTTTAGGAAACCGCTATCTCGCTCTCGATGTACTTCGGGGGCTTACCATTGCTTTCATGATTATTGTCAACACGCCGGGAAGCTGGAGGGATCTGTATGCCCCGCTCGCACACGCTGATTGGCATGGGTTTACCCCGACAGATCTTGTATTTCCCACCTTCCTATTCGTAGTCGGCAATGCAATGAGCTTTGCCATGAAAAAACTTCAGGAAATTCCCAGAAGCGAATTCTTCAGGAAAGTTGGAAAAAGAACGCTGCTCATATTTGTGATCGGCTGGTTGCTGAATGCTTTTCCGTTCTTCGATTACAATGAGGCAGGAGAAATGGTTTTTATTGATTTATCCGAAGTAAGGTTTTTTGGAGTCTTACAGCGCATTGCCCTTTCCTACTTTTTCGCAGCCTTGATTTTATACTTTGGAGGAGAAAAACTAGGCTGGATTTTCAGCGGGTTGGCTTTGCTTTTATACTGGCCGATTATGTATTTCTTCGGAGATGCAGGAGACCCTTATAGTCTTGTCGGAAATGCAGCGATCAAACTGGATTTAATGGTCGTTGGTGCAGAGAGAATGTATATGGGAGAAGGAATACCTTTTGACCCGGAAGGAATTCTCAGTACCCTCACCTCGATTGTGAATGTGATTGCAGGTTACCTAGCTGGTAAAATGATCCAGGCCAAAGGAAACACCAGAACAACAGTAAGAAACTTGCTGGCAATCGGAGTTGTCCTGATCTTATTCAGTTATGCCTGGGATTTGCTTTTTCCGATCAACAAAAAAATCTGGACAAGCCCTTATGTATTGGTGACAGTCGGATGGGATTTGATAATTCTGTCGGGATTGATATTCGTGATAGAGGTACAAAAAATTACAAAATGGACGTATTTCTTCCAGGTTTATGGCAGAAATCCCCTGATCCTTTATGTATTATCAGGAATAGTGATCTCCCTAATTTCCATGATCCCGGTTGGAGAAGGCAACTTGAGAGGTCTGATCTATGAAACTGCCTATACAAGTTGGCTGGGACCAAAAAACGCCTCTTTCCTTTTTGCAATCAGCTACATGCTGCTGATCTGGCTGATCGGATTATGGATGGACAAAAAGCGCATTTACGTCAAAGTTTAAGATGATTTTCCCTGCTTTCTAAAAACTCTATTAATCAATTATTTAACTTAGTTAAGTACTTCTTCAATCTGAAATTTTTATGAAAGCAAAAATCGCAGTTTACAATATGGAGTGGACGAGGGATCTGTTCGAAGAAGACAGATCCCTCAAAACCACCGGGAAAGACGGCAAGCGAAGTCAGCTGCTTGCAGAAATAGTCCAGGCCATGGATCCGGATTTTCTCGGGATCGCCGCAGAAGGTCCCAATATGCTGGTAAATGGAAGTAAAACCGCCGGCATTCAGCTGAAAAAATGGACTCAGCATTTTTTACCCCGCTCACCGCTTAAAGGAATCCATGGATTTTCTTCCTCCGGACAGCAGGAACTCTGCGCCCTTTACAACCCCGATAAATTCAATGTCCTTTTCACTCCTGAAACAAAACCGGGGCAAAGATTTGATGAACCATTTCTGACAGACACCACCAACCGACTCATCAAAGAGCAATACGAGAAAGAGCAATACGAGCACTATCGTCCGCCTTTGGAATTGAGTATTCTTGGGCTGGATGACCAGCTTTTCGGCCGGGTAATCATAGCTTCATACAAAGTCAAAGGGGGTATTTGACATGGTGGATTACGCCAGATTTGAGCAAATATCTCAGCGTGACAGACTCAAGCTTTTCGCAGAGTGTTTGTCAATCCGTGAGCGCTGTGATGATTATCTAGAAAAAGGACAACAAGTCATCGTGACGGGAGATATCTACGATGGATTTGATCTGGATTTTTCTGAAAACATGTTCAGCAAAAACGCAGTGGAAATCTTGCTTGTCGATCTTTGGAAACCTGAGTTCGTATTAAAATCCACCTTACCAAAACCAAAATTGAATTCTTACGGTTGGACTCCGTGTTCCAGCCAGGCAGGTTCACCACAGCGGTGACATGCTGAAATTTCCAAACAGCCTGATTTTATTGCATTTTCAAGCCTTCCCGATAAAAATCGGGACAGACTATTGCGAATCCTAATGCATAATCCGAGTTTAATATGCTGATCGATCATATTTTGGTCAGTCAGGGCTTGAAGGTAATTCAGGGAAAAGTCTGGAATCCAAATTTGGGAAAAGACGATACTCTGATCCAATCTATCAGAACCCGGCTCATTCAAGGGTCTGACCACTTCAGAGTTTTAGTAGAATTGAAAAATTAAAACACAAAATACTATGGATGCCGGCACCCAAACGATGATTGATAATCTTCAGAAAAACACAGGAAAAAGTCTGGAGGAATGGATTGCTTTAGTTCAGTCCGAAAAGCTGAGCAAGCATGGTGAAATCCTGAAACTGCTCAAAGAAAAGTATGGTTTTTCACACGGATTTGCCAATCTGGTTGCCCACAAAGCCCTGAAAACCGATGCCGGTTCTGCGGAAGATCAGGATGAACTTGTGAAAAAGCAGTACTATGGAAAAGAGAATTTCTGGCCGATTTATTTAAAGTTGCTTGAAGCAATTGAGGCATTTGGAAACGACATCGAATTCGCTCCCAAAAACGACTATGTCAGTGTCAAGCGCAAAAAGCAATTCGCCATGCTGGTTCCGGCAACCAAAACGCGGTATGAAATCGGCATTAATCTGAAAGGCCATCCAGCAGTAGGAATTCTGGAAGCGGAAACAAAATCCAATGCTATGTGCAGCCATAAAATCTCAGCAACCCATGAATCTGAAATTACAGATGAAGTGATCGATTGGCTGAAAAAAGCTTACGAAGCAGCGGGATAATTAATTACCTTCAATCTCCTCAAGCAAATCACCGTACCAGGCTTCCCCATACTTTCTCACCAAAGCATCCTTGAGAAACTTGTAAAGAGGAATCTGAAGGCTTTTTCCCAATTGACAAGCAGGATCGCAAATATGCCATCTATCGTAATTCAGCGCATCGAACTGCTCGTATTTGGTTACCCGGATTGGGTAAAGGTGGCAAGAAATCGGCTTCTTGAAATCAGTCTTGCCAGCGAGATACGCTTGTTCGATTCCGCATTTGAGAATCCCTCGTTCATCGTATAAAGCGTAGGCACATTCCCGATTGTCACCGATGGTTGGGGTTCCTTTGTCGCCGTCATTGTCTATCACCCAAACGCCCTGTCTTTCGATAGCCTGACGTCCTTCTTCCGTGATGTAGTCTTTTACAATAGGATAGATATCTTCCAAAATCTGCGTTTCGGAATCTTCCAATGGTGCTCCGGCATCTCCTTCCACACAACAAGCTCCCTTGCAGGCTTCAAGGTCACAGACGAAAAAGTTTTCTTTAATATCATCGGACAGCACCGCATTTCCCACTAAAATCATGTCTCTATTTATTTACTGCGCAAAGGTAATCATTCGAACGGATAGAGTATTCTTGATTTTTGCTTCGCAAAGCCTTCCGCCCGGACAAACATTCTCATTTTTAATTTAATCATTCCTTAGTTCTTCAAATTAATTCAGGCTCAAAGGAATGATAAACCAGCAACTTGATGACTACCTTGATTCTTAAAACCAAGAAGAATGATTCCAATTAATTGCCATATTCAAGTGGTTGAATTTCTTAGCATGCCTTTTTCTAACCAAAAAAGTTAATTCGGAACGGGATAAAAAAAGAACCGCCCATTTCGGAGCGGCTCAACCCAGCACTTTGAAGAAAAGCTTTAATTGCTTTACCTGTTGACAACAGGCAGGATGCTGAAAGGTTTTCAGGTTTTTGAAAATACTTTAAAAATTAAATTCAAACCCTGCTGTCACCAGTCTTGGCAAACCAACACGGATCCCCTGAGGTCTGCGAGTTGAGATGTATCGTTCGTCGGTAATATTTTTTACACTCAGGTTAAAAGCGGAATTCCAGCCGGCTACTTTATAACTTAAGACCGCATCCATTACCAAATAGGAAGGAATTTCTCCGATCGTACCATCCATCGACGGCTCCACGGTATTGAGCTCATCGCCAAACTGCGATCCTACATAATTAACTGTCAATCGTGCACCAAAACCCGAATTGGATTCAACGCTCATCGAGGAGTTCAAGAGCCATTCAGGAGCATAAGGAGTTCGGTTGCCGTTGATATTGACATCACTTACAAATCGATCCTCGGAATAATAAGCATCTACATAAGTCAGGTTCACATCGTAAAGAATGCTCCATTTCTGAGAACTTAGCAATTGAGAAATGTCCACAGCAATGGCAGTTTCAATTCCCTGATGACGAGTTGCCCCGGCATTTACAACACCAAAACCTACCCCGCCTGCTGACTCAGCTACCGGGATAATCTGATTGCTGAAGTCCATCAGAAATCCTGTTGCTTCCATAAATAACCAGGATGTGATTGAAGATCTCAGGCCCAACTCATAATTCCAGCTTTTCTCTGCTTCAAGATCCAACGCATCACCGGTAGATGTGATCGCATCCTTGGTTCTTGGCGGAGCAAAGCCTTTGTGCGCTCCCCCAAAAACAGTCAGCATTTGAGTTGGTTTGAAATTAAATCCAACACCCGGTATGACTTCTACAACATTACTCTCCGCTACCAAAGCAGTATCTCTGATTCCCAAACCGGCAAAATTCCTTCTGAAAATCTCACGCTCATAGTTGAAGTCCTCAATTCTCAATCCGGCATTAAAGGAGAACTTGTCCGAAATTTCTGCTTCGTTTTGTAAATAAGCGCTGAAAGCTTTCCCATTTCGCTGCTCGTCCTCCACCAGATTTCCGCTTTGCACTCCGGCTTTGGTTCCGTTGATTCGTTGCTCAAAGGCAGTCTCCTGAAGGTATCTTACGCCTACGATCAATTCATTTTTAAAGGAGAAAAGCTCGTGATTAACTTCCAAACGAGGCTCGATCCCTCCAACCAAAAATTGTCTGTCCCTATTTCCGGTTGAATTTCTCATAAAGATTGCTCCTCCCGGAATTTTTCGGTCTCCCCATTCTACTCCTGTCCAATTGGAAGGTGGTTTGTTGGCCTCATTGATTGAGAAATCCTGACGGTTCCAGTTTCGGATTGTTGAATACCCATAGGCCAAAGTTCTGAGTTTCACATTTGGGCTGAATCTATAAACATGGGAGAAGCTGATCGAATATCTTGAAACATCCAGTCTGTCATCCGGAGCCAATCTTTCAAAATCTTCTCCTCCACGATTGTACATCACCTGATTGATTCCGATATAAGTCGAATTGGAGGTTTCATCGTAAACTCCCAGCTTCAATCCCAACTCAGACTTTTCATTTAGCGAAAACAAAAACTTGGTATTGAAATCTGTGATTCCAAACTCAGTCGATCCTACTTTTTCAGCTGATTTTCTCAGCAAGTTCACCTGAACGCCAGTATTTCCGAAGGTATTTCCATAATTGACCAGTCCACTGAAAAAACCACCCTGTCCTCCCTGAATTCGAATTGAAGCTTCTTGTTCTCTTGGTGGGTTTGGAGAGATGTAGTTGACTACTCCTCCAATAGTTTGGGGTCCGTAAAGAATCTGACCAGAGCCTTTGAGAATCTCTACTCCCGCCATTCTGTCTATTGCAGGCGTATAATACATTTCCGGCTCGCCATAAGGTGCCAAAGCAACCGGAACCCCATCTTCCAGCATCAAAACCGAACGACTTCTGTCGGGATCCAGACCTCTGATTCCGATATTGACACGCATTCCAAGTCCTTCTTCGTCTACCACATGCACACCCGGAACTCTGCGAAGTACTTCATTCCCCGAAACAGGCTTAAGATTTTTGATTGCTTCCTGGTCAATTAAAGAAACAGATCCCGGCACTTTACTGAAAATCCTGTCTTTATTGGCGATGATTGCAAATTGTGGCATTTCAACTCCTTCTTCCTCAAAAACTATTTCCAGTTTCTGGATTTGGCCATCCACAATAGTTAAGGATTTGGTTACGGTCTTGAATCCTACAGCTGAAATCTGAACTTCGCAGTCTCCGTTTTCCAAATTGAATAGCTGAAATGATCCGTCAAGATTTGTGAAGGCTCCTTTCACAGTCCCTTTCACCAGGATATTTGCAAAAGCTACAGGTTCACCTTCTTTTGTTTTTACTGTCCCCGAAATTGAAACAATGTTTTCATTTACTTCAGAAGGATTCCGATCGGTGGTAATAGGTTCAGGTTCAGCAAAAGCTAAAAATGCTGAAATAAGGGAAATGGTAAGCATATCTACTTTCTTATTATTTAGACTAATTATCGATAGATCAAAAGTATTTCTTGTTCATATTTAATCCAAATAATAACACCTGATAAAAATCAGGAAAAAACAAATAAATCGAGGAAGGTCCATTTTCAGTCAAAAAATCGAATGGCAGAAATTGACGTACTTTGCAACGTGCAAGTCGTCTTGTCGCTGTCCTGCAAGGGAGAGAGGAAAGTCCGGGCAACGCAGAGCGCCATACTTCCTAACGGGAAGGGTGCTGACTGGAGACGGTCAGTATACAGCTAGTGCCACAGAAAATATACCGTCCGACCCGATTTCTATCGGGATGGATAAGGGTGAAAAGGTGGGGTAAGAGCCCACCGGGCTGATGGTGACATCAGTTGCATGGCAAACCTTATGGGTTGAAAGATCAAATAGGCCCCGGACGAAGAGCTGCTCGTTCGATTCCCTCCCGAAAGGGTTGGAAATCCGGGGCGGGTAGATCGATGGAGCCTGCGCGCGAGTTCAGGCCTAGATAAATGACAAGAATCCCGCAAGGGAAACAGAACCCGGCTTACAGACTTGCACTTTTTTACTTTATATTGAACCTATGTCAAAAATCTTGATCATCGATGACGAAAAAGTCATCCGCTCTACCCTACGGGAAATTCTTGAGTACGAAAAATTCGAAGTATCCGAAGCAAAAGACGGAGAAGAGGGCTTAGCCAAACTTCGTGAGGAAGAATTTGACCTCGTGCTCTGCGATGTGAAAATGCCCAAAATGGATGGAATAGAAGTGCTCGATCAGGCTAAGGCTCTGGATCGCTCACCCCAGTTCATCATGATTTCGGCTCATGGCAGCATCGAAACCGCAGTGGAAGCAACCAAAAAAGGAGCATTTGATTTTATCCCCAAGCCTCCCGATTTGAACAGACTTCTTTTGACGGTAAGAAATGCGCTGGACAAAAAGAATCTGGTTACGGAGACTAAAGTCCTGAAAAAGAAGCTTTCCAAAAAGTTCGATATGGTCGGCGAATCTGCCGCGATCTTACATGTCAAGCAAACCATTGAAAAGGTGGCTCCGACGGATGCGCGTGTATTGATTACCGGGCCAAACGGAACAGGAAAAGAATTAGTCGCACATTGGATTCACCAAAAAAGCCATCGTGCAGCTGAGCCTTTTGTGGCTGTAAACTGCGCAGCAATCCCCTCAGAATTGATTGAAAGTGAGCTTTTCGGTCACGAAAAAGGAGCTTTCACCTCAGCTCATAAACTCCGACAAGGAAAATTTGAGCAAGCTCAGGGAGGAACGCTGTTTCTGGATGAAATCGGAGATATGTCTCTTTCTGCCCAATCCAAAGTACTCCGCGCTCTCCAGGAAAACCTGATCAACCGCGTTGGAAGTGACCGTGATATCAAAGTTGATGTCCGCGTGTTGGCGGCCACGAATAAAGATTTGAAAAAAGAAATAGAGCAAAATAGGTTCCGGGAAGATCTTTACCACAGATTAAGTGTGATTTTGATTCAGGTTCCTTCTCTGAAAGAACGTAAGGATGATATTCCTCTTCTCGTGGATAAATTTCTGGAAGATATTTCGCATGAAAGCGGAGACGCGAAAAAAGCAATCTCACCGGATGCATTGAAAAAACTTCAGGAATTCCCCTGGACAGGAAATATCCGTGAACTTCGGAATGTGGTGGAAAGGCTGGTGATTCTCGGAGAACCAACCATAAGCCTGGAGGACATTAAAAAATATGCTGACTATTAACGGTCAGCATATTTATTTAGCTATTTGCTTTCTGAGAAACCGGAGCTTTTGCGTAAGCAGGACAAGGTTTGCTGGATGCACAAGCTCCTAAAGCTAGAACTCCAACCAATAAGGCAATCGTTGCTAATTTTTTCATACGTAATGTTTTAGGCAGGTCAAATATGTCTATTAATTTTTAAGATAGCAATTACTGCACCAACAAGTTGCAGCCCCTGATTTCGCTGTTGTCAAATCTACCCAATACCTCCAGATAACCGTTTTCGTCAATCCTTCCCAAATCTTGTGTCTCTAAAAAAGCACAAGAATGGAAGTTTGCCAGGTCTATTATATTAATTCCGCCCTGGGAGCGATTAGCCCAACTGAGCGGATCATTCACATCCCGAAGCATAACGCGCATAGAATCCGGAACCGTATATTTCCCCTCCCCTTTCGAATAGGCCTGAGACATCAATTCAGTCATTCCATACTCTGAATGAATATTTTGAACTCCGAAATATGGTTTCAAAATATCATGGATTTCCTCCCGAATCATCTCTTTCCGACGTCCTTTCATTCCACCGGTCTCCATCACAATCAGGTTTTCAGGAGATGAAAAAGTTTTGCCGGATTCTGCCAAATCCAACAAGGCAAATGTCACTCCCAGAAGAAGTATTTTTCTTTTTCCTCCTGAAAGAAACTCAAGCTTTTCCAGAAGTTCGTCCTGATTGTACAGATAAAAACCGGAATGCTCAGATTGACTTTGTCTGATAAAATAATCCGCCATACTTACCAGGCTGCTTCCCGGCCGCTCCAAATAGGCAGGAAGCAATGCTAATACATGGAAGTCACTGATTGAGCCATAAAACTCTTCGAAAATTTTCCTGGCATGATTCAAATACCAGCTTTCAGACCAGATGTAATGACGGCTCGTAATCATTCCCGTGGTGCCGCTGC
Organism: Algoriphagus sp.; assembly: GCA_036676605.1. GTDB lineage: Bacteria > Bacteroidota > Bacteroidia > Cytophagales > Cyclobacteriaceae > Algoriphagus. The sequence goes on from JAKFCO010000025.1 coordinate 16,762, forward strand.
TCGAATAATAATCTTCAAAATCAGAATGAGAACCGCTAACCACTTTGAAATCTTTGAAAAACCGAATCGGAAGAAAAGGGATTTGCTCCAGGCTTATCACTGAGTACACACTCACTTTTCTGGCTTCAAGATATGCGTGGTAAACATCATTTGCTTTTGCTTGAAAGCGAAACAGTTCCAATGCACGAGATTCGAAGTCTTTAGGAGATATATTATCGAGTCCTTCTGAAAAACTTTTAAAATCCTGCATCGTTTTATAATTTGCATCAACCCAATCAAAGGATCAGATTAACTTTGGTTGTAAATTTACTTCCGACCTATGCGTTTCAAAAGCCAATTAGGATTATTCTTTTTATTTGTTGCTTCATTTGCCTGCGTAAACCCTCCGGAAAATTTCCCGACTGTTCCGCAGATTACTTTTGAATCTCTTGTATATGTGTCAACATCAGGTCCTGATTCATTAATTGTAGATGTTAAATTTCAAGACGCAGAAGGAGATTTAGGTCTTTCTGCCACAGATATCAATCCTCCGTTCAATGCGGTAGATTACCAAAGAAATCCGGCAGGAAACCTGATAACCTACGCAAACAAACCTCCTCAAGCTCCGGCTTACAATCCTGTAGATTGGGTTATTGATCCGATCATCAACAATCAGGTCGTCAAGGATACCATTTGGGTAAAACAAAACCCCAATCAATACAATATTTTCGTTCGGTTTTATATCAAGAGGAATGGGAAATTCACTGAATTCAAATGGTCAGATCCTCCATTCTACACCACTTTCAATGGTCGATTCCCAAGAATCCTGACCACTGAGGTAGGTCAGGCGGTTGAAGGTAATATCCGATACGGGATGCTTTCTTCAGGATGGCAATCAATTTTCAGAACTGATACGATTCGGGTAGATGTTGAAATTCAGGACAGAGAACTCAATCGAAGCAATCAAGTCTCAAGTCCCGAAGTGACTTTAAAACAAATCACAAGGATCACTCCTTAACAAAAAAGCTCCCGAAATCGGGAGCTTTTTTGTCAGATCGTTGGAAACTTTTTGGGGTCCGTTTCATTCATTACTGAATAAACTTTCTCGACCACATCTTCCGTGCTTGGCTTGGAGAAATAATCCCCATCAGAGGAGTAAGCCGTTCTATGAGGCTTTGCTGCCAAAGTTTGTGGCTCTGAATCCAGATATTTGAACACATCCTGATTTTCAATTACCTGCTGCATCATAAATGCAGAGGCTGCTCCAGGCACATCTTCATCGGCAAAAATAACCCGATTGGTTTTCTTCACAGACTCTCCAATCACGCCAAAAACATCGAAGGGTAAAAGTGTCTGGACATCGATCACTTCTACTTCAATCCCTATTTCTGCAAGTTCGTCGGCTGCTTCCATCACGATTCTGCACATGGATCCATAAGTAACTACAGTGATATCAGATCCGGCTCTTAATATCTCAGGCTTGCCCATAGGAACCGTGTACTGACCTAGATTTGAAGGCATTTTTTCTTTCAATCGATAGCCATTCAGACATTCGATCACGATTCCAGGCTCATCGGAGTATAGCAGTGTATTGTACATACCAGCTGCCTGGGTCATATCTCTTGGCACACATACAATCATCCCGCGCAAGGAAGAAAGAATCATTCCCATCGGTGAACCTGCATGCCAGACTCCTTCAAGTCTGTGACCGCGCGTCCTTACTATAAGCGGAGCTTTTTGACCTCCCTTGGTTCTGTATTGCAGACAAGCCAAATCATCAGAAAGCATTTGCAATCCAAATAACAAATAGTCCAAATATTGAATCTCAGCAACCGGTCTCAATCCTCTGAGTGCAGCACCGATTCCCTGACCAATTATTGTTGATTCCCGAATACCTGTATCGATTACGCGGGATTCCCCATGCTTCGCCTGAAGTCCTGCGAAAGCTTGATTCACATCTCCGATTTTTCCGACGTCTTCACCAAAAGCAAAGAATCTGGGATCATGCTCTAGCGTATAATCGAAAAATGCCTGCAAAACCTCTCTCCCGTCCACCATTGGTGATTTCTCATCATAGCTCGCCGGAATTTCTTTAATATTCAGAACATTCCACTCTGAGGTGGAATAAAGATGACTGTTATATCGATCGTGATTTAAAGCTTCTTGTTTTTCAAACCAGCTTTTAAGCTCAGCTTTGCTTGTTTCTGAGTCAAATCGTAGCGTAAACAAAGTTTTTCTGACTGCGCTGATTACATCCTTTCGAATTGGGTTGATGGTTTTTGACAACTCATCAGCCAATTGATTTAAGACGATTTTTCGGGTACTTTGGGCCGCCGAGTTCCGGATGAGAGTGACCGCTTCCTTCAATTCGGTTTTTATCTCTCCTGAAAATTCAGCCCAGGCTGCTTCTTTTTGTTCTTTAACGGTCGCTTTCGCTTCCGCTTCGATTTTGTCCAATGCATCAGCAGTAGCAATCTCATTGGTCAAAATATAATCTCTGAATTTGGACAGGCAATCCCACTCTCTTTCCCAGGCAAGTCTTTCTGTGGACTTGTATCGCTCATGAGAACCTGAGGTGGAATGACCTTGCGGCTGAGTCATTTCATCCACATGGATCAACACAGGTACGTGGCCTTCCCGGGCAATTTCACCTGCCTGGAGGTAAGCCTGAACCAATCCTTCGTAATCCCAACCTTTTACTTTGAAAATCTCAAAGCCTTTTTGGTTTTCAGTTCGCTGAAAACCACTCAATACTTCAGAAATACTGCCCTTTGTGGTGTGAAATTCCTGCGGAACCGAAATCCCATAACCATCATCCCAAATAGAGATAACCATCGGAACTTGCATGACTCCGGCAGCATTGATCGCTTCGAAAAAGATCCCTTCTGAAGTGGAAGCATTTCCTATGGTTCCCCAGGCAACTTCATTTCCATTTACAGAAAATCCCTGAAGGTGTTTAAGTCCTTTATTTTCTCTGAATAGTTTGGAGGCAAAAGCCAATCCCAGCAATTTGGGCATTTGTGCAGCAGTCGGAGAAATGTCAGCTGCAGAATTATACATTTTAGTCAGCTCTTTCCAGCTGCCATCTTTATTCAGTGATCGGGTGGCAAAATGACCATTCATCAAACGACCGGCTGATGCCGGCTCAGCTTCTACATTCGCATGTGCATACAGCTGTGCGAAATATTGCTGGGCAGAAAGCTCGCCCAAAGCCATCATAAAAGTCTGATCTCTGTAATACCCCGATCGAAAATCTCCCAGCTGAAAAGCACGGGCCATTGCAACTTGTGCCAATTCCTTGCCGTCACCAAAAATCCCGAACTTGGCTTTTCCCATAAACACCTCTTTTCTGCCCACTAAGGAAGCATGTCTGCTGATCATGCATTCTTTGAAATCGTTTAGGATATCCTCCCGGGTTAAGGCAGGATTTTGACGTGTTTTGAGATTCGGGTTTACCACAGCCATAGATCGAAGTTTACTAAAGATATTTTGGGTTTGGGACCGGTAAGGTTTACAACACTCAAAAATAGGGAAATATCAATTTCAAGCAAATTTAGCCATTATTATTTTACCATCTAAAATTTGGAAGTAATTGCATTTAATTCAATAAAAAAGAATTTTATTCTGATAATTCGGATTTTTCAGTCAAATTAATTGATGATTCGGTAAATTCAATTTTCGATTTTGAAGGCTTAAAAACCAAAATATATTTTCAAAATTATCAATGTTTAAAATTTAAATTTTGAAATTTTCTGCATTTACAGAGATAAAAAAGAAATAATCTATGGAAAAACAGATTTTTTCGAAATCAGACCAAATACTATTTTCCGCAGCACTTTTCCGTTTGTCATTGCTTAGTATCTTTGCAACTATATTGTAACAACCCAAATAGAGAAATCATGATTATAGGTGTTCCTAAGGAAATTAAAAACAATGAACACCGCGTAGCGCTAACGCCTGCCGGTGCCAAAGAATTGATCAAGAGAGGCCATTCCGTTTACGTGCAGCATTCTGCCGGCGTAGGAAGTGGATTTCCAGATGTGCAATACGAAGCTACCGGAGCTCAAATCCTTCCAACCATCGAGGCCACTTACGAGATAGCTGAGATGATCATGAAAGTAAAAGAACCCATCGAATCTGAATACAAGCTGGTCAAAGCAAATCAATTGTTGTTTACCTATTTTCACTTTGCTTCATACGAGCCGCTTACTAAAGCGATGGTTGCAAGCAAGGCAGTTTGTCTGGCTTACGAAACTGTAGAAAAAACCGACAGAAGTCTTCCACTTTTAGTCCCTATGTCTGAAGTAGCCGGAAGAATGGCAATTCAGAAAGGCGCAAATTACCTCGAAAAACCACTTGGCGGAAGAGGAGTGCTTTTGGGTGGCGTACCGGGTGTGCTTCCTGCGAAAGTGTTGGTCCTCGGCGGAGGTATCGTAGGAACTCAAGCTGCCTGGATGGCTGCAGGTTTGGGTGCTGATGTTACAATCATGGATGTTTCCCTTCCAAGAATGAGACACCTGGCCGACATTATGCCTGCCAACGTGAAGACAATGATGTCTAATGAATATAATATCCGCGAAATGATCAAGCAATCTGATTTGATCGTTGGAGCGGTATTGATCCCGGGAGCAAAGGCTCCTCACCTGATCACTCGTGATATGCTGAAGGATATGAGACCGGGAACGGTACTTGTTGACGTGGCTGTGGATCAGGGCGGTTGTATCGAAACTTGCCGACCAACCACACACGAAAATCCAACTTACGTGATTGATGAGGTGGTCCACTATTGCGTAGCAAATATGCCGGGAGCTGTTCCTTACACCTCTACTTTGGCTTTGACCAATGCAACGCTTCCTTACGCGATACAACTTGCCGACAAAGGCTGGAAGAAAGCAGCTCAGCAAAACGAAGATTTGGTTTCTGGCTTGAATATGATCAACGGAGAAATCGTTTACGAAGCTGTAGCTCAGGCTTTCGGAATGCCTTACACTCCAGTGGAAAAATATCTGGCTGATTAATTTCTGATTGGCTTCAAAAAATGAATCCCTCCGGCTTTCGCCGGAGGGATTTTTTATGTCTCTGTTTCAAGTTTTCAATCTCAGTGTTCAGTCGCAGTCGCAGTGATCAGAATTCAGTCAGAGGTCTAAAAATCTCTTGTCTTAAATCTTACGTCTTGACTCTGGATTCTTGTCTCTTGCCTCTTAATTCTAAAAACTGAATACTGTGACTGAATACTGCCTACTAAACTCAGGCTTTTCTCACAAACTCAGACTTCAGAGCCATGGACCCGAAACCCTCGATTTTACAATCAATATTATGATCGCCTTCTACGAGGCGGATGTTTTTCACTTTTGTACCGGCTTTGATGGATTTTGGAGCTCCTTTCACCGGAAGATCTTTCGCAATTACAACAGAATCGCCGTTGGCTAAAATCACACCGTTGGCATCTTTCACAACTAAGCCGGTTTCTACTTCGACTTCATTTTCTTCAGGGTTCCATTCGTATCCGCATTCAGGACAAACCATCAGGTTGTCCATTTCATAGGTGAATTCTGATTTACATTTTGGGCAGGGGGCTAGATTTTCCATGCCGCAAAGTTACCTCAATATTGGAGATGGGCAATAACTGGAAAAAGCAGTGAATACGAAGACCGGTTACCTATCAGGTTTTGAAAGACTTAAATCCAAAAAACAGGAATGCATTGACTCCTTTTTCATTCACCAAAAATCAAATTTTACAGTTTCCAGTTCTTTCAATTTTTCAATTCAGCGGAATCACCATCGAAAAACCGATCGGTCCCAAGCTGATATTTTGCATAATTTCCTGTAACTCCTTCGAATGAGTTTGGTGAAATCCATACATCACTCCGTCAAATGCCAGCAAAAATCCTCCCTGGAGAATTACTGATTTTCCAAAACCAATCAGCTTTGAATTATCTGTTCACAATCCTCTTTCTTTCAAATAAAATCCTCCCGCCACATAGGCTAACAAGCCCTGCGTTTAACAATAAGATTTTCTCGATACTTTGCTGAGCCTCCATCGTCGCCCGGAAATCAGTTCCCGGTGTTTCATTCGTCGCTTGCCAGTATCCAAATCCGGCGATGATCAGGTTCACCGAATTCCAGTAGAGGTTCATCTGATGAAAAGCTTTGGTTTCCCCGGAAGTCTGACTCGCTCCTATCCCAACCCAAACCATATTTCCAACGGCCCAACTTACCTGTATCAACATTCCTTTTTGATTGTAATCGATTCGGGTTTGGTTGAAATCCTGAAGCTGCGGGATATCCTGCGCAAAAACTTCTGTCGGAAAGAAAAAGACAAATGCTAAAGCGAGCGTAAAAAATAAGGGAGTGTTGGAGTTTTTTTTCATGAGTTGAGAACGCGGAGTCAGGCCAATAGTTTAAATCCCGGTTAAGCCCAGGTTGTCCAAATCATCCTGAGGCCGAAACCAATTATAATCAATCCGACAAGCTTGTTTAAAACCCACATCAGACTAGGCGTCACCCACCGGGCCATTTGTTTGGCGACTAACGCTTTCAGCAGATCGATTGCGAAGACCGTCAGCAAAATTCCAACATAATAAAGTGCGACCTCTTTGCTCTGAAAATCCTCTTTCAACTGCACGATTCCAACTATTGAAATCCAGAAAAGCATCACAAATGGGTTGATTCCATTGATACCAAAACCCTTTGCAAATGCGGACCGCTTTCTGGCTTTTGGTAAGTCAATACCGCCGGTACTGATCCGATCGACACTTTTCTTAAATAATGACCGGACACCAAAGCCTATCAAAATCAACCCGCCGAAGTATCCCAAAACCATTTCAAAAAAATCTGTCTCCGAAAATAACTGCAACCCGAAATAGGTAACTACGACATACAGGGAATCACTCACCAAAACGCCAAAAGCCAACGCCGCTGAATATCTGAAACCATGCTGAAGACTTCCCTGAACAAGGCTGAAAAATACCGGGCCGATCATCGCTGACAGCACTAGCCCCATACTGGTCCCTTCTAAAATTGACTGCTGCATCCCCAAAAGTAGGCAACCTCTGTCTATCTTTGTTTGAGCTGTAAAGCAAAATTTGAAGCACTATGGGAATCAAAGCCAATCTTGAATCAGTAAAAAGCACTTTCCGAAATTTGGATTGCTTATTGGTGGCAGTGAGCAAAACCAAGCCTATTGAAGATCTTCGGGAAGCTTATGATGCCGGGATCCGTGACTTTGGGGAAAATAAAGTTCAGGAAATTCAGGAAAAACAACCCCTGCTTCCTGCCGATGTGCGATGGCATATGATCGGTCATTTGCAAAGCAACAAAGTCAAATACATCGCTCCTTTCGTTCATCTGATTCATGGCGTGGATTCCTTTAAGCTTTTGCAGGAAATAAATAAACAAGGCAAAAAGATCGATCGGGTGATTCCATGTTTGCTTCAAGTCCATATCGCTGAGGAAGAAACCAAGTTCGGTTTTGATAAAGCGGAACTGGATGAAATGCTGAATTCAAAGGAGTTTCAGGAACTCACCCATGTACGGATAGCTGGACTGATGGGAATGGCAACCTTCACGGAAAGTCAAGATCAAGTCAGAAAAGAATTCAGGTGTTTAAAGCATCTTTTTGAAGATTTAAAAACCAGAACTCTCCCGGATTTTGTTGAATTGAAAGAGATTTCGATGGGTATGAGCGGAGACTATCTTATCGCACAGGAAGAAGGAAGCACGATGGTGAGGATCGGTTCGGCTATTTTTGGAAAGAGAAATGTGGGATGAACGATGACCGATGACCGATGCATACTGCTCAAAGGTGGAAGAATTAAGAAAAAGGGTTGAATTATAATTTAAGCAACTCCCCCTTTTTTCAAAGGGGGCAAGGGGGATTTAAAAAAATGAAAGGAACAAGAATCATACAATCAGCAGCAATTTTCGGAGCATTAGCCGTTGGAATCGGAGCTTTCGGTGCACATGGATTAAAGGCTATTTTGGAAGAAACCGGAAGAATTGAAACCTTTGAAACTGCTGTTAAATATCACTTCTACCATTCATTAGGCTTGTTTCTGATCGGAATTCTGGCTTTGATTAAGCCGGATTGGAAAGGTCTTGGCTTCGCAGCGATTTTCATGATTCTGGGAATTCTGATCTTCTCAGGATCCTTGTACTTTCTTTCCCTGACCGGAATCACCTGGCTCGGAGCAATTACTCCTTTGGGCGGCATGGCTTTTATTTTAGGCTGGTTGAGGGTCTTCTGGACAGCAACAAAAAACTAATTCCGGATGCGTAAAGCTTTTCTCTTTTTCTCCTTTCTCCTATTTTCTTACTCTCTTTCTGCCCAAATCTCCCGGGATCAATACATAAAACTGGAATCTGCACTCGGAGCAACCAGTTTTTTCAGTGGTCATTTGACAGGTTTTGTATTGTATGATTTGGATTCGCATCTGGTGATGTTTGAAAAAAACAGCCAAATAAACTTTGTCCCTGCCTCCACAACCAAGCTATTTACACTATTTGCCAGCATAGCCATACTTGGAGACAGCACTCAAACTCTTCGATACGTAACCGAAGGCAAAACCATCAAAATCTGGGGGAGCGGAGATCCGAGCTGGAAGTACAAAGATCTTTTCCAACCCGATTTTCAAGCGTTTTTAGCTCCGTTTGATGAGGTGATTTTCTCGGATTCAAATGTAAAATCTCCGCCTCTCGGATATGGCTGGCAATGGGATGATTATTACTATGACTATTCAGCGGAGCGAACTTCCCTTCCGATTTATGGGAATTTAGTTGAGGTGAAGAAAGTCGGAAACCGGCCTCAGGTATTTCCGGAACTCTTCCAAACTTCTATCCAGACAACTTACCAGCCAATTAAGGACCTCGAGCGAGACTTTCATAAAAACTCATTTTACTACAATCCTGAGACTTTTTTGGGAAGAGAAGATCATATCCCCTTCCTGACTTCCCCGGAGCTTTTTGTTGAATTAGCTAAAAATGCAACAGGCAAAAATTGGATTTATCGTCCCGACAGTCTTCCTGAGATTCATCAGGAATGGAGAGGAGCTCCGCTTTTTCCAATTTTGAAAGAAGTGATGCTTGAAAGCGATAATTTTCTGGCTGAACAACTGCTTTTTATGGTTTCTGACAAACTTTTCAAAGAAATCGATATAGAGCGAGTAGTTGATTACATCCTGAAAACTTACCTTGATGACTTACCTGATAAACCAAAATGGGTAGACGGAAGCGGGCTTAGCCGACATAATTTATTTACCCCCAGGTCGATGGTCGCACTTTTCGAAAAGCTCTATCGATTGGTTCCTGATCAGGAATTGTACGAACTTCTTCCAACCGGTGGAAAAACCGGGACACTGAAAAATAGCTATCAGGCAGTGCACCCCTATATTTTTGCTAAAACCGGAACCATGAGCAACAACCATAGCATGGTCGGTTTGATCAAAACCAAAAGCGGGAAACTATATTGCTTTGCCTTCATGAATTCCAATTACCCTTACTCAGCATCTGCAGTCCGGAGGGAAATGGAAAAAGTGATGGTGATGGTGAGGGATATGATGTAGGATGCTGGATGCTGGATGACCGATGTGTTAAAAAAGTTGGAAGTATGGAGGCTAGGAAGTTGGAAGAAGGTTGAAATTGGAAAAGTTTTTTAAAAATATTTTCGGAACGCTGTAAGGTTTTGACAGCGGCTTGGTCTAAAGAAGAAAAAAGCAAATACTATGAAAAAGCAAATTCTTCTTTCCCTTAACCTTTTTTTTGATGTTTAAATCAGGCATTCTATCAGGATCGCCACTCATACCGGACTTACTATCATGAATCAAAAAATTAAATTCTATCCCACCGTTTGTCCGGGTTTTTCTTTGATCTCTTTCGAAAAAAGAATCTAATTTCACTGCAAATCAATTCTTCATGCAAAAACGCACTTTTCTCAAATCACTGGGCCTTTTGGCAGGCTCCTTTCCTTTCGTTTCTTTGGATTCTGCTGCAAGAAATCCGGCTTCAACTACCCTTTTTCCTAAGGCAATCCAAAAAGGAGATACAGTAGGACTGATCAGTCCGTCATCCGCCACGGCAGATCGGATGCAGTTTACTTTTGCAAAAGAGGCATTAGAAGCCTTGGGATTCAGCGTCAAACTCGGAGAGAATATGGATAATCGCTACGGACACCTGGCGGGAACCGACATGGAAAGAGCGAATGACGTGAACCAAATGTTTGCAGATCAGGAAGTGAAAGCCGTGATCTGTATCCGCGGAGGTTCAGGCGCTTCCCGGATTTTGCCCTTAATCGATTATGCGATGATCGCCAAAAACCCAAAGCCTATTTTGGGATATTCGGATATCACTGCCCTTCATTGTGCTATTTATTCGCAGACAGGGATGGTTTGTTTTCATGGTCCAAATGGATCCGGAAGCTGGAACAGCTTTAATGTGAAGCAGTTTGAGCAGATGTTTTTTGAGCAGGAAAAAGTGACTTTCAAAAATGAGCAGCCAAAAGGCGATGACTTGGTAGTGAAAGCAAACCGGATTCAAACACTGAGAGCAGGAAGAGTCGAAGGGAAGATTTTGGGAGGAAATTTAACTGTGCTGGCAGCTTTATCCGGAACAGTCTATTATCCTGATTTTCAAGATTCTATTTTGTTTATCGAAGACATAGCAGAAGATCCTTATCGCATCGATCGGATGATGAGCACACTTATGCTGAATGGAACTTTGGGCAAGATCAAAGGCTTTATTTTCGGTCAATGCTCGGACTGTGTTCCCGGCGGAGGTTACGGTTCGCTCAGTGTAGATCAGGTAATGGATGATTATATTTTGCCGCTTGGAATTCCGGCTTACACCGGAGCAATGATCGGACACTTGCCAAAACAATTCATCGTGCCGGTTGGAGCTAAAGTTCAAATGGACGCAACCACCGGTACTTTTACACTATTGGAGTCAGTATTCTCTTCTTAAAGATTGGCGACACTTTTTTAACTAAATTTCTATCATGGAAATCAGCCTTGTAATCCAGGACATTCAGGAGACCATTTCTCAAGCCAGAATTAAAGCTGTTCGCTCAGTAAATTTTGAGCGTGTAATAATGTATTGGGAGATCGGGAAAAGGATTTTTGAAGAGGAGCAGCGAGGAGAGGAACGTGCAGAATATGGGACTTATTTGATCAAGAATTTATTAAAAAGCCTCCAGCCTTTGCATGGAACAGGGTTTTCTCAAAGAAACCTTGAACTGATGCGTTTTTTTTACCGAACCTTTCCAATTGCGCAGACAGTGTCTGCGCAATTGAGCTGGAGTCATTATACTCTTCTATTAGGAATAGAAAAAGAGGACAAAAGGGAATTCTACATCGCCGAAATCAAGAAAAATTATTGGTCGGTCCGGCAATTTGAACGCCAACTCAATAGCCAACTTTACGAACGCTTGCTTCTCAGTAATGACAAAGTATCTGTTTTGGCTGTAGCCAGAAAAGAAAAGCTTCCGGAAACAGCTTCGGAGATCATAAAAGACCCGATGGTTCTGGAGTTTTTAGGACTAAAAAGAGAAAGCTCCTACTACGAAAAAGATTTAGAATCAGCAATCATCACCCATTTGCAGGAGTTTTTACTTGAATTAGGAAATGGATTTTCCTTTGTGTCAAGGCAAAAAAGAATCCATCTGGACGGTGACGACTTCTTTATCGATCTGGTTTTTTACAATCGGATTTTACAGTGTTTTGTATTGATCGAAATCAAAACTCATAAACTCACCCATCAGGATTTGGGACAGCTACAGATGTATGTGAATTACTTTGACAGAGAAGAAAAACTTGAACACGAAAAGCCTGCAATCGGAATTCTCCTATGTGCAGATAAGAACAACGCAGTTGTTAAATATGCCCTTCCCGAAGGAAATCAAACGATTCTGGCTAGTCAATACAAGCTATACCTTCCTTCCGAAAAAGAACTTTTGGAAGAGTTGAAAAAAGAAATTCAAGGATATTAATACCAACGATCTGCCCGATACCAGAAACAAGCGGAATTATGCAATTAACTATTTACCTCATTTTAGGCCTCAGCCTGATAGTCAGCAATACAACAGAAATCTCAGATCCAAATCAAAAAACTTTACCAACTCAAGAAATGCGCGATAGAAAACTTACATATCTGGCACTTGGCGATAGCTACACGATCGGCGAGGGAGTGGATGAATCGGATCGATACCCAAACCAGTTGGTGAAAAGGCTGAGCAAGGAAACATTTTTCAATTGGAAAGATCCAAAAATCATCGCCAAAACGGGTTGGACTGTCGATGAACTGAATGAAGGAATCAACAATACGGACCTGAGCGACCAACCTTTTGATTTGGTGACGCTATTAATTGGCGTAAATAATCAGTATCGGGGAAGACTTGTGAACATCTACAAAACCGAATTTGAAGCAATGCTGAAAAGAGCAATTGCATTCGCGGGAGACAAACCGGATCATGTTGTTGTGATTTCAATTCCGGACTGGGGAGTCACTCCTTTTGCAACAAGCCGGGGCACGGACAAAGAGAAAGTTGCCGGAGAAATCGATGCATACAATCAGGCGAAAAAAGAGGTTTGCGATAATTACGGTGCGGCATTCATAGACATTACTGAAGACTATCGGAAAATCGGTGCTAAGCCGGAAATGGTCGTTGAAGACAATCTTCATCCCAGCGGGCTCGTTTATACCCGTTGGACAGAAAAATTATTCAAAAAGGTCTCAACTCTTACTTTCTAAAACCATGAAACCAGTTTTGCTAATGAGTTTTTTGCCATTACTTGAAACAAGTTCAAGTTTTTCAATGAAGCTGAAAAAGTTCTGATTGAGTTTAAGCCGGTGGATTGATTCAAACTCACCCCCGATCAGGTTAAAAACCTACTAATTGAAATCCTGCACGATTTCCTTTCTTACTTGACGAGGATATGCTTATTTTCACGCACTCAAACAGCGCTGAAACCATGCGACTGATTCCAGTGGAACAAACCTATCCTTCATGAAAATCATCTGCATTGGCCGGAATTATGTGGCCCATATCGAAGAACTCAAAAACGAAAAACCAAGCAATCCTGTCGTATTTCTAAAGCCTGATACGGCTCTTTTGAAACCGGGAGCGCCATTCTTCTACCCTGATTTTTCGCAGAATATTCATCACGAGGCCGAGCTTGTTTTGAAGATTTCGAAAGAAGGAAAAAACATCCAAAAACAGTTTGCCCACCGTTATTTCGAAGAAATCGGTTTGGGAATTGACTTCACCGCAAGAGACCTCCAAGATCAATGTAAGGCAAAAGGTCTTCCATGGGAAATCGCCAAAGCATTCAATGGATCTGCACCAATCGGGGAATTCAAGCCGGTTGCAGATTTTGCTGATTTGGCAGATATCGACTTCCATCTTACTATCAATGGTGAACTTCGCCAAAAGGGAAATACCAGCCTGATGCTGTTTGATTTCGCGACGATCATCGCATACGTTTCCCAGTTTTTCACGTTGAAAAAAGGCGATCTCATCTATACCGGCACCCCGGCCGGAGTCGGACCCGTGAAAGTCGGCGACAGATTAGAAGGATTTATTAGCACTCAAAAAATGTTTGATTTTGAAGTTAAATAAGTATTTCTCCCTTTCTCTGATTTTTACTTTTTGTCTGACTCATTTCCTTTCCGCACAGGAAATAGACAAAGGCTATTTCCGCTCGCCGGTAAAACCGGGCGGAAGGAATTTTCTTGCCGGCAATTTCGCAGAGCTCAGACCCAATCACTTTCATACCGGACTGGATTATAAGTTTGGCGGATCAGAAGGCGAACCGATTTTAGCAGCCGCAGATGGCTGGATTCACCGAATCAAGATTTCCTCTTTTGGCTACGGGAATGTGATTTATATAAAGCATCCAAATGGAAAAATCACGCTTTACGGACACCTGAGAAACTTTAATCCAAAGATCACTCAGTTCATGCGCAAGAAAATGTACGAGGCGCAGCTGAATGAATTGGAAGTAATGCTGAATCCGGGTGAGCTTCCTGTGAAAAAAGGAGAGCAAATCGCCAACGGCGGAAATACAGGAAATTCCGGAGGCCCGCACTTGCATTTCGAAATTCGGGATAGCCTGGATCGGGCCATGGATCCGCTACTATTTGGTTTTCCGGAAATCCTTGACAACATCGCCCCTACTCCCCAGAAAATAGCCGTCGTTCCGCTTGATATCGATTCCCGTGTAAACGGAAAATTCCAGCGGGTGGAAGTAACTCCTGTCGCTTCAGGAGGAAGTTACAGACTTCCGGCTACTATTCAGATTACTGGTAGAGTCGGGATCGAAATCCAGAGTTTCGACCAGCTTGACGGTGCGGATAACCGAAATGGATTTCCGAATTTTGAGCTTTCAGATGATGCCGGGAGCATTTTTTCATTGACCGTGGACAAGGTTGATTTCAACTTTACCCGTCAGTTTTTGCTTTACACCCACCAGAACAGATTTACCAAACTTTACCATCAGGAACATCTTAAATTTGATTTTTTCCAGCCTAAACAAGTTGGTGTCGGGCATCTGGAATTGGACCCTGGAGTGAAGAAAAACTACCAGCTCAAACTTCGGGATGCGTATGGAAATCAGCGATTGGTCACTATCCCTCTTCAGGGACAAGACCTTGAGCATAATGTAGTAGATGGAGCTGCGCCTGCAAGAGCGACAGTGAATTACATTGGAAATATTCTGAAAATCCGGGCTCCAATTTCTCCAAATGGAGGTTTGGCCAAGTTCTATGTAGGTGCCAATACCTTCGAAATGCTTCCTGCTTATCAGGATAAACTGAGCAGAACCTATTTATGGGACATGCATTTTGGGATTCCGGAGGAAATTGACATTTGCTCAGAAGTAGTTTTGCTGAATATCAAAACGATGATTCCGGCAGGAAAAGATCATCTTTTCGCAGATAATCAGGTTCAGATTTCTTTCGGTGAAAATACGGTTTTGGATGATGTATTCCTGCGGCTAAAGCATTCGGGAACTCCCTCCTCCCCCAAACTCGAACTTCACGATCCGGCAGATTACCTTTGGAATCCGATGGATGTGGCTTGGGATGTATCAGGCTTCACCGGCAACAAAGAGCGCTTCCGGGTGTACCAACAATCATCCAATGGAGGAAAGTCTTTCGTGGGCGGAACTTGGGAAAGCGGTACAATTCGATTTAAAACCAGAAATTTTGGTACTTTTATCCTTGCTGAGGATAACGTAAAACCGACTATCACTCCGATCCGGGTCAACTCGTCGGAAATGCGATTTACAATCAAAGATAACCTGTCGGGAATCAAGACTTTCGAAGCAAAAATCAACGATAAATGGGTCATGATGCGCTACGAGCACAAGCAGGCGGTCATTTGGTCAGAAAAATTGGATGAACAACCATTTCGTGGTTCGGTTGTACTTAGGGTAACCGACCAAACAGGAAATGTAGCTGAATGGAAGGGAACCATCGGTTAAAATTGTTCGATTCAAACAACACTAGTATGAAATTAGAAGCAGGCCAGAAGGCACCTCAGTTCGAAGCAAAAAATGAAAAAGGAGAACTCATCAAACTCTCCGATTACCTGGGCAAAAAGGTAGTTCTCTACTTTTATCCAAAAGACGCCACTCCCGGATGTACAGCTCAGGCTTGCGATCTCCGCGACAATTACGATGCCTTGCTCAAAGCAGGGTATGTTGTATTGGGTGTGAGCTCTGATGACGAAAAATCCCACAAGAAATTTATCGAGAAGCAATCTCTTCCTTTTCCACTACTCGCAGATACCGACTTGAAAGTCCACGAGGCTTACGGTACCTGGGTAGAAAAATCCATGTATGGTCGTAAGTATATGGGCACTGCCCGGACGACTTTTGTGATTGACGAGAAGGGAGTAATAGCTGAAATAATAGAGAAAGTAGATACCAAGAATCACACAGCACAAATCCTCAAATAAATCCTCCGTAATGGAAAAACAATCAATCGAACAACTCCAAAATATCTGTACTCAGGTCCGCAGAGACATTCTCAGAATGGTTCATGAGGTGCAATCCGGTCACCCCGGAGCTTCTTTGGGTTGTACAGAGTTTTTCGTAGCCCTGTACTTTGACCAAATGAATCACAATCCAAAGTTTGACATGAATGGAAAAGGTGAAGACCTGTTTTTCCTTTCCAACGGTCACCTTTCGGCTCTTTGGTATTCTGTCTTATCCCGAAGCGGATATTTTGCTACTAAAGAACTCCATACTTTCAGAAAGCTAAATTCTCGTTTGCAGGGACACCCTGCTACCGAAGAACACCTTCCCGGTGTACGAATTGCTTCCGGATCTTTGGGTCAGGGACTTTCTGTGGCAATTGGCGCCGCTCAGGTGAAGAAATTAAATGGGGATAATTCTACTATTTATGTATCGATGGGCGATGGTGAGGTTCAGGAAGGACAGGTTTGGGAAGCAGCGATGTATGCCGCCCACTATGGTGTTGACAATTTGATTGCAACAATTGATTACAATGGTCAGCAGATCGACGGCCCGACCCGGGAAGTAATGGATCTGAAAAATCTGAAAGAGAAATGGGAAGCATTCGGTTGGGAAGTGATCGAAACCCGTCAGGGCAATGATATGAAAGCTGTTGTGGCTGGTTTGGAAAAAGCCAAAGCATTTTGCGGTAAAGGTAAGCCTGTGCTGAATCTTCTTTATTCAGATATGGGATTCGGAGTGGACTTTATGGTTGGCTCTCACAAGTGGCATGGAGTTTCCCCAAATGACGAGCAGCTTGCAGATGCACTGAGCCAGTTGGAAGAAACTCTTGGCGATTATTAATCATCCTTTATCCCTCCCTCAAGTATCATGAGCTTAGATTTGAAATTTACTTATACAGAAAAAAAAGACACCCGATCAGGATTTGGTGATGGCTTCCTGGAAGCAGGTCGAAGAAATCCCGATGTAGTCGGACTTTGTGCGGATTTAATTGGTTCGCTGAAAATGGGCGCTTTCCAAAAGGAATTTCCAGAGAGATTCTTCCAAACCGGTATCGCTGAAGCGAATATGATTGGCTTGGCAGCCGGTATGACTATCGGCGGAAAGATTCCATTTACAGGGACATTCGCCAACTTTTCGACCGGACGTGTTTACGATCAGATTCGTCAGTCTATCGCCTATTCTGAGAAAAATGTCAAAATCTGCGCTTCACACGCAGGTTTGACTTTGGGTGAAGACGGGGCCACGCACCAAATCCTGGAAGATATGGGTATGATGAAAATGCTTCCAAACATGACCGTAATTAACCCTTGCGATTACAATCAGACCAAAGCTGCAACTTTAGCAATTGCTGAGTATGAAGGTCCGGTTTACCTCAGATTTGGTCGTCCGAGCTGGCCGGTTTTCACTCCTTCAGATATGAAGTTTGAAATCGGAAAAGCATGGAAAATGATCGACGGAAAAGATGTGACCATCTTCGCCACCGGCCATTTGGTTTGGGAAGCTGTTGTAGCGGAAGCGATGCTGAGAGCAGAAGGAATCTCTGCCGAGGTGATCAATATTCATACAATCAAGCCTTTGGACGAGGAAGCGATTCTGGAATCCGTGAAGAAAACAGGTTGTGCAGTTTCTGCTGAAGAGCACCAATTGAACGGTGGTTTGGGAGACAGCATCGCTCAGTGCCTGATCAGAAATAATCCGGCTCCTTTGGAATACGTGGGCGTTAATGACAGCTTCGGGGAGTCAGGAACTCCAACTCAATTGCTGGAGAAATACGGACTGAATGCTGAAAACATCGTGAAAGCGGCTAAAAAGGCGCTTGCCAGAAAGTAAAATAGGATTATACGCAATTGGCAGTAAGTTAGAAACCAAATCTTGATTAGCGGATAATTGTCCACGGACAACGGTCAACAGACCACACTTGTCCGCCGTGGCGGAGCACCTTTAATTGGACTTCAGACCTTGTTTTAGTTGGTTACTGGAAATAAAGAAGGGGTATATTAAATAAATTGAAAGCTTGATACGCTGGTTCTCCGGAGGCAGCACAGGTTTTTATCAACACCAGGAAACCACAGCTTTGAAAGAGGCTGTGGTTTTTTTTAAAGTGAATTCGATTAACCGAATGACAAGTAATCAAGGTGTTATTTGAGTGAAAAAATCCCCCTAGCCCTCCGCCGCTGCGGAGGGAGTCGCATTTTCGCATCCTTTACATCGATAGTACCTATCAATCGTAAACTATATCCGAATGCAGATATTGTTTTAAAAAATTTAACCAAATACACCATTCAACGAACTGAAAATCAGCTTCAAAATGATTATATTCAATAAAACTAAACCATAGAAACTATGGAGAACTACGAAACCACTCTTGTTGAAATACTGGAAAAACTAAGGAAAGAAGGTTATGTGGAAGATTTTAACCTGAAGCATGACTTTTTGGAATGCAGAAATGGAGAATTTCAGGTATT
This sequence comes from Algoriphagus sp., assembly GCA_036676605.1. Classification (GTDB taxonomy): domain Bacteria; phylum Bacteroidota; class Bacteroidia; order Cytophagales; family Cyclobacteriaceae; genus Algoriphagus. Next base: position 35,174 of record JAKFCO010000025.1, read on the forward strand.
ACACAATGAATTTCATGTTGATAAAACTTTCAGATTTGAAGGGGAAACAAATCCATCTGACGAGGCGGTTTTGTATGCAATTTCTTCTGAAAAACATGATTTGAAAGGTGTTTTAGTCAATGCTTTTGGGATCTATTCGGACGGTATTGCGGATGAGATTCTGGCAAAGCTTTCCGAATAAAATCAAATTCTGAGCGTCAACTTTTACCACAGCTTTGAAAGAGGCTGTGGTTTTTTAATTTCCTGATTTGAAATTTCATAATTCTCAATCACCTTTGGAAAGCATGCAAATCAGCCCTGAAATTCAGCTTTCTCCAATCCAGTCCTCAGACCAATCCAAACTTTTTTCCCTGATGAAAAAGGTCTATTTACCAGCTTACCTTCATATTTGGAAAGATGGCGGGAAGTGGTTTTTGGATAGGAATTACAGTCAGGAAAATCTTGAAAAAGAGCTTAATGATCTTCGCAGCAATTACTTTTTCATCCTTTCCGAAGGTCAGGAAATCGGAATCGTCAAGTACACCATTCCGTCTTCCCCGAAACAGTTTCCAATTTCAAACGCTGCCAAACTCCATCGACTCTATTTGCATGAGGACTTTCATGGCAAGGGGATTGCAGGTAAAGTCATGGAGTTGGTCGAAACTGATTCGAAAAACAAAGGAGTGGAAGCTATCTGGCTTGAAGCGATGGATTTCAAGGATCAGGCAAAACGGTTTTATGAAAAATCGGGATTTGAGTTCGCTACCTCTTATGTAATTGACTTTGAAGTGATGCTACCTGAATTTCGTCGGATTCAAATCATGAAGAAAAGTTTGATTTGATCAAAACTGCGCAAATCCCATTCAAGTTATTGACATGAAAGGGGTGTTTTTATTGACAGTCTTTTTTTCTGAAACAATCGATTCTTTTTTATACGTATGCGCTTGATTGTACGTAACAGAATTAAGTTGGGATCATCCGATCACCAGAAGTCTGTATCTGGCAGTGCTGAACGCTGCCGACTCCTCTCCTCTTTTGACTCAGTCCGATGAGGAAAATCGGATACCCGGAATGCAATCGAATGCTTTGTCTTTTCTCTCGTGACGCTGAACCGGAAATAGATTTCACGCGCAACACGCGCGCCAGCCGGAAATAGCGGAAACCTTCCTTTCCATCGGGAAGGTACAGCAGGTTGCAATTCCCAAATTGCGGTTTTACCTTAAAAAGGTTTTAATGCGATTTTAAAATTTCCCCCGGCATACGATAGAAATGGATCAATCTATAAAATACAATCAAATTTACATTTGGCTGATCAGCATGACTGCAGCTCTCGGTGGTTTCCTTTTCGGTTATGACTGGGTTGTAATCGGCGGCGCCAAACCTTTTTACGAACCTTTCTTCAACATCACTTCGCCAAGCGATCAAGGCTGGGGAACGAGTTCCGCATTGATTGGCTGTATGGCCGGAGCGATTTTATGTATTGGCCTGTCTGATAAATTGGGAAGGAAAAGACTTCTGATTTTCTCAGGTTTGCTATTTTCAATTTCTGCGATCGGAACCGCATTAGCTGATACATTTTGGTGGTTCAATTTTTACAGGATTGTCGGAGGGGTAGCAATGGGAATAGCACTCAATCTCTCTCCTCTATACATAGCAGAAATCTCACCTCCGGAAAAGCGGGGAATGTTCGTCACCATCAATCAATTAATGGTTATGATTGGGGTTCTTTTGGCTCAAGTCGTAAACTGGCAAATCTCCTTGCTCGATAATGAATTGGCTGACGTGCCCAGTTTTGAAATGATAGCCTCAAGTTGGAGCGGGCTGTATGGCTGGAGATGGATGTTTGGAGCTGAATTGATTCCCGCCATGCTGTTTTTTATCCTCATGTTTTTCGTGCCGGAAAGCGCCCGATGGCTGGTCAAAAACAACGAAGAGCAAAAAGCCCGGAAAGTATTAACAAGGATCGGAGGCGCTTTTTACGCGAATATTTCAATTGCCGAAATCAAAGCGACTTTGACAGAGGGCGACATGGCTCATGTGAATTTTGGGGAATTGCTCAATAAACGAATTGTAAAATTCCTCGCTATTGGCATTTTCTTATCCTTCCTTCAGCAATGGAGCGGGCTGAATGTAGTTATCTATTATGCCGCAGATATTTTCCAGGCAGCCGGTTACACCCTGAAAGAAATGATGCTCAACATCGTCGTCATCGGTGGGGTGATGGTGCTGTCCGTGTTTATTACCATTTTCACAGTTGATAAATTCGGCAGGAAAAAGCTTTTGCTGATCGGTACCGCAGCGATGGCAATTCTCTATTTGTTCATCGGATATTCATTCTACATCGAGCAGGGTGGCTTGGTGATCGTGTTTCTGGTTCTGGCCAATGTGATGTTTTATTCTTTCACCCTAGCTCCTCTTCTTTGGGTTGTCTTGTCGGAGATTTTCCCTACCCGAATCAGAGGCGCTGCTATTTCCATTGCAGCACTGGCACACTGGATTGGTAATTTCACCCTAACCTATTCCTTCCCTATTATCAAGGAAAACCTGGGTTGGGCCAATAACTTCTGGCTGTATGGAGGAATCTGCGCGACAGGTTTTGTGATCATCTGGCTGGTCCTGCCGGAAACAAAAGGAAAGTCACTGGAACAGATTGAAAAGGATTTGATTGGGAAGGGGTGAAGGAAAGAGATAAGATTTGAGATTTTAGATTTAAGACATAAGATTTAAGATTTTTCGTACGACAGAATTATAAGCCAAGATCGTAATCCTTATACTCAAAGTCCTTTTCATTCTTTTGGCTTGAACCAAAAGGAGGGCTGAGCGTAAAGAAACAACCCATTGGGTTGTTTTAGAGAAGAGCCAGGTTGCGGGCAGGTTCAAGACGCAACTAAGCTCCCACCGCACATGCCCTTCGCACGCCCCGCGGCTGCGTCCTCCTCCCCGCCGTTCCACAACCTTGTTTTAGTATCACTGAATATTTCCCCGAGAAATGTCCCATAGAGGAATGAGCGTCAAGAAAATGTCCGTGGGACATCCCGTACAGTTGTCGGGATTAGCGAGGGGCCAGTCTGTAGGGTGGAATGGGTAGAGAGGGGTTTCAACCTCTGGTAATAATGACGGGAATATTGTATTGGTTTTTTGGCCGTCAAAGCGTCAATAGATAAAATATTTGCCGCCAAAAACAGTGGATGTTGAGGATGTTTTTTCCTTTCTTTTGGCTTGAACAAAAAAAAAGGCTGAGTGTAAAGAAATAACCCGGTGGGTTGGTTTAGCGAGGAGCCGGGTTGCGGGGAAGGTTCAAGACGCAGCTAAGCTTCCTCCGCACATTCCCCACGCACGCCCCGCGGCTGCGTCCTCCTCCCCGCCGTTCCAAAACTATCATTTTGGAAGCGGATAACTCTTAAAAAATCAATCCCTCTTTCCATAAGCCGGAAAGAGGGATGATTAAAGTTTGAAAGGAAATTTACCTTAGTTTTTGATCAATCGCTTGATCATGACCATATTTCCAACCTTAAGCTGTACCGTGTACATGCCAGGTGCCAATCCATCCAATTTGAGGACATGGGTGAAGCTTCCTTCTTTGTAAGCCTCATCATGAACAACCTCTCAACTTAGGGCCGAACCCTGTCATTCTTTGGCTACGTGAAGTTATCCGATTACACATATTTTTTTTTATTATCTCGTATGATAATTTCTAACCCAACTGAGTTCTGTGATCATGGAGGTTAATGGATAAGTCAACCTTCTTGATTTAACATCCGAAAACGTCCAATAAAATCCTGATGTATTATTTCCTGTTATACTCCATGGATAATATGAATTAGCGCTCTGAACAGTTCCATCAGGATAAAGATAAGATGTTCTATGTACCAATCCATTTGGCAATACATTTTCAAAAGACGTATAACCTAATTCCATAGAAGGAATACCATATGTTTCTGTTTTCCATTTTCCTAACACTGCTGCCTTATAAATTTCAATTGAATCAATTTGAGTTACTTGGGTTTTAAAAGTAATTGGACTACCGAATAAATGATCTGTTTCTTTGTCCTTGATTTCGGCTATTAGCTGCACCTCACCGGAAAAATTGGTTGGAAGAGTCCACTCTACAGTTGCTTCACCATTTTGATCACTAGAAGAGGATGGTAAGTTAACAGACCCACCATTGGGAATTGAAGTTTTCCATTCTACTTTAAATCCCGCTTTACTCCATGGTCCATACTCCGATTTCGGGACCATTTTAACAATAGGATAAATTTTGCTTCCTGAAGAATAAATCTCATTGAAAGTGCTTGCATTGGTCCCCCCTACACAAGCCTGAATTAATTTTCCATTATAAAGCTGCATTACCTGAGACATTTCTTCACCATCCAATACCGCAATGACATATGGCACCATTTCAGTTCCATCTTTCAGGAGTCCAACTCCATCTATTATCCTTGATATGAAAATCGCATTTTTTGCGATAAATTTATACCATACACTTTTTGATGTTAAATATTTCGCACAACTCAAGTCAGACGCATTTGTATAAATTACATCTCCTACAGCTTTTATTGAACCTTTGATTAAATCTAATTCCCTATCTTGAGAGTTTACAGTTCCTAATATAATTCCATTAACGCTTGAAATAAGTGAACCAGCAATTTTTGCAATACAATCATTCCTACTATTACCAAAAGAACCAAATAAAGCTCCAAACATAATTTCTGTTGATCTCTTAGCTATTTCAAAGACATTTTTTGATTTAGCCTGACTATTAGATTGACTTAGATATACAGTATAGCAATTGTCAGGAACCTTCAAATCAGAAACAGGAACTGGAGTAGGCGCTAAGTAGAAATTTCTAGGCTCCAACACTGAAGTAATCTTTTCTCCCTGACCAATTGGGACAAATTCTATATATACATAGCTTCTCACTTGGTTAACAATCGAAGCACCATTTTCAGGTGTAATCCATTTAGAAAAACTTTCTAAATCTTGAGCTTGTCTTCCTCCAGGGACATCTTGAATGTTCAAATAGTTTTCGAAGATATAGTCATTCAATAAAATAGACTGGGCTATGAATTCGGGTTTGGAGGAATAAATAGATTCTTTAGTCTTAAGGAAACCATCGATACTTACTAAAACATCATTATAGACCTTAATACCTTTTGCATCATTCAAAAACCTTCCTTTCGCTTCATTAGAAAGTGAATTGAATGCTGGAATTAACTGCAAAAATGCTCTTGTGACTGTTTCAGCATTGATTTTAACTTCGGATTGGATTGAGTCCAAATGGACAAGTGCCAATACTTCCCCGGTAAATTTATCCGTTAAAATTATTGGGGATTGAGTTCCGGATGGTGCGTAGAGTATTTCTTTTGAATCGCTAAGTGATAATGAGTCAATTAAACTATGTGCCAGGGCATTTTTAAAATCATAGGGTCCATCAATAATCACATTTACAGTTCTGGAGTCTGCCGGGACTGGCTTTGGATCGTCTAGTGTATCAGCAGGGTCTTCCTCTCTGTCACATCCTAATATTCCTGCAAATGCAAAAATCAGTGTCACTTGATACGTGAATCGAAAATAAGGAGAGAGATTTTTCGAAATTTTTGAAAAGAAAAACTCTTTGCAGGTTTTAGGAAATGAAAACATAAATGGATTGATATTTAAAAACTTTTTGAAAACCAAACATTTTAAGCAATTGTAATTTTATTACGTCATTCTGAAATAACCCCCTCCGGATTTCCCGAAAGGGGATTATCATTTTAGTCCCAGGAATTAATGCTTAATCAATCGCTTGGTCATGACCATGTTTCCAACCTTAAGCTGAACCGTGTACATGCCCGGTGCCAATCCATCCAATTTGATCATGTGGGTGAAGCTTCCTTCTTTGTAAGCCTCATCCTGAATTACCAATCTGCCAATTGCATCATATACTTCAAAGGCGACTGTAGCACTTTGATCCAAATCCAACATCACATTAGTTTCATTCACAGCCGGGTTCGGATACAGGAAGAATTCTCCTGGCTTCAGTTCTCTGCTCAGCTTGATCTCTTTGCTGATTTTCTGCCCTGCACGATCGGTGCTGAAGACTGTCACTTTCATCTGTGCAGCCGGAATGTTCGTTCCTTTCCAGATCAGTTGATTGCCCTGAATATCCAGATCCGAATGCGCGTCCATGCTGTAAGTATGAATATCGTCAGCAGGATCAATGGTGCTTAGCGTTCCTATGACGGTTCCGCTTGCAACATCTTTGGCTACAACATGATCGCTTAGCTCAATATCAAGTGCTTTTGGTTTATCCTGTACCAAAACCTGGATAGCAATAGGTTCATCCAATTCGAAGAACTCATTCTCAACCAGATCAGCCTTCAGCTCATTGAAGCCCGGAGTCAATGGATCGTAAGTGCTTGCATCAAGATTAAGAGCCAGTTTTCTGCTATCAAACCAAGTTCCACTCATCAGATCCACTTTCTGCCTGATGGTTTCGACAGGAGTGTTCCAGTCAACTGTGATCAGTTCAGCGGAGACACGCTTAGTGCCTTTGGCATTAGCCTGATGGATTACGATTGAACCGCCGCCAAGAGTTGTAGCTACTTCGGAATTATCATCTGCACCAAGTCCGTTGTCATAGATAACACCATTACCGCCCCAAATCTTGATTCTGAATTGGTCAGGCAATGATCCTCCGTTCCAATTTCCATCTATAGCAGTTATTGTAAATCTAAATCCGGGGATTCCATTTATAGTTCCGTCTCCTCTGTAGGTAGCTTTCTTACCTGAGATCACCAAGGCCCCTGCTTCGTGAAGTGTGGATTTAAAGTTGAGGTTACCAGCGTTGAATTGGAATTCGGTATTTCCATCCACCTCATTTGATCCTTTCTTGTATTTGGAAACAAAACCAAAGCTCGCTTTTCCAACTAACGAAGGATCTTCAGAATAAGCCCCTGCCGGAGAGTTGATCCAACCACCGCCTGTTACAAAGCTTCCATTCGGATCATAAACTGGCAAGTATGCAATGGATTCTGAACATCCGCTTCCTACTTCTGCTGTTACTTTATAGACATCCAGTTGCAATCCCGGCACACCCAGAGTCGCAATTCCTGAAGCATTTGTCAATCCGCTTCCTTTTAATATCCCATCCAGATAGAAGTTCACGGTGACCCCTGCAACATTTGGCGTAACTCTGGCACTCAAGGTGGCTGTTGAACCTACTTGAACCGGTGTTCCACTTGCGGATGCATCAATCTCAATTCCCGCGATAGTAATTACCTGAGTGAATTCCTCAGAAAGATTGGAATTACCATCCGTTGCTATCCAGGTATTTGTGAATGTACCAGCTCCATTAGATCCTGTTGGAACAAAAACTCCGCTTGTCTTTTCCAATGTCAAATTCCCACAGTTATCATTTCCTTCTGGAGCAAGAAGTTGAGCTTGAGCTAAAATATTGTCTTGTCCACAATACAGAATTCTGTCTAGGCTTCCGACAATTGTATTCCAGCCGGGATTAGTCACGTCATCAACAATCACCGTCTGTTCCTGAGTCGCAGTGTTTCCATTGCCATCGTCATAAGTCCAGGTGATTGTATATGTTCCTTGCTCGGTGTAAGTCAAAGGATCTTCTGTAGTTCCGGTGATTGGGCCTTCGCAAGTATCATTTGCTGTTGGTGCAGTAACTGTCGCTGAACACTGGCCACTGATAATCGGCAACTCAGCCACCGTCGGAATCGGAGCGGAGGTATCATCCACGATCACGGTTTGCTCCTGAGTCGCAGTATTTCCATTTCCATCGTCAAAATTCCAAG
>JAKFCO010000026.1:0-2559 GCA_036676605.1 Algoriphagus sp.
TCCATTAATCACATTGGTTGTACAGCTTCCAGTTGGAGTAACCGTATAATTATAGGTTCCGGGAGTGGTGGGTGTGCCACTGATGGTTACATCACCTAGATTATAGGTTCCCGTTACACCAGCGGGCAAACCTGAAAAATCAGCTCCATATGCACCTGCGATTTCGTAGGTAATATCGGTGATTCCTGTCCCTTCACAAACTGTTTGACTATCTGTGCCAGCTGCTGAAGTGAGCGTGTTGGAACAGGTCCAAGAAACAATAATCTGTCCATCTCCTCCACTTCCACCACTGGCTGAAGACCGGCCTTCACCTCCACCACCTCCACCAGGTTGAACTCCTGGGAATCCGTTAGCACCCGGATTATTACCTGTGCCACCATACCCTCCAGATCCAGCACCGTCAACTCCAGTTCCTCCTGCGCCTCCAACAATATCATATACTCCATTTGCACCAGATCCTGAGGAACTACCAGCAGCACCTCCTCCAGATCCTCCAGTATTATTACTATTTGGTGGAGATATTGAAGTTCCTCCAGCCGAATAAATATAAATTCCTGATCCAGCTATGCCTCCACTGCCTGGAGTTTGGCCATTTGCTCCTGATCCACCATTTGCTGATAAGCTGCCAAAAATTGATGATCCACCATTTCCCCCTTGGGTTCCAGTTGTGGTTTGACCAGAACCACCTATGCCAATGGTTGTAGTGATGGATGAACCGGGCGTAACTGGAAATGAATTTGCTAAAATAAACGCACCACCGCCCCCACCGGCGGCTCCTTTATTGTCACCGGTAAATCCACCTCCTCCACCGGCACCCCAAACTTGGACTTGGACTGCGGTAACTTTATCTGGAACATTAAAATTTCCACTGCTAGTAAAAATTAGTGGAGGACTCTGAGCGAAGGCATTACCGGAATACAACAACATACCCGCCAACCCAAAAAGGAGGAAGGATATTTTGCTATATCGGTATGAAAAATTTTTTGAGCTCATATTTTCTAAAAATCGGCTTAAAATCGATTTTCATTGCCACTAAAATGTATTTCAAATTTAGCCAGCTTTAATTTAAAAACAAAAAAAAACCTGTAGGTTTTGCATGTAACTGTCTAAAAACTTGAATGTTTATGGGAAAATACGAGATAAAATTATTGTCAGTTCAGTTAAGAACCCTAGAATGGTCAATTTGATCGACCCAAAAAAACTTCTGCAAAAAGCTCACTTGACGAAATATTCAGCATCCATTTCTTAAGCGGTTGATTGAATTCATGAGAACAGAATGTTTCTGTGGAGAATAATAGATGTTTTTAACAGTAAGAGACTCGTTTTCATCCTTGTTTGAATCACGCAGGCCCTGTTTCAATTGAAGTCAACAGCTGCTTTGAAAAAACTTTGTACACTTTTGAAGGCTTCCAAATGAAGGAATAAAAAAAAGCCGTGAATATCACAGCTCTACTATCAAAATCAGGAAATCACTTACTTCCTGATCAATTTCAGTTGCTCGCTTTTATTCCCCCAAATCAGCTTAAGGATATGCAGTCCGGGACGAGCCTGGTCGAGGTAAGAATTGACTACAGTGGACACCTCTTCCGGACTCGATACAGAATAGGATTCGAAAATTCCTCTTGTATCAGAGATTCTTATCAGGATTGATTCATCGCCATAGCCTGATCTATCCAAAAGATCAACAGTAATGGATGAACGCATAGCACTTGGATTCGGGTAAGCAATCCAGGAAGTGCTTCCGTCCAATGCTTCAACTTGTATTGCTCGCGTTAAACTATACAAAAAGTCACCATCCAAATCTACCTGTCTTAATCGATAGAAGATATTTCCGCCTGAAGCGGGAAGGTTAAGATCGGTAAAGCTGTACTCCACTGGCACATCCGAATATCCTTTACCTGTAACTTCACCTACTTTGACCCAGTTACGGGTGTCATTTACTGAGCGCTCGATCTCGAAGTGAGAGTTTTCCCATTCTTTTGAAGTGGCCCATTTCAGTTCTCCGGATCGAACTAAGCTGTTGTATGTCGCATTGAAATACATGTAATCAACTTCCAGAATTCGGGCATTTACGAAGGTAATGTAGACTATACTACTCCCTCCTTTTCCACCCCCATAGTAGCCGGATCCACCTCCCGAACCGGTTTTATTTACTCCAGGATTACCTACCGGATTAGTACCGCTTAAGTTTCCACTGCCTCCAATTCGAATTCCACCCGCAGAACCTCCTAATCCAATCTTATCGGTACCATTAAAGTATCGTCCAACACCTCCGCCTCCAGCACCGAAATATCTTAGAGAGTCACCTAAGGTTAGAACCCGTCCGTCACCACCTCTTCCTCCTTCTCCTTGGCCATTTCCGGCAGCCTTTCCATTTTGGCCATCATCTGCAGGTAATGGTTTCCAAGGTATTAATCCACCTCCGCCGCCTCCTGAAACAGAATTTTGAGGTTCGCTGTAATCTCCATCCCCCCCTGCATTTCCTTGATAAACAATTACATTTGAGCCAGTATAGGTGATTGAAACGGGGGTTCCTCCATAGCCTTCTGATTTGGCAGG